>NZ_JABEKS010000002.1:0-300000 GCF_012985205.1 Planctomonas sp. JC2975 | reverse complement strand
TTGCGCATCACGGCACGCAGCCCGATCAGTACGACGACGATCACGGCAATGGCGAGTGCGAGCGTCATCGCGGCACTGGCGACGTCGATGCCGCGTCCCATCACCTGGAACGTCAGCAGATTCTGGTCGTAGTAGATGAAGCTGCCCGGCGCGTGCAGCGCCGCCGCCCAGAACCAGGGCGCGCTGATCGGAGCCTCGATCTGGAGCCCGCGTCCCGTCTGCTGCGTGACGAAGCTGAACAGGTTGGAGAGCCCGCCGAAGGCCACGCCGAGGATCACGATCGCGGCGCTCGCGGCCAGTACGTATCCGAGCATCCGCCACCTGCGGCGAGACGCGATCAGGATCGCGAGGATGATGCCTGCGGGCCAGACCTTGATCCAGGTCGCCACCGCCAGCAGGATCGCCGCCGCCCGGGGCCGTGCCGCGAGCCAGACAAGGGCCACGATGACGATGGCGACGGAGACGGCATCGAGGCGCCCGAGCACGACCGGTCCGAGGAGCAGCAGGAAGGCGAGCCACCACCAGGCAGCTGCCGTCGCACGATTCCTCCTGCGGGTGACGAGAACGGCGAACGCGATCACATCGAAGACGGTCACCATGGCCAGCCAGGCCATGACGTAGTTGTCCGGCCCAGCCAGGAGCGGGATCAGGATCGGCACCATAGCCACCAGCGGATACACCCACGGCGCCGTCACACCCATGAACTGATGCCCCAGCTGCGCGTCCTGCGCCCATGGCAGGTAGACGATCGTGACATCGCCGAGCGGCATCCCTGCTCCATACAGGCCGCACAGCCAGAGCACGACGTGCACGATCAGGAACGCACCCCACTGCGCGTAAGGGTTGTGGCTCAGTCGCAGCAGAGTTTCGCGCGCGCCGGGCGCGGTGTCTGACCGCCCCTCGGTCGCGGTGTCGGTCGCCATAGTCCTAAATGCTACCGAGCCCAGGAGGGCTGTCCGACTCACGTCCCATCGTCGACGATCGGGCCGATCACGGCGGAAACCGCGTCTGCGACATCGAGGGCGACGATCGGTCCGCCGCCGTGCCGAGAACTCGCGAGAGCTGCGGCCGCACCGTGCAGAGCAGCGGCGGTCGCCGCCAGGCGGGCCATGGCTTCCGCCCCGCCTTCGGCGACGGCGTCGGCGTGGGTCGCGACGAGGGCCCCGAGGATGCCGCCGAGCACGTCGCCGCTTCCGGCGGTGGCCAGCCAGCCGGCATCCGGTCCCGTGCTGACGTCCAGCACCTCGCCGGACGGGGCGGCCACGTGCGTCACGTGTCCCTTGAGCAGAACGACGACCCCTTTTGCGCGTGCGGCGCGCACTGCCCAAGCCGCCGGATCCGCAGCGATGTCGGAGGCGGATGCGCTCACGCCCTCCTCCGCGAGCAGCCGCGACAGCTCGCGGTAGTGCGGAGTGACGACGACCGGACCACGCGCCACCGCGAGAAGATCCAGGGCCCCCGCATCGACGACCGCCGGAACGCCTTCGGCGAGCGCCGAGCGCAGGCGGTCGGTGGCGGCGGGGTCACGGTGTGCGGCATCCGTGCCTGATCCGAGCAGCCAGGCTTGCACTCGTCCAGCGACAGTGACGACTTCAGGACGCCGCTGCAGGATGAGCCCGGCCGGCACGTCGTCGCCGACGTAGCGGATCATGCCGATGCCGGTGCGCGCAGCAGCCTCGGCCCCGAGCACGGCCGCTCCCGGATACCGGTCCGAGCCTGTGGCCATGCCGAGCACCCCACGCGAGTACTTGTCGTCGTCGACGCCGGGAACGGCGATCCAGTCGCGGCAATCCTCCAGCGTCCAGCGACGGCGTGCGGGCTGGCCGCGATCGTGCTCCGCGTCGGTAGTCATGCCATCACGATAGGTTTTCACAGCACGACGACGAAAGGCTCACGATGCCCATCTCCCTGCCAGACCGCGTGGTCATCTTCGATTACGGCGAGGTCATCTCCCTCAGCCCGAGCGAAGCGGACCGGCAGGCGCTCATCGAGGTGGCGGGCGTCGATCCCGACGCGTTCTGGCCGTCGTACTGGGGACATCGAGACGGGCTCGACCAGGGAACGGTCAGCATCCACGACTACTGGAGGCGGATCGAGGCCGACACGCACGCGCAATGGTCGGAGAGCACGCTGCATCTGCTGTGGGTGACGGATTTCCGCGGCTGGCTGAGCGTGGACCCCGGCACGATCGACGTGCTCGTCGACCTCCGCGACGGCGGCACGCGGCTTGCGCTGCTGTCGAACGCCGGCGCCGACTTCGGCAGCTACTTCCGGCAGGGGCTCATCGGATCGCTCTTCGAGCGCGTGTTCGTCTCGGGTGAGCTGCTGCTGGTCAAGCCAGATGCCGCCATCTTCCGCCACGCGCTCGACGAGCTCGGCATCGACGCCGCGCACGCGGTCTTCATCGACAACAAACCGGAGAACGTCGAGGGTGCGGAGGCGATCGGCATCACAGGGCACGTCTTCACCGGGCCCGCCGACCTCCGGGCGTTCTTGACCGCACTCGAAGGCTGAGCGGGGGAAACGTCCATGTCCGAGCTCTTCGACCCGATCCAGATCCGCGGAACCCGTCTGCGCAACCGCATCTTCACCGCCCCGATGTGCCAGTACTCGGTGATGGCACGCGACGGCGTCCCCACGTCGTGGCACCTCGTGCACCTGGGATCCATCGCGGCCGGCGGCAGCTCGTTGGTCGTAGCCGAGGCGACGGCCGTCTCGGCGGAGGGCCGCATCTCCGACCGCGACACGGGCCTGTGGAACGACGAGCAGGCCGATGCCTGGCGTCCGATCGCGGCGTACGTCGCCTCGCAGGGTGCGGTGCCGGGCATCCAGCTGGCGCACGCCGGCCGCAAGGCGTCGACGTGGGCTCCGTGGGGCGAGGAGGGCCGGCACGGATCCATCCCCGAAGAGCACGGCGGCTGGCCCACTGTCGCGCCGTCGTCGATCGCCTTCGACGGCTTCGCCGTACCGACGGAGCTCGACGCCGACGGGCTCGAGGCGATCGTGTCGGACTTCGCGGATGCCGCTGCCCGCGCCGTCCGCGCCGGCTTCGGCATGGTGGAACTCCACGCCGCGCACGGCTACCTGTTGCACGAGTTCCTCTCCCCCGCCAGCAACCGGCGCACGGATGCCTATGGCGGGAGTCTCGAGAACAGGGCTCGTCTGCTGCTGAGGGTCGTCTCATCCGTTCGGGCGGTCATCGGCGAGCTGCCGCTCTTCGTGCGATTCTCGGCGAGCGACTGGGCGCCGACCGGGTGGGACGTCGATGCCTGCGCCACCGTCGCCGGCTGGTGCGCGGACGCCGGTGCCGACTTCTTCGACATCTCGTCGGGCGGCAACGTGCAGGCCGACATCCCGATCGGTCCCGGCTACCAGGTGCCGTTCGCCGAGCGGGTCAAGCATTCGACGGGTCTGCCCGTGTCTGCGGTGGGCATCATCACGGAGCCGTCCCAGGCGGCCGAAATCGTGCGATCAGGGCGAGCAGATGCCGTCTCCCTCGCCCGCGAGCTGCTGCGCGACCCGCACTTCCCGCTTCGGGCGGCGCACGAGCTCGGCGTCGACCTCGCCTACTGGCCGCCGCAGTACCTTCGGGCGCGCTGGCGCTGAGCGCGGCGGCCTCGGCTCGGCCGGCGAGCGCGAGACGACACAACGCGTCAGTGCGTGGAAAAGCCGCCGTCGCTCTTGATGAGCTGGCCGGTGATCCAGCTCCCCTGCTCCGACAGCAGGAACCTCACCAGCTCGGCCGCGTCGTGCGGTGTGCCGAGCCTCCCTGTCGGCTGCATGGCGGTCAGCGCGACGCGGGTCTGGTCGTCCATCCAGCCGGTGTCGATGGGGCCCGGGTTCACGAGGTTCGCCGTGATGCCGAGGTGACCGAGCTCCCCTGCCGCCGCGATGACGATCCTGTCGAGAGCGCCCTTGCTGGCGCCGTACGGCATGTTGTGCACGATGTGGTCGCTCGTCAGCGCGACGATACGGCCAGAGGCGCGCTCCAACCGTGCGAACTCGCGGATGAGCAGCCACGCGGCACGCACGTTGACGGCGAAGTGCTTGTCGAAGCTCTCCACGGTCGTGTCCAGGATCGAGGAGTCTGCACCATGCGCGTGGGACAGCACGAGGGCGTCGAGTCCGCCCAACTTCGCAGCAGCCTCGCGCACGACCCGTGCCGGCACCTCGGGATCGGAGAGATCCGCGTCCATCAGGTGCACGTGGGCTCCTGCAGCCGTGAGGTCGTCGACGAGCTCCGCGACGTCGCCGCTGCCGCCGCCGTAGCCCGCCGTGTCGTCGTACCTCCTCCAGGTGGTCAACGCGAGATCCCAGCCATCGGCCGCGAGGTCTCGTGCGATGCCATGGGCGATGCTCGACGCCCGTCCGGCACCGGTCAGAAGGACAGAACTGCGTGAGGTCATCACGTCAGTCTGCTGCATTCGGTACCTCGGCCCGGCAGTCCGAACTCATCCGTGTCGACGTCGCGGCGTCGGCTCAGCATCACCGTCTGGGCGTCACTGCCGCCGGGTCGCGTCCTGCACCTCGCCGACGAGTTCCTCGATGATGTCCTCGAGGAACACGACGCCCATCGTCTCACCGTCAGGGGCGACGCTGCGGCCGACGTGTCCGCCAGAGCGACGCATGATGGCGAGCGCGTCCTCGATGTCGGCGTCGGGCTCCAGCACGGTGAGCCGCCGGAATCGCTCCGGCGGGATGGGGGCGGTGTAGCCGTCCTGCTCGAGGTCGAGCACGTCCTTGAGGTGGATGTATCCCACCGGCTCGTCGGCGGCATCCACGATGACGTAGCGCGAGAAGCCGTGCTTGGCGACCGCGCGTTCCAGGTCGGCGGGCGTCGCGGTCTCGGGGAGGCAGACGAGCGTCTGCAGGCCGAGCGCGACATCGCGCACCTTCTTGGCAGAGAACTCGAACGCGTTGCTGAGCGTGCCGGTGCGGTCGGTGAGCACGCCCTCGCGCGTCGACTGGTCGACGATGGTGGCCACCTCGTCGAGCGTGAACGTGCTGACCGCTTCGTTCACGGGCTTCACCCCGAAGATCCGCACGATGCCGTTGGAGGTGCTGTTGAGCGCCACCACGATGGGCCGCAGCACTCTGGCGACGCCGACCAGCGGAGGGGCGAGGACGATGGCCGCCCTGTCCGGCACGGAGAACGACAGGTTCTTCGGCACCATTTCACCGAACACGACGTGCAGGAACGTGACGAGCACGAGGGCGATCACGAAGGCAATGCCGCCGATCCAGGCGTCAGAGAGCCCGGTGAGCTTCAGCGGCGCCTCGAGCGCGTGGTGGATCGCCGGTTCCGACACGTTAAGGATCAGCAGTGAGCACACCGTGATGCCGAGCTGTGTGGTCGCCAGCATGAGCGTGGCGTGCTCCATGGCCCAGAGGGCTGTTCGCGCGGCTCGGCTGCCCTGTTCGGCTCTCGGCTCGATCTGCGAGCGCCTGGCGGACATGACGGCGAACTCGGCGCCGACGAAGAACGCATTGCCCGCCAGCAGGATGACGAGCAGCAGGATCCCGACCCAATCAGCCATGGTCGCGCTCCCGTCCAGAGTGGTCGGCGTCCGCATCGTCGGCACGGCGCGACTCGCGGTCCGGATCGGGCGTGAAGCGGAGCGCGTCGACGCGGCGGCCGTCGAGGCGCTCGACGCGCAGCGCGCCGCCGTCGACGTGCACCTCGTCGCCCACAACGGGCAGCCTGTCCAGCTCGTTCATCACGTAGCCGGCGACGGTCTCGTACGGTCCGTCGTCCGGAATGCGGATGCCGGTGCGGTCCTCGAGCTCGTCGGGACGCAGCATGCCGGAGATCGTGACGGATCCGACGCCGCGCACGATGTCCGCCTTCGTGCGGTCGTGCTCGTCGGCCACCTCGCCGACGAGCTCCTCGACGAGATCCTCCAGCGTGGCGACGCCGGCGGTCCCGCCGTATTCGTCGACGACGATCGCCAGCTGGTAGCCCTTGCCGCGCAGCTCGCCGAGCAGGGTGTCGAGGGTCATCGTCTCCGGCACTCGCACGGCATCCGTCTGTAGAGCGGATGCCGGCACAAGGGCTCTGCGCTCGATCGGCACCGCGACGGCCTGCTTCACGTGCACGACGCCGACGATGTCGTCGATGTCGTCGTCGATCACGGGGAAGCGCGAGAATCCGGTCTGTCTGGCGAGCGCCAAGATCTCCGTCGCCGGATCCGACCGATGCACGCTCGCGACGCGCGGCCTGGGCGTCATGACATCGGATGCCGTGTGCTCCGAGAACCGGAGCGTGCGGCCGAGGAGCGTGGCGGTGTCCGATTCGAGCACGCCGGCCTTCGCCGACCGACGGACCAAGGATGCCAGTTCCTCGGCACTGCGCGCCCCGGAGAGCTCCTCTTTCGGCTCGACGCCGAACATGCGCAGCACGCCGTTAGCGCTCGCGTTCAGCACGAACACGGCCGGACGGAACACCGCGGTGAACGCGGTCTGGAACGGGATCACGATCTTGGCGGTGGCGCGCGGGAGCGCGAGCGCGAAGCCCTTCGGCACGAGTTCGCCGAGGATCATCGACAACAGAGTCGCGATGACGATTCCGACGACCGTGCCGATCGGCGGCACGGCCGCGGCCGGAATGCCGATGTCGACGAGCGGGCCGGCCAGGAGGGACGAGATGGACGGCTCCATCAGGTAGCCGGTGAGCAGAGTCGTCAGCGTGATGCCGAGCTGCGCACTCGAGAGGTGCGTCGAGGTGATCTTGAGCGCGGCGATCGTCATGCCGAGCCGAGTCTCGCCGCGGTCGCGGCGAGACTCGAGATCCGCTCGGTCGAGGTTGACGAGCGCGAACTCGCTGGCGACGAAGAATCCCGTTCCGACGGTGAGCACGACGCCCGCGGCGAGCATGAGCCATTCGGACACGGGCGTCACCGGATCCCGTTCGGCCGGACGCGCCGTAACACGGGATGGCGCGGGGAACGCTGGCGCAGAGAACTGGGCGAACTGGCTGAAGGAGGGTCGTCCATTTGCTTCGCGAGTATACCGGCGAGGCGTTCCGAACCGCCCGTGAAACGATGGGGATCATGAGCTCCGCCAACCTGTCCCGTGCCGAGACCGCCGCCCGCTCGCGTGCGTTCGCCGTGCGTTCGTACCGCGTCGAGCTCGACCTCACCGCAGCACCGAATCCTTCCGTGACCGGCTTCACCACGACGACGACAGTGGAGTTCGACAGGACCGCGGAATCTTCGAACACACCGCGATCCCGGCACACGGAGCCCCGGAGCCCGGCCGAGCCCCCGAACGCCGCGCGGGGCACGACCTGGCTCGACTTCATCGGCGAGTCGGTGGAGGCGGTGCTGGTCAACGGACGTCGCATCCCCGTGCACTACGACGGCGCGCGCATCCTGCTGGACGGCCTGACCGAGCAGAACACCGTCACTGTCGTGGCGACGGCGGCGTACAGCCACTCCGGCGAGGGCATGCACCGATTCGTGGACCCGGTCGACGGCGAGACCTACCTCTACACGCAGTACGAGCCGGCTGATGCCCGTCGCGTGTTCGCCTGCTTCGAGCAGCCCGATCTGAAGGCGCCCTTCGTGTTCACGGTGCACGCGCCGGAAGGCTGGACGGTGCTCTCCAACCGGGATGCGATCGCGACGGAGACCGCCGACGGCGTCCAGAGGGTCACGTTCGGTCCGACCTTGCCGATCTCCACCTACATCACGGCCGTGATCGCCGGCCCGTACCACCGGGTGGAGGGCGGATGGCGCGGCGACGGTCTCGACGTGGCCCTCGGCGTCTACTGCCGTGCGTCTCTCGCCGAACACCTGGATGCGGACGAGATCCTGGAGGTGACGCAGCAGGGCTTGGACTTCTACGCCGAGCACTTCGGGTATCCCTACCCGTGGGGCAAGTACGACCAGGTCTTCGTGCCCGAGTACAACCTTGGCGCGATGGAGAACCCGGGATGCGTCACCTTCACGGAGCGGTACGTCTTCCGCGGAGCTGCGACCAGGGCGCAGCACGAGGGCCGAGCGACGACGATCCTGCACGAGATGGCGCACATGTGGTTCGGCGACCTCGTGACGATGCGCTGGTGGGACGACCTCTGGCTGAAGGAATCCTTCGCGGACTTCATGGGCACGCTCGCAACGGCTGAGGCCACGGTGTTCACGGATGCCTGGGTGGCGTTCGCGAACCGGCGCAAGGCGTGGGCGTACCAGCAGGATCAGCTGCCGACGACGCATCCGATCGTGGCGGACATCGTGGACCTCGAGGCCGCGAAACTGAACTTCGACGGCATCACCTACGCCAAGGGCGCCGCTGTTCTGAAGCAGCTGGTGGCGTATGTCGGCATGGATGCGTTCTTCGAGGGCTCCCGCCGGTACTTCCGCGCCCATGCCTTCGGGAACACCGCCTTGACGGATCTGCTCAGGGCGCTCGAGCAGACGTCCGGTCGCGATCTCGGCGCCTGGTCGAAAGCCTGGCTGGAGACGACGGGGATGACGACGCTCGAGCTCGAACGCGGCGAGCCGGGTCTTCGGCTCGTCCCGTCGGACGACCGCCCGCACCGGCTCGCCGTCGGCTGGTACGACGCCGACCCGTCCGGCGCGATTGTGCGTGTCCGCCGGGACGACCTCGACCTGGCCGGCGAGCCCGTTGAGCTGACCGGCAGCGCCGACCTCGTTCTGGTGAACGACGACGACCTCACGTTCGCGAAGGTCCGACTCGACGACGAGTCGCTCCAGACGGTGCGCAGCTCCCTGAGCCGCGTGGCCGATCCGCTCGCCAGGGGCCTCCTGTGGTCCGCGCTCTGGAACGCCACCAGGGACGGCGTGCTCCCTGGCGGCGTCTATCTCGAGATCGTCGGAGCGCACGCTGCGGCCGAGTCCGACGTTGCGCTGCTGACCGCGGTGCTGGGCAATGCGCTGTTCACCGTGCAGCACTATGTGCCGGACGACGAGCGCCTGGCACGCGCATCCGCATGGCTGGAGACGGCATGGTCCAACCTGCTCGCCGCCGCACCGGGCAGCGACGGCCAGTTGGCATGGGCGCGAGCGACGGCGGATGCCGCTGCCTACGACGGCGAGCACGCCGACGACATCCGGGGCATGCTGCTCGGCGCGACGGCCGCACCGGAGGGCCTCCCGTTGGATCCGGATCTGCGCTGGTCCTTCTGGACGGCCGTCTCGGCCACCGGAAACGCGACCGAGGCTGAACTGCGCGGCGAAGGGGAACGCGACGACACGGCATCCGGACGCACGGCGCTCATCGGCGCCCTCGCGGCACGTCCCGACAGGGATGTGAAGGATGCGGCCTGGCGTTCCGCTCTCGACGACCTCACCCTCAGCAACGACCACCTCGACGCCACGATCGCGGGATTCCGCGCAGGCGCCGCACGAGATCTGACCGTCGCACACGATCCCGAGTACTTCGCGTCGCTGACCGACGTGTGGACGACGCGGAGCATCGAGTTGGCCGAGCGCATCGTGGTCGGCCTGTTTCCGAAATCCGAGTCGACGGACGCCGTCGACGCCTGGATCGCCGACAACGCAGACGCACCGGCGGCCCTGCGGCGCCTCGTGCTCGAGCGTCGCGACGACCTGGCGCGCGATCTGCTGGTGCGCGCCGCCAACGCCGCTACCAGCTGACCGGGAGCGCCTTGCCCTCCTCGTAGCCGGCGGCGGACTGGATGCCGACAAGTGCCCGGTCGTGGAATTCCTTGAGCGAGCGCGCCCCCGCGTACGTGAACGAGCTGCGAAGGCCGGTCGTGATCATGTCCAGCAGATCCTCGACGGATGGCCGCAGCGGGTCGAGGTAGATGCGCGAGCTGGAGATGCCCTCGGCGAAGAGCTCCTTGCGGGCGCGCTCGTACGGGTCGAGCCGCTCGAACCGCTGCTGAACGGCCTTCGTCGACGCCATGCCCCAGCTCTCCTTGTAGAGTCCGCCGGCCTCGTCGCTCTGCAGGCGTCCGGGTGCTTCAACGGTTCCGGCGAACCAGGAGCCGATCATCACGGATGCGCCACCCGCGGCGAGCGCGAGCGCCACGTCGCGTGGATACCGCACCCCGCCATCCGCCCACACGTGCGCACCGAGCTCCCGTGCGGTCGCGCTCGTCTCGAGGACAGCCGAGAACTGCGGGCGTCCGACCGCCGTCATCATGCGCGTCGTGCACATGGCGCCCGGCCCGACCCCGACCTTGAGGATGTCGGCCCCCGCGGCCACCAGATCGCGCACGGCCTGCTCCGTCACGACGTTGCCCGCCACGAGCGGCACGCCGAGGCGGAGGCCGGCGACGGCGTGGATCGCCCGACGCATGCCGTCCTGGTCGCCGTGCGCCGTGTCGAGCACGAGCACGTCCACGCCGGAAGCGACGAGTGCGCGGGCACGCCCCTCGACGTCCCCGTTGATGCCGATGGCGGCGGCGACGCGGAGCCGGCCGTTCGCATCGAGTGCCGGCCGGTAGATGGTGGAGCGCAGGGCGCTGGTGCGGCCGACGGTGCCGATGACCCGACCGTGGTCGAGCACGGGTGCGAAGTCGAGGTCCGCAGCGGCCAGCAGGTCGAAGGCCGCGCGGGCATCCGGCACGTCTTCGGCGTCGATGGACGCGAGCGAGCCGTGCAGCAGCTCGCCGAGGCGGGCGTCGGGCAGCGCCGCCGCGAGGTCGAGCGCGGCGAGGCATCCGATGTAGGTGTCGTTCGCGTCGTGCAGCACGATGCCGTGACCGATCAGCGGCGGCACGATCTGGAGCGCGTCTGCGACGGTCTGGTCTGGGCTCATCACGAACGGCGAATCGAAGACCACCGGCTGCGCCTTGACCCAGTCGATCGCTGCCTCGAGGTCCTGCGGATGCATGTCCTGCGGCAGCACTCCCAGTCCGCCGCGGCGAGCGAGGGTGGCGGCCAGGCGTGGGCCCGTCACCGAGTTCATGTTCGCTGACACGATCGGGATCGTGGCTCCGGTGCCGTCCTGCGGTGCCAGCGACACGTCGAGGCGGCTCGTCACGTTCGACCTGCTGGGCACCAGGAACACATCCGAATAGGTCAGGTCATGCGTCGGCGCTGTGCCATAGAACTGCATGTTCCCCACGTTAGAGGCGATTGAGGCGAGAGTCATCCGAGCTCGCTCGGATGGCCGAGCCGATTGAGCCTCTGAGTCGCGCAGCGCGATAGAGGCGATTGAGGCGAGAGTCATCCGAGCTCGCTCGGATGGCCGAGCCGATTGAGCCTCTGAGTCGCGCAGCGCGATAGAGGCGATTGAGGCGAGAGTCATCCGAGCTCGCTCGGATGACCGAGCCGATTGAGCCTCTGAGCCGCGCAGCGCGATAGAACGGTGAGAGTCACCCGACCGTGCCCGGAGGCTGCGCCGAACGCCGTCGCGCACCCGTGCACATCGGCCACGACATCGTGACCGTACCGTGACTCGTCTCGACCTGCTCCCGGATGCCCGCGAACCGTCGTCCCTGTCCGCGGCGAACGACGGTCGACGTCGTCGTGCCCCGATGTCGGGATGCCATCCGTGCCGCGTCTGACAACGGGCTTCAGACGATTCGATTAGGCTTGATGACTGGCCGGAACGGCCCGTCACCTGTGCCCTCAGTGACCCTGTCCCGGCGGAGATGCCAATCAACGAAGAGAGTGGGCGAACGGCTGTGTCGAGCCAGTTGACCGGGGTAGGAACAGACGAGGGAGCGTCGGGAGAGTTCGGAGCCAATGAGTGGCTCGTCGACGAACTCTACGAGCAGTACATCGTTGACAAGAATTCGGTCGACAGGTCGTGGTGGCCCATCTTGGAGGCCTACACGCCTGGCAAGGCGGAGGCAGCCAACAGACCTTCCCCCGATGCGGCGCCGTCCGGTCAGGCTCAGCCTGCAGCGGCTGCCCCCGAGGCGTCCGCTCCGGCCGCGACACCGGCCGTGATCCCTCCCGCACCGGCGGCTCAGCCGTCCGCTGCTGCGCCCAGCGCGCCCGCGGTCGCAGCTCCCGCGCCGGCAGCGCCCGTTCCGCCGGCACCGGCGACGTCCCCTGTCCAGGCGGACACCGCGTCCGCCACCCAGCCCGTCGCTCGCACGACCTCCATCGCGCCGCGCCCCGCGCCGGTCCCCGCTGACGCACCGGTCACCTCTCCGCAGTCCGTCGTGCACGCCGAAGACGAGGGCGAGGAGGAGCGCCAGCCCGTCGCCACCCCGCTGCGCGGCATGGCCAAGACGCTCGCCAGCAACATGGACGTCAGCCTCACTGTGCCGACGGCCACCAGCGTGCGCACCATCCCGGCGAAGCTGATGATCGACAACCGCATCGTCATCAACAACCACATGGCCCGCACCCGAGGCGGCAAGGTGAGCTTCACGCACCTCATCGGGTGGGCGCTGATCCAGGCGCTCAAGGAGTTCCCGAGCCAGAACGTCTACTACGACGTGGTCGACGGCAAGCCGTCGGTGATCGCCCCTGCGCACATCGGCCTCGGCATCGCGATCGACATCCCGAAGCCGGACGGATCCCGCGCCCTCCTCGTTCCCGCCATCAAGCGCGCCGAGTCGCTCACCTTCGGCGAGTACCTGGCGGCCTACGAAGACCTGGTGAAGCGCGCCCGTGGCAACAAGCTCACCGCGGATGACTTCAGCGGCGCGAGCATCTCCCTCACGAACCCGGGCGGCATCGGAACCGTGCACTCGGTGCCCCGTCTCATGAAGGGCCAGGGCTGCATCATCGGCGCCGGCGCCCTCGAGTACCCTGCCGAGTTCCAGGGATCCAGCCTGAAGACGCTGACCACGCTCGGCATCGGCAAGACGATCACGCTCACCAGCACGTACGACCACCGCGTCATCCAGGGTGCGGGGTCTGGCGAGTTCCTGAAGATCGTGCACGAGCTCCTCACCGGGCAGCACGACTTCTACGAAGACATCTTCGCCGCGCTGCGCATCCCGTACGACCCGATCCACTGGGCGGAGGACATCAGCGTCGACCTGGCCAGCTCCGTCGACAAGACGGCGCGCGTGCAGGAGCTCATCAACGCCTTCCGCGTCCGCGGCCACCTCATGGCCGACATCGACCCGCTCGAGTACAAGCAGCGCACGCACCCCGACCTCGAGATCGCCTCGCACGGCCTCACGTTCTGGGACCTCGACCGGCAGTTCGTGACCGGACGGTTCGGCGGCGACAAGCACACGATGCTGCTGCGCGACATCCTCGGTGTTCTGCGCGACTCGTACTGCCGCACCGTCGGCATCGAGTACATGCACATCCAGGATCCGGCCCAGCGCAAGTGGATCCAGGACCACGTCGAGGTGCCGTACGAGAAGCCGACGCACGACGAGCAGCTGCGCATCCTGCGCAAGCTGAACGAGGCCGAGGCTTTCGAGACGTTCCTGCAGACCAAGTACGTCGGCCAGAAGCGCTTCAGCCTCGAGGGAGGCGAGTCGACGATCGCACTGCTCGACGCCATCCTTCAGGAGGCTGCGCAGGAGGGTCTGGACGAGGTGGCCATCGGCATGGCGCACCGCGGCCGGCTCAACGTGCTCACGAACATCGCCGGCAAGACGTACGGCCAGATCTTCCGCGAGTTCGAGGGAACCCAGGACCCGCGCACCGTCGGCGGCTCGGGCGACGTGAAGTACCACCTCGGCACAGAGGGAACGTTCAGGGGTGCCGATGGCGAGGAGATCGCCGTCTACCTCGCGGCGAACCCGTCGCACCTCGAGGTTGTCGACGGTGTGCTCGAGGGCATCGCCCGTGCCAAGCAGGACCGTCGTCCGGCCGGCACGTTCCTCACGTTGCCGATCCTCATCCACGGCGACGCCGCCATGGCGGGTCAGGGCATCGTGGTGGAGACCATGCAGATGTCGCAGCTGCGGGCGTACCGCACGGGCGGCACCATCCACGTCAACATCAACAACCAGGTGGGATTCACCACGCCGCCGAGCGAGGCACGCACGTCCGTCTATTCGACCGACGTGGCGAAGACCATCCAGGCGCCCATCTTCCACGTGAACGGCGACGACCCGGAAGCGGTCGTGCGCGTCGCCGAACTGGCGTACAAGTTCCGTCAGGAGTTCAAGAAGGACGTCGTCATCGACCTCATCTGCTACCGCCGACGCGGGCACAACGAGGGCGACGACCCGTCGATGACGCAGCCGCTGATGTACAACCTCATCGAGGCGAAGCGTTCCGTCCGCCGCCTGTACACGGAGGCCCTGGTCGGTCGCGGCGACATCTCTGAGGAGGAGTACGAGCAGGCGCACCAGGACTTCCAGGACCGTCTGGAGCGCGCATTCGCCGAGACGCACGCCGCGCAGACCGGGTCCATCCCGGTCATCTCCGGCGACCCCGATGCGATCAACGATCTGGAACGACCGGACGCCCAACAGGATGCCGCGCGCGGCGAACTCGCGACGACCGGCGTTGGCGACCAGGTCATCCAGACCATCGGCCAGGCGTTCGACAACAAGCCGGCCGGCTTCACGGTGCACCCCAAGCTCCAGCAGTTGCTGACCAAGCGCGTCGACATGACGCGCAACGGCGGCATCGACTGGGCGATGGGCGAACTGCTGGCGCTCGGATCCGTCCTGCTCGAGGGCACGCCGGTGCGCCTCGTCGGACAGGATTCGCGCCGCGGCACGTTCGTGCAGCGCCAGGCCGTGCTGCACGACAGGGTGAACGGGCAGGAGTGGCTGCCGCTGGCGAACCTCAGCGAGAACCAGGCCAAGTTCTGGATCTACGACTCGCTGCTGAGCGAGTACGCGGCGATGGGCTTCGAGTACGGCTACTCGGTTGAACGTCCGGACGCCCTCGTCCTGTGGGAGGCGCAGTTCGGCGACTTCGCCAACGGCGCCCAGACGGTGATCGATGAGTTCATCTCGTCAGCCGAGCAGAAGTGGGGTCAGCGTTCCTCGCTGGTGCTCCTGCTGCCGCACGGCTACGAGGGCCAGGGCCCCGACCACTCGTCGGCCCGCATCGAGCGCTACCTGCAGCTGTGCGCCGAGAACAATATGACGGTGGCGCGTCCGTCGACTCCGGCGTCGTACTTCCACCTTCTGCGCCGCCAGGCCTACGCCCGGCCGCGCAAGCCGCTCGTGGTCTTCACCCCGAAGGCGATGCTGCGTCTGCGCGGCGCGACCAGCGATGTGACGGACTTCACGTCCGGCTCGTTCCAGCCCGTGCTCGACGACCCGCGCAACGTGGACAAGAACGGCGTGAAGCGCGTCCTCGTGATGGCGGGCAAGGTCTACTACGACGCCAAGGCGGAGCTGGAGAAGAACCCGAACGACCAGGTCGCCCTGGTGCGCGTCGAGCAGTTCTATCCGTTCCCGGCCGAGGAGCTTCGCTCCACGCTCGCGTCGTATCCGAACGCGGAGTTCTTCTGGCTGCAGGACGAGCCGGAGAACCAGGGCGCCTGGATCTACATGGCTCTCGAGGCGGCGAAGGCTGGCCTGCCGCCGTTCGGCGTGTTCTCGCGTGCGGCATCCGCTTCTCCAGCGACGGGATCGGCGAAGCGCCACGCCCAGGAGCAGGCGGAACTGCTGAAGCGCGCGACGGCGCTGTGACCCTGCCGGTGTAAGGAGGGCCTGCCCACAACTGGGCAGGTCCTCCGCCGTCCCAGCCGTCGTCCTCGTCCGTCGGTCCTCTGCACGTCCGTTTTCAGGACATCTGCTGAGATGTCCGCACTGACGGGAAATCTCCGGACATGTCCTGAAAACGGGCGGTGCGTGGACATCGACGGACGGATCCGCGCACGAGCAAGCCGCCCGACGTCACGCGTCTGCCGCGGACGACCGCATATCCGAGGGACGACTGCAGAGCGGGACAACCACAGAGCCGCGGGACGACCGGAGAGCAGGGACGCCCGCGGAGCCACACTGACGCAACACATTCCAAACCGGCGCGCCCGAGGCTCGGGCGGTTGAGACCATCCATTCGGACGGCCGCCGCCTGTCGGTGGGTGCACGACGAGCACGCTCAGCGGTCACCGCACCGCACAAGATGCGCCGTCGAACGCCCGGGCGTGGCGGGCGAGGACCGGAACGCGGATCAGTACGTGTGCGTGGCTTGGATGCTCCGCAGTTGTGCCAGCACCTGCACGCGCAGCTGCTCGGGAGCGGTCTCCTTGCAAGCTCGCTGCACGACTTCGGTGAGCACTATTCCGACGTGCACTTCGCTCTGGCAGTCGTCGCAGTTGGCGAGGTGCTCGCGGATGTCCGCGGCGTCGTCGGCCTGCAGTTCGTTGTGCAGGTACTCCTCGATGTCCTTCTTGGCCTTGTCGCAGCCGCAGTCGCTCATCTGGTGCTCCCGGTGTTCTGCACGGCGCTGACCTTCGGGTCGACCGTTCTCGCCGACGCGGCCGCACCTCTGTCTGGAACGGCGTCGCTGTCTCGAACGGCACTGAGGCCGCGCTCGTGCGCGTAATCCGTCAACAGCTCGCGGAGCATGCGTCTGCCACGGTGCAGACGGCTCATCACGGTGCCGATCGGCGTCTTCATGATGTCGGCGATCTCCTGGTAGGAGAAGCCCTCGACGTCGGCCAGGTACACGGCGAGACGGAAGTCCTCCGGTATGGCCTGGAGTGCGTTCTTGACGTCGGAGTCGGGGAGGTGGTCGATCGCCTCCGCCTCCGCCGAGCGCGAGCTCGACGAAGTCGTGGACGTCGCACCACCGAGCTGCCAGTCCTCCAGCTCGTCGATGGCGTTCTGGTAGGGCTCGCGCTGCTTCTTGCGGTACGTGTTGATGAAGGTGTTCGTCAGGATGCGGTACAGCCAGGCCTTCAGGTTCGTGCCCTGCTTGAACTGGGCGAACGCGGCGTATGCCTTGACGAACGTCTCCTGCACGAGATCCTGCGCGTCGGCGGGGTTGCGCGTCATGCGCAGCGCCGCCGCGTACAGCTGGTCCATGAACGGCAGCGCCTGTTCTTCGAACAGCGCGCCCAGATCCTGGCTCGATCCCTGGTCAGCTGAATTCTCGGCCGGGGTGGATCCCTCGATTGGAGTCGACATCACGCCCCAGTCTAGGACGGGCACCTTCGGGCTCTCCGAGCGACGGATGCCCGCGACGGCCTGAGCCGTGAGGCGGTGCGTCGACGAGGTGACGGGTGCGCTCAGCAGTGCCTGCGGCATCCGTGTGCTCCTCTCGGCTAAGCATCTCGACTGGGTCTCGACTCTCGCGAAGCCAAAGCCTTCCGGCCTGGGATCTCGCAAGATCGTTACTCTTGACAATCGATGCTGATCTCGAAATATTCCGCACCGGACTTCGATCCGTACGGCGACAACCGTCCGGAGGAGCCCCCGACGCTCTGGGCCGCTCCGACGGCCGACGCGCCCCTGCGCGCCACCCTTTCGCTTCCGGGTTCGAAGTCGATCACCAACCGCGAGCTCGTTCTCGCCGCGCTGGCGGATGCCCCGTCCCTGCTGCGAGCACCCCTGCACTCCAAGGACAGTGCGAACATGGTCAGCGCCCTGCGCGCCCTCGGCGCTCGGATCGAGGACCGCGAGGGGTCAGGCGGATTCGGATCCGACTGGCTCATCACACCCGGCGAGATCACCGGGAGCACGACGATCGATTGCGGCCAAGCCGGAACGGTGATGCGGTTCGTGCCACCTGTCGCAGCCCTCGGACTCGGCCCGACCGTCTTCGACGCAGAGGATTCCGCGCGCGGTCGACCGATGGGCGGCATCGTGACGGCGTTGAGGGCGCTCGGCGTCGACATCGACGATTCGGGCCGCGGCGGCTTGCCCTTCACCGTGCACGGCACGGGCGTCGTGACCGGCGGAACCATCGAGATCGACGCTTCGGCGTCCAGCCAATTCGTTTCGGCCCTCTTGCTCTCGGCTGCGCGATTCAAGAACGGCCTGCACCTGAAGCACGTCGGCGAGCGACTGCCCAGCCTCCCGCACATCGAGATGACGATCGACGCCCTGCGCCGCCGCGGTGTCGACGTGGAGAGCCCGTCCGTCGGCGAGTGGATCGTCGTGCCAGGCGCCATCGGAGGTCGCGACGTCGACATCGAGCCCGACCTCTCCAATGCGGCACCGTTCCTCGCTGCAGCGCTCGTGACCGGCGGCACGGTCACCATCACGGGATGGCCGGATGCCACGACCCAGGTCGGCGCCCACCTCGCCGACATCCTTCCCGCGTTCGGCGCGAGGGTGGAGCGCTCTGACGGTTCGCTCACCGTGCTCGGTGGCGACGGCATCCGCGGTGTGGAGCTGGACCTCTCGGCCGGCGGCGAGCTCGCGCCGACCGTGACGGCACTGGCTGCCCTGGCGGATTCGCCCAGCACCATCACCGGCATCGGTCACATCCGGCACCACGAGACGGATCGCCTGGCGGCGCTGGCCGCGGAGATCAACGGCCTCGGCGGCCAGGTCGAAGAGCTCGAGGATGGCCTGCGCGTGACGCCAAGGCCGCTGCACGGCGGCGTCTGGCGCAGCTATGACGACCATCGGATGTCGACCAGCGGCGCCCTCATCGGCCTCGCCGTACCGGGCGTCGAGATCCACGGCGTGGAGGCGACGCACAAGACGCTCCCGCAGTTCACCGCCCTGTGGCGCGACCTCGTCGCGTCATCCGGATCCGCCCCCTCCGTCGACGGGATCGCCGGGTGAGGACCGCCGTCGCGTGAGCTGGTGGGACACCGACGACGAGGAGGACACGCCGTACGACGAGTACGACGAGACGTCGGTGCGCGTGCGCCCGAATCCCAAGGGGAACCGTCCACGCACGAAGACGAGGCCGGAGCACGAGGACGCCGTCGTCGCTCGCGTGCTCGGCGTGGACCGCGGCCGCTACACGGTGCTCATCGACGAGGACACCGCTGACGAGCACGAGGCGATCGCATCGCGCGCCAGCGAGCTGCGGAAGCAGGCCGTCGTGACCGGTGATCGCGTCGATCTCGTCGGCGACGTCAGCGGCGATGAGGGCACGCTGTCGCGCATCGTCCGCATCAGGGAGCGCAGCACTCTGCTGCGCCGCAGCGCCGACGACACGGATGCGGTGGAGCGCATCATCGTCGCCAACGCCGACCAGATGCTCATCGTGGTCTCTGCGGCCAATCCGGAGCCGCGCACGCGCCTCGTCGACCGCTACCTCGTCGCGGCCTACGATGCGAGAATCGCTCCCCTGCTCTGCGTGACGAAGACCGACCTCGCCGATCCAGCACCCTTCCTGGAGAACTTCGCCGGACTCGACCTGCCGGTCTTCCTCTCGACCACCGGTGGGACAGTCGAGGGGATCCCGCTCGACGAGCTGTACCGCGCTCTCGCCGGACACGACACGGTCGCCGTCGGCCATTCCGGCGTCGGCAAGTCGACGCTGGTCAACGCCTTGGTTCCCGGAGCGGATCGGGCGACGGGTCACGTCAACGAGGTGACCGGCCGCGGTCGGCACACCTCATCGTCGACAGTCTCGCTCCGGCTCCGCTCCCCCTTCGGCGACGGATGGATCATCGACACCCCTGGCGTCCGTTCTTTCGGACTCGGTCACGTGGATCGGGCCAACATCCTGCGTTCCTTCACGGATCTCGCCGCGATCGCCGAGAACTGCCCGCGCGGATGCACGCACCTGCCCGACGCTCCCGACTGCGCCATCATCGACGCCGTGGAAGCCGGCGAACTCGGAGAGCGCGGCCCTGCCCGCCTCGACTCCTTGCAGCGTCTTCTCGCCACCTTCTCCTGACCGGACGGCGCGTAGCATCCGCCACAGCCGTCCAGCGCCTGCGCCGCACCAAGACTCTCGTTCGCTGCCGCGTTTCGCGTGACGAACGGCATCACAGGACAGCGGAAGGGATCCGGCGGCGACCGATTACCGTTGAGACATGAGCGACACGTCTGCGACCCCGTCCCGCCTCGCCGAGGGCGACACCGCCCCCTACTTCACCCTCCTGGATCAGGACGGCAACGAGGTCTCGCTGCACGACTTCGCGGGACAGAACGTCGTCGTCTACTTCTACCCGGCGGCCATGACCCCCGGGTGCACGAAGGAGGCGTGCGATTTCCGCGACAACATCAACTCGCTCGCCTCAGCCGGATACCAGGTGCTCGGAATCTCCAAGGACGCGCCGGCCACTCTGGCGAAGTTCCGTGACAGGGACCACCTGAACTTCCCGCTGCTCTCCGACAGCGACCTGACGGTGCACAAGCTCTACGGCGCGTACGGCGAGAAGTCGCTGTACGGAAAAGTCGTCACTGGTGTGCTCCGCTCGACGTTCGTCGTGGACGGGAGTGGGAGCATCCGTCTCGCGCTGCACAACGTTCGCGCCACTGGGCACGTCGCCTCGCTTCGGAAGAAGCTCGGTCTCGCCGCCTGAGCGCCCTCCGCTGCCGAGCGCCTGGGCCCGAATCAGTCCTGCATCGACCGCCGGATCGCCGACTGCGCGTCAGCGCTCGGCCGGCGGTGGGGTTGTCGATGCTGACGAGTCGTCGTCAACGCTCGGCGCATCGATCCGACGAGCGGTGGCGCGCGTGACGGATGGCGCGAGTACGAGTCCGATCCCGAGCGCGGCGACGATGAGCAGAACCCATCCCGCCTCCGGGACCGCCGTCACTCCCGTGAAGGAGCCGATGGCGATCGCAAACACCAGGATGTGCAGCGTGATCGTGGAGCCGCGCATCCACGAGCGGCGGCGGGCAGCCCCCACCGTCGTCAGCACCACCCACACCGCACACAAAGCGGCGATGATCAGCAGCGCAAGGCCCGTCGGGACGTCGGATGCCGCGGTCTGCGCCGCCTGCATGCTCAGCCAGATCACGACCGCGATCAGGCACAACGACTCGAGCGACAGAAGCGCGACGAGACATCCGAGTAGCACAGGAAACGACTTTTCGGGCCGGTCATCGCCATTATCGGGCTTCTGTTTCCGGTCTGTGTTCACAGCGTTATCCCATTCGAAACTCTTGATTTGGCCCTACCAGTATGCGAGCATTTCCAAGTCGAGTTGACGCTCACAGGGTGGTGGGCAGGCGTCCGTCTTCCAGGATCGCAGTCCACCAGGTAATCGTTCTTCGGCGAGGTTGTACAACGACCACGTCGATCGGATCGGAACCGGTCGGGTTTCGGTCCCGTGAAGTCACGGCCCTGAGACTCGGCGCTTACCCGAATCTGGCCTTCGGCCATGCCCGCGTCTGATGACGCATGCAACAAATAAGGAGCACCCTCATGGATTGGCGCGACAAAGCCGCCTGCCTGACAGCCGACCCGGAACTCTTCTTCCCGGTGGGTAACACGGGGCCGGCAGTCGAGCAGATCGAAAAGGCGAAGGCAGTCTGCGCCCGGTGCACCGTGACCGAGACCTGCTTGCAGTACGCCCTCGAGACCGGTCAGGACTCCGGTGTGTGGGGCGGACTCTCCGAAGACGAGCGCCGCGCACTCAAGCGTCGCGCAGCTCGCGCCCGCCGCGCCTCCTGACTCCAGAGGCTCTTCGTCGACGGACCACCGGTACCCGATCGGCAGGCGCTCCCGAGCGCGAGGCGATGCTCTCCGATCACGCCTTGCGCAGGTAGCGCAGCGGCACCTCGATGGTCACCTCGGTTCCCGAACCGACCATGGTGTGCCAGTCAATGGTGCCGCTCAGTTCGCCCTGGATAAGCGTGCGAACGATCTGCGTGCCGAGGCCGTCTCCGACCTTGCCCTCCGGCAGCCCTGAACCGTTGTCCTTCACCTTCACGGTGAGCATCTCAGGCGACCGGTCGGCGATGATCTCCACTTCGCCGGACCGGCCGGCGAGACCGTGCTCGACGGCGTTCGTCACGAGCTCGGTGAGGGCAAGCGCGAGGGGCGTCGCGTATTCGCTCGGGAGCTCGCCGAAGCTTCCGGAGGACTTCGGATGAACCGTCGTGTTGTGCGTGCTTGCGACCTCCGCGACCAGCAGCAGCACCCGATCGAACACGGTGTCGAAGTCCACGATCTGAGCGAGACCCTCTGAGAGGGTGTCGTGGACCACGGCGATGGCGGCCACGCGCCTCATCGCCTGGCCGAGGGCATCCCTGGCCTCTTCGGAGTGCGTTCGGCGCGCCTGGATGCGCAGCAGCGATGCCACCGTCTGCAGGTTGTTCTTCACCCTGTGGTGGATCTCGCGGATCGTCGCGTCCTTGGTGATGAGCTCCTGCTCCTGGTGGCGCATCTCCGTGACATCGCGGCAGAGCACGATCGCGCCAGTCCGTTCGCCGTGCGTGCGGATCGGGATCGTGCGCAGCGACACCGTGACACCGCGCGCCTCGATGTCCGTACGCCAGGGTGCGCGACCCGTGACGACGAGCGGAAGCGATTCGTCGACGACGGAGTTCCCCATCAGCAGTCGGGTCGTCACGACGGCGAGCGACTCCCCCTCGAGCTCCTCCGTGAATCCCATGCGATTGAACGCCGAGAGTGCGTTCGGGCTGGCGAAGGTGGTCACGCCGTCGACGTCGAGGCGGATGAGACCGTCGGATGCCCGCGGCGCGCCCCTGCGCGGACCGGACGGAGCCCCGAGGTCGGGGAAGTCGCCTGTGGCGATCATGCTGAACAGGTCGTTCGCGCACGCGTTGAAGGTGAGCTCCTGGCGGCTGGGCGTGCGCGCTTCGCTGAGATTCGTATGGCGGGTCATCACGGCGATAGGCGTCGAGACGACCTTGGCGCTGGATGCCGAAACGCGACGGAAGACAGGTATGGCGCGCACCCTGGTGGGCATCTCCTCGTACCAGTCAGGGGCGTGCGAATCCACGATCGCGCCGGTGTCGAACGCCTCGGTGGCGAGGCCCTTCCACTCTGCACGGATGGACTGACCGACGAAGTCCCGATAGAACAGGGTCGCGGCGCTCGACGGACGCGAATGGGCGACCGCGATGAAGCCGTCATCCGTCGGCACCCAGAGCACGATATCGGCGAACGCGAGGTCGGCGAGCAGCTGGCAGTCACCGACCAGGAGGTGCAACCACTCGATGTCCTCCGGGGTCGAACGGCCGTGCGCGACGACGAGATCACTGAGTGTTGACATCGCTTCAGTCTAGGGACGCGCGCTGCCGGTCACGCCCTCGACGATGGGCCGAGGTCTGGCCGCATGGCGTCGGCGGCCGTGCTGCGGCTCGGGCGTCGGTGCGAGCTCCCGTTCGACGAATCGGCGGACGGCCGCACGAGCCGGCGACTTGGGTGCCGCATCGCGCAGCGTGCGACCGGAGAGCACGGCGAGGTCGAATCCGATCGGGTCGTCCGGGATCAGCGCCGCCGGCTCGACTCCCCCGAATCGCCGCAATGTCGAGGCGACCTGCCCGAACGGATTCGATCCCACCGCGGATGCCCGCACCCTGTTCACGAGAACATGGGGCGGAGTCTCCTGTGCGGTCTCCAGCAGATCACCGAACGAGCGCAGCAGGCGCGAGAGGCCGACCGGATCCGCGAGCCCGACGGCGACCACGTCGTCTGCGGCCTGCACCGAGGTGAGCGTTGCCGCGTTCCGACGGGGAGCGAACAGGTCGCTGGTGATCTCCTCGTCAGTCTCCAGACTGAACCCCAGGTCGACGACGGTGTAATCGACCCAGCTGCGGCACTGGGCGAGCACGCGCTCCACGCGATCCGCGGTGAGTTCGGGCCAGCGGGCGGCTCGTCCGATGCCGGTGAGGACCCAGAAGGCGCCGCGTGGGCTCGCGTATCGCTGAGCCACTCGGACGAGCTCGTCGTGGCTGAGCGCATCCGATGCGGCGAGTCTGCACGCCGCGGCGAATCCGGGAGCCTCGTCGAGGAGTCCAAGAGCCGGGGCCACGGCGCCTCCGTAGGGATCCGCGTCCGCGAGCACCACGCTGTGGCCGAGTGCTGCGAGCTCCGCGGCGATCGTGATCGCCATGGAGGTGCGTCCCGGAGCGCCGGCCGGCCCCCAGACGGCGATGATCCGCGATTCGTCCTTGACCCCGACCGGGCCACCGGCACGCGACGGGATGACGCGCACCCCGCGCAAAGACGGCTCGATGGCCGGCCACTCGGCGCTCGCATCCAGGGCGTCGTAGACGCCTACGGAGAGCGCGTGCCGACGCTCCGACTCACCGGCGACCAGCACGACGAGCCGCACGCCAGCGCGGTCGCACGCCGCGACGACCTCTGCCGAGAGCCGCCCGCGCGCACCGCCGACAACGGCCACCTCGATGTTCTGCGCGGCGACCGCGGCGAGGATTTCCTTGCCGGTCGACGTGCGCGCGACGATCAGATGACCGGATGCCGTCGCCTCCGCCGCCACCCGTTCCAGCGTGCGGCGGTCGAGACACAGGGCGACCGCGGTCATCCTGCACTGCCCGTCGCGTCGTCCCCTGACGAATGCGGCCCAGACGGGGTCGGCGCAGGAGTCGCGGTGCGCGACACGGAGGATGCGTCGGAAGCGGACGCGGCGGCATCCGCGCTGGCGGGCACGACGGAGATGGCCTCGCCGTCAGCGATCGCCTGGAGCACAGCGGCGACGCGGCTCGCCGGCACCCTCAACTCGACCGCTACGGACGATCGCCCCGACACCAGCGCGTCGTCGCGCGACACGGAGACGACCACTGCACCGGAGACGAGCACGAGCGGCGGGGCGTAGTTCTTGTCGTTCGCCGTGTGGGCGGCCCAGACATCCGCCGTTGTCCCCGCGCTCACGGAGGCCGCGACCGGACCGGATGCCGTCACCACGACGCTCGTCAACCGGGCCTGCACCGTGCTGCTCACCGCCTTCGCCGGCACGAGCTCGCCCTCGCGCACGGAACGGGTGACCACGGCGTCGTCCGGCAACGCACCCTCTGCGAGGTAGCGGTCGGATGCCGGGACCCGCACGTTCGCAACAGTGAGGTCGCCTGCGTGCACGACGTCGCCCACCACGAGGGTGCTCCTGGCGACGTACACCCGAACCGTGCGGTTCTGCACGGAGAGCAGCGCGCTCACGCCGACGACCGACGCAACGATGAGCAGGATGCCGACGGCGAATCTCGGATCGACCCAGAACCTCCGCGGTCTCGCGCCCGTTGACCCGCTCATGTTCCTCCTCGTCGACGCTTCCTGAGCGTCCGCTCAGCCGCACTCAGCGGCATTCCGCGGCCGCACGTGAAACCATCGTGCCGATCCTGGGCAAGTCGTAGGAAAGTTATCCACACCGCGGAGGCGGCGGAGCCCGTCCCGCCATAATCGAAGGCATGACCGCCGACCGCTCGGACGATGTGACGCGCTTCCTGACCGTCGCCGACGCTGCGGAGATCCTCAATGTCGCCCCGTCCGAGGTGATCGGCCTCCTCGAGACCGGAGAACTGCCGGCCATCCGTGTCGGCCGGCCGGGAGCCTGGCGCATCGAGCGGGTGGAACTCGAGGCGTACATCACCGCCATGTACGAGGAGACCAGGCGTCGAGCCCTGTTCGAGCAGTCGGATCTGGCGTCGATCCCCGAGCTTTCCGGCGGCCGCATCATCTGGCACGGCGAGGACTGATCGACGCACCGCCGTGCGTCCGGTGGCACGTCAGCGCTCGAACGTGTCTGTCGGCATGCGACTCAGAGCCGCACGATCACCACGGATGCCATGGGAACGATCCGCACGCCGCGAACATTGCTCGCGCGCCGCGGTGTCCCGCGCTCGTGCACCGCGAGGTCGAAGTGGTCCCGAGCCACACGGTCGATCGTGCCGTGGATCGTCGCGCTCACGGTCGTCACGGAGACCGCAGCGCGCCGTCTGGCCAGATCCCGTAGGGCGAAAGGCAGGCCAAGTCGATCGATGAGGCCGGGCGACGGGCCGCCGGGGCGCACGGCATCGGGGTCCGGCTCGGCGGTGAGACTGCGTTCGAGCTGACCGGGATCGAGGACGATCGAGGCGATGGCATCGAGCGGAATGATGACGCGAGGGCCGGCGGTACGCGCGACGCCGCCGCCCGTCGCATCCGCTGCCGATTCGCCCGAGACCCAGTCGCGCCCGAACGTCGTCGGACGCAGACGAACATCGCTGCCGTCGATCAGCCAGAGGTGCAACGGATCCGGACGTCTGCCCGCCGTCTCGGATGCCGCACGCAGGCGGCTGCGCAACGTGAGACGTCCGAGCCGCAACCGCTCCTCTTCGACACGCAACTCGAGATCGTCCACACCGAGCTCGTGCTCGAGCTGGCTCTCGAGGTCATCGAAGAGGTTGTCCCAGCGCATGACAGGACACCGTAACGCCTGAGCTGCGGCGGCGAGCTCAGTTGTCAACAGGGCACGAACGCCGTGGACGCTCCTGTCTGGCCGCTGGTTGAGTGCTGCCGAAACACCCCCCCGAAGGCGGGGGCACAGGCCCGCCTTTCCGTCCCGACCACAGGGAGTGCCGCGATGAGTCAGGCGTCGACGCCTTTGCCCGAGCCCGACCGGTATTCGGAGAAGGACGGTCGCAGCGACGGATCGATTGGTCGCGTCCCCTTGCGTCAGGGCTTCGGTGACGACTACTTCATGGCGCAGCCGTCTCGTCGCGGCGATCTCCCTGACCCGCAGCCGCTGATCGAGAACCTCGCGCGTTGCATCCTCGAGGTGCTGGCAGGCGCCAGGGACCTCGAGCAGCTGATGCGCTGGGTCACCGACGACGTCTACGCGACGCTGCTGCACAGGACAGTGCTCGCCGAGCGAGCCAGGCGGGTGAAGGGTCAGGTGGCCGTGCGGCCGGCGCTCAGTGTGCTCAGCACGCATCTCTGCGAGCCGCGGGACGGCGTGATCGAGGCGACGGTCATCGTGCGCAACCCGGTGCGCGTGCGCGCCGTTGCCATTCGTCTCGAGGGTCTCGATCGGCGCTGGCGGGCATCCGCGATCAGCGTGCTGTAGGGCTGGCCGGAGCGGGTCGCGAAGCGCAGGCGAAACGAGAGACACTCCCTGCTCTGCGCCGGATCGGCGTAGGTCTTCGCTATCTGTCATGTTCGAACATGTGCGATTCTGGGCATTGTGCAGGAATCAGCTGTGCGGATACGGTGTGCTCTGAGCCGTTTTGGCCGAAATCTATGTCTCAATGGGGAGGACGTAGTGGCACGCGCAACATCGAGAAGGGCGTGGGGCGCAGTGGTCGCCGCGACGCTCGCCGTCGGAATGATCTTCAGCGCATCGGGCGGCGCTGAGGGCATCGCCCCCGTGGCGAAGACCGATGCAGCACCGGCGCACACCATCACGTACGACAAGTACTCGCTGATGATCGACGGGCACCGCACGATGATCTGGTCGGCGGAGTTCCACTACTGGCGGCTGCCGAGCACGAGCCTCTGGCTCGACGTGCTGCAGAAGCTCAAGGCGGAGGGCTACAACGCCGTCTCCATCTATTTCGACTGGGCGTACCACTCGCCCAAAGCCGGCGTCTACGACTTCTCGGGCGTGCGTGACGTCGACAAGCTGCTCGACATGGCCCAGCAGGTCGGCCTGTACGTGATCGCCAGGCCCGGGCCCTATATCAATGCAGAGACGGATGGCGGCGGCTTCCCAGGATGGCTCACGCAGGTCGCCGGCAAGGCTCGTAGCGATGCGCCCGACTACCTGGCCGCGGCCGACGACTGGCTGACCCACATCGACGCGATCCTCAAGAAGCACCAGCTCACGGACGGCGGCGGCACGGTCATCCTCGACCAGATCGAGAACGAGCTCGCGTCGAGCAGCACGAGCCAGAAGAACTACATGAACCACCTCTACGCGAAGGTACGAGCCGACGGCATCGAGGTGCCCATCTTTCACAACGACAAGGGCCGCAACGGAATCTGGGTGCCGCAGAGCTCGAGCGTGGCCGGCACCGTGGCGGGACCGACCGATCTCTACGCGTTCGACGGATATCCGGGCGGATCCTGCAGCTCGAACGGGACGGCGGGAACACCCTCCGTCGCTCCGGACTGGGGCCTCTACGGGACCGGCGGCGCCACCGGCGGGTCCAGCGCGTCGCCGCAGACTCCTGGCTTCGCCGCCGAGTTCGGTGGCGGCTGGTTCGACTACTGGGGCAGCGTCGGCACATATGACTGCACCGCACAGCGGGAGGGATCCGGATACGAGCGCGTGTTCTACGGAACGAACATCGCCAACGGCCTGAGCATCCAGAACTTCTACATGACGTACGGCGGGACCTCGTGGGGCTGGCTCCCCGCACCCGTGGTCTACACGTCGTACGACTACGGTGCCGCGATCGACGAGGCAAGGCAGATTCGTCCCAAGGCCAGCACGATGAAGGAGCTCGGGCTGTTCCTGCAGAGCGTGGCACCGTTGACGAAGCTGGAGAAATCGGATGGGGTGGCGCCGTCGTCCACCAAGGTGAAGGTCTACAACGACGTCAACCCCGACACGGGGACGCACCTGTACTTCGCGGTGCACAACCCCTCCAACGCGACAACGGACGACTCCTTCACCTTCCCGTTGTCGACCTCGGATGGCACGTACACCGTGCCGCAGGCGGGGGCGCTCCGACTCAACGGTCAAGACGCGAAAATGCTCATCGCCGACTACGACATGGACGGCCAGCACCTCGTCTACTCGACGTCGGAGATCATGACGCACGTGCACCGATCGGACGGCGACCTTGCGCTGCTCTACGGCCGGAACGGCGAAAGCGGCGAGACGGTCCTGCGATATTCGTCGGCACCCGACGTGACCGTGCTCTCCGGCGATGTCACGGCGGACTACGATCAGACGACGGGCGACCTGCGGCTGGACTACACGCACTCCGGTCTCGCCCAGGTGCGGATCAGCGGAGGCGGACGCAGCCCGTTCACGCTGCTCATCGCCGACCAGGACACCGCCGACACGTTCTGGCAGCAGGACACGGCCGCAGGCACCGTGCTGGAGCGCGGGCCGGAACTGGTGCGCACGGCATCCGTCTCGGGATTCACCCTGAAGCTCACCGGCGACACGAAGGATGCCGGCGACCTGCAGGTGTGGGCGCCGGCAGACGTGAACGCCGTGACGTGGAACGGCGACGCCGTGACCACCGCGGCGGGTGCATCCGGCGATCTGGACGCCTCGAGCCCGCTCGTCGGTGCGGCCGCCGTGACACTTCCCGATCTGACGCAGGCGAGATGGTCTTTCGCCTCGGGTACGCCGGAAGCCAGCCCGACATTCGACGATTCGTCGTGGGCCACCGCAGACAAGACCTCAACGACGAGCACCACCAAGCCGCCGAGCGGCGGACCGGTTCTCACGGCAGACGACTACGGCTTCCATCAGGGCGACGTCTGGTACCGCGGGAGGTACACCGGGTCGGCAGACACGACGAGCTTGCGCCTGAACTACGGAGGCGGCGGAGCGGGCATGCTGCAAGCCTGGCTCGACGGCGTGTATCTCGGCCAGAACGTGCTCGCCTCCGGGGCGAGTGCACCACCCACCACAGGCACTGCGGTGTTCACGATTCCGGAGAGCCTGCGCACCGGCAAGCACGAGCTCTCGGTGATGGTGCGCAACGACGGACACAACGAGGACGGCGGCGTCAACGACGCGCAGAAGGAGGGACGCGGTCTCATCGGCGTCACCACCAGCGGGCCGAGCGGCGCGACCACCACGCCGATAGCGTGGAAGATCCAGGGCGACCTCGGCGGCGAGGACGTCGTCGACGCAGCGCGCGGCATCAACAACGTCGGCGGCCAGTACGGCGAGCGCAAGGGCTGGTACCTGCCAGGGTTCCCCGACTCGTCGTGGCCGACGACCACGCTGCCCGCGGCGTCCGCCGTGCCAGGCACGTCCTGGTATCGCACGACCTTCGCGCTGAACGTGCCGAAAAACGAGGACGCATCGCTCGGCCTCACGATCGGCGATCCGTCGACTCCGAGATCCGGCGGCGATTACCGCGCACTGATCTACGTGAACGGCTGGAACGTCGGTCAGTACATCGCGAACGTCGGACCTCAGCACACGTTCGTTCTGCCGAACGGCATCCTGAACCCTCGTGGCGGCAACACCGTCGCACTCGCCGTGACGAGCGACGGCGGTGCCGCCAACGCACTCGAAGCGGTGCGTCTGACGGATCTCGGGACTGTTCGCGGAGGCGTTCCGCTCACCATGAACGATGCGCCGGGTTTCAGCCCATCCGTGTACGGGCCGCCGAAGCTGCCGTCGAGCGTGACGCTCGACTCGCTCGCCTCCGACATGACAGGCGTCGTGAGGGGCGGGACGACCATCCACCTCACCGGCATCGTCACGAACCACTCGGGAGCGGCGGCACGCGTCTCCACCTCGCTCGACCTCCCGGCGGGCTGGACCTTGGACCCCTCGGGCCCGACGACCACGTCGCCCCTTGTGCCGGGCAGATCGGCAACGATGACCTGGACGGTCGGCGTGCCCGAGGACGTCGCATCCGGCAGCTACGCGATCGCCGCGATCAGCTCGGTCTCGCAGGCCGCATCGTCGACGACGACGGGCCGAACCGTCGCGCTCGCGGTGCAGAGCGCGGGAGAGCACTACATCAGTGATCTCCCGTGGGATTCGACAGTGAGCGGCTGGGGAACCATCGGACGCGATGTGAGCGTGGGCGGCGGTCCGATCACGCTCGCCGGTACGACGTACGAGAAGGGCGTCGGCGTCAATTCGATCAGCACCGTCGCGCTGACGCTTCCAGGGGCGTGCACCTCGTTCTCGAGCATCGTCGGTCTGGATGTCGGTGCCGGCGGCAAGGGCTCGGTCGACTTCCAGGTCTACGGTGACGGAACACTCCTGAAGCAGACGCCGACGATCGCGGGCTCTGCCGCACCGATCGCGCTGTCCGTCGACATCACCGGTGTGCACGTGCTCACGTTGACCGTCGGCGATGCCGGAGACGGCAACGGACACGACAACGCGGACTGGGCGGACGCCAAGTTCGAATGCACGCCATGAGGTGACACGTGCACGCGAAGGGGCCCCGGCGGTGTCATCACCGCCGGGGCCCCTTCATAGTCGACCTCATCGAGGAGGTCTACGATGCAGCTGATCAGCGGCGGCGGCGCTCCTGTGCGCGTCGCTCTGCGCGATTCTGCGGCGCGGCGTCGCCGGCATCGTCGCGCTGTCCGAACGCCCCACGGGATGCGCCCTGCTGCTGCTGCGTGGCGACGTCCTCCTGCTGAGCGGCGAGCTGCCTGCGCCGGGCGCGCTCGGCGCGATCGGATGCCGCGCTGTCGATCTGGCCTCGCTGGTTGCGCACTTCGACGCTGCCGTCGTCGCTCGGCGCCGAGTAGCTCAGGCGCTGCTGCTCGTTCGCGGCCGGTGTCAGACCCTTGGCCTCGACCTCGGTGATCTCGCCCGCGGCCTGAGTGACCTCGACCTCGAGGTTGAAGAGGAACCCGATGGACTCCTCGCGAATCGCGCCCATCATCTGCTGGTACATGGTGAAGCCCTCGCGCTGGTACTCGACCAGCGGATCGCGCTGCGCCATGGCCCGCAGGCCGATGCCGTCCTTGAGGTAGTCCATCTCGTACAGGTGGTCGCGCCAGCGGCGGTCGATCACCGAGAGCACGACACGACGCTCCAGCTCGCGCATGGCCGGCGATCCCAGCTGGTCCTCACGACGCCCGTAAGCGAGGCGGGCATCGGAGAGGATCTCGCGCTTGATGTAGTCGCGGTTCACTCGGCCCTTGTTGCCGACCTCCGCGATGACCTCGTCGATCGAGATGTCGATCGGATACAGCACCTTGAGGTCGGACCAGAGAGCGTCGAAGTCCCAGTCGTCGGCGTTCGCTTCCGCGGTGTGCTGCTCGAGCACCTCGGCGACGACGTCTTCGAGGAACTGCTGAACGCGCTCGTGCAGGTCGTCGCCCTCGAGGATGTGCCGGCGGTCGCTGTAGATCGCCTCGCGCTGGCGGTTGAGCACGTCGTCGTACTTCAGCACGTTCTTGCGGATCTCGGCGTTGCGCGCCTCCACCTGCGACTGGGCGGAGCGGATGGCGCGGCTCACCACCTTCGACTCGATGGCCAGGTCGTCTGGGACGTTGCTGCGGCCCATCAGGCTCTCGGCCGCGCCCGCATTGAACAGGCGCATCAGGTCGTCGGTGAGCGACAGGTAGAACCTGCTCTCGCCAGGGTCGCCCTGACGGCCGGAGCGGCCACGCAGCTGGTTGTCGATGCGCCGGGACTCGTGCCGCTCTGTGCCGAGCACGTACAGACCGCCGACCTCGACGACCGTGGAGGCCTCCTGGCTCACGGCTGCCTTCACCCGGTCGAAGACGGCGTCCCACTCCGCCTCGTACTCGTCCGGCGTTTCGACCGGATTCAGGCCGCGCGAGTTCATCTCCGCGACGGCGATGAACTCGGCGTTGCCGCCGAGCATGATGTCCGTACCGCGGCCGGCCATGTTGGTGGCGACGGTGACGGCGCCCAGGCGGCCGGCCTGTGCCACGATCGCGGCCTCACGCGCGTGGTTCTTCGCGTTCAGCACCTCGTGCCGCACGCCCTTCTTCGCGAGCAGCCGGGAGAGATATTCGCTCTTCTCCACGCTCGTCGTGCCGACGAGAACCGGCTGACCCTTCTTGTTGCGCGCCAGGATGTCTTCTGCCACCTGGTTGAACTTGGCCTCCTCGTTCTTGTAGACGAGGTCGGGCATGTCCTTGCGGATCATGGGCTTGTTCGTGGGGATCGGCACGACGCCGATCTTGTAGGTGGACATGAACTCGGCCGCCTCGGTCTCGGCGGTACCCGTCATGCCGGACAGCTTCTTGTAGAGGCGGAAGTAGTTCTGCAGCGTGACGGTGGCCAGCGTCTGGTTCTCCGCCTTGACCGGCACACCCTCCTTGGCCTCGATGGCCTGGTGGATGCCCTCGTTGTAGCGACGTCCGACCAGGATGCGGCCGGTGTGCTCGTCGACGATGAGCACCTCGTCGTTCATCACGACGTAGTCCTTGTCGCGCTTGAACAGCGCGTTCGCCTTGATGGCGTTGTTCAGGAAGGAGATGAGCGGAGTGTTGGCCGACTCGTAGAGGTTGTCGATGCCGAGGTAGTCCTCGACCTTCGCGATGCCGGGCTCCAGCACACCGACCGTGCGCTTCTTCTCATCGACCTCGAAATCGGCCTCCGGCTCCAGCCGCGTGGCCAGGCGGGCGAACTCGTTGAACCACCGATTGGCCTCGCCGCTCGACGGTCCGGAGATGATCAACGGGGTACGCGCCTCGTCGATGAGGATGGAGTCCACCTCGTCGACGATCGCGAAGAAGTGTCCGCGCTGCACCATGTCGGATGCCTGCCACGCCATGTTGTCGCGCAGGTAGTCGAATCCGAACTCGTTGTTCGTGCCGTACGTGATGTCGGCCAGGTACTGCTCGCGGCGCTCGTCCGGCGTCTGACCGGCGAGGATGACACCCGTCGTCATGCCGAGGGCGCGGAACACGCGGCCCATCAGTTCGCCCTGGTAGCTGGCCAGGTAGTCGTTCGTGGTGATGATGTGCACCCCACGGCCGGCGATCGCGTTGAGGTAGGCCGCGGTGGTGGCCACCAGCGTCTTTCCTTCACCGGTCTTCATCTCGGCGATGTTTCCTAGGTGCAGTGCCGCGCCACCCATGATCTGCACATCGAAGTGCCGCATTCCGAGTGTGCGGACGGATGCCTCACGCACCGCAGCGAACGCCTCGGGCAGCAGGTCGTCGAGGGATTCCCCGCCGAGGTACCGCTCGCGCAGCTCGACCGTCTCGTTGCGCAGCTCCTCGTCGGTGAGGGCTTGGAAGTCTTCCTCGAGCGCGTTCACGGCACGGGCATACGCCTCGAGCCGCTTGAGCGTGCGGCCCTCGCCGACACGCAGCACCTTTTCGAGAACTGAGGCCACTGATGCACTCCAGATGGTTCGTGGGAGACGCCGTCGGCGTCCGTCGTCCCGGGTGGACGCGTGCCGCCCGCGGGGCGACAACGCCACCCATGTTACCGGGCTGTGACCTGAGGATGCCGGACGACTGCTGTGCGTGCGCCGCGTGCCTTCCGGCCGTCGCGATGGACCGGGTGAGATCGCCCACCGGGCCCGATTTCAGGCGCTGCGACGGCGCCTGCTCACCATGCGAGCGATGCCCAGTCCGGCCACAGGGAGCCGGATCAGGAGCACTCCCGCGATCGTTCGGCCGACGGTGCAGCCGCCACGCGGAGCGTCGAGATGTCCGCCTGTCCGGGGCCGGACATGATCCGGCGGGGCGGTGCCACTCTTCGTGGCTCCGCCCCGCCGGAAGCCCTCAGCCGCGGCCGAGCTTGCGCGACGCCGTCGCGACCTCCTGGAGCTCTTCCGCGTCCTCGTCGAGTCCGATCACGCCGTAGTCCCAGCCCTTGCGTCGGTAGACGACCGACGGACGTCCCGACTCCTCATCGATGAAGAGGTAGAAGTCGTGACCGACGAGCTCCATGTAATACAGGGCGTCGTCCACCGTCATCGGCACGGACGCGAACACCTTCTTGCGGATGACGACCGGGCAGTACTCCTCTGCCTCCTCGGTCTGCTGCACGTCGTCCACCACCGGGACGCTTCCGGTGCGCACCTGTTCGAGGACCGTCACGGGTGCCGGTGTGACGTCGACGCGGCCGAGCCCGACCGTCGACGCCTCACGCACCGAGGGCGGACGATGCAGTCCGCGATGGATCTTGCGGCGATCCTTGGCGCGTCGCACGCGCTCCAGCAATCGCCCGATCGCCAGGTCGAACGCCGCGTACTTGTCCGCAGCGGTGGCCTCGGCACGAACGACGGGACCAGGACCGATGAGCGTGAGCTCGACGCGGTCGTCGCCGTTCTGACCTCCGGACTTCTCGTTGTGACGGGAGACCTTGATCTCCAGCGAGAGGGCGCGTTCAGCGAGCGATCCGATTTTCGCGGCCTTCTCGGTCGCGTATTCGCGGAAGCGATCGGTGATGCCCACACCGAGTCCGAAGATGTTGATTTCCATGGCGACCTCCGCTTCCGGTGCGGCCGTCACCCGTTCGGAAGGGGCGGCTGGACCGACACCTTTTCCCCTACCGTAGACCGGCCCACCGTGGATGTCACCAGGCATATCCGAGGTGAACGCCATGTGACGAAGCGGTGTCGCGCACGGGGCGCGTGATCACGGCTTTTTTCGCGCTGAAGCGCCCGTTCTGTTCGTCATGCCGGCGTGTCACGCAGCATTCCGCCGCGGAGTCCTGGCCAACACAGCGGCTCCGACGACGATGGCGCCCGCCGATTCCAGTGCCCGCCTCGCCTCCAGGAGTGTTGCCCCTGTTGTGAGGATGTCGTCCACCAGCAGCATCCGCTCCCCCGCTACCGCGTGCCTCGCCTCCAGCCACTCCGATCGGTTCTCTCTGCGCGAGTCCGGCGAGAGCCCCACCTGATCAGCCGCCTGTCGACGGGCACCGAGCATGGGCTCGGCCCTGAGGCCCAGGTGCCCGAGGAGGAGGCCGACTGGCGAGTATCCGCGAGCGCGGTGGGCGGAACGCGACGACGGGACCGTGACGAGGTGCAGGGACGATCGGTGAGGTACCACGGACTGCTGGAGTGCAGCCTCGATCGAGGCGGAGAAGGCTACGGCGAGGTGCGGTGCGGTATCCGTGCGTCCGCCGTCTTTGAAGGCTGCGATCGCCGAGCGAGCGACACCGTCGTAGTCCAATGCGGCGGCCACGGTCAGATCGTCGAGGTCGATGGTCCTGACCGACGGCGACAGGCGGCCGGCGCACGCCTCGCAGAGGGATCGGTCAGCGGCGCCGCAGCCGGCGCATGACGTCGGAGCGACGACGGCGAGGGCATCGAGCAAGGCCGACCGCAGGCGGGATCCGCGGCCCGGAGCGGCGGCATGGTCGGTGGCCGCGTCGATATTCGGCATCTGGACAGTCTGATGCGACGGCGTGCCACGCCGACCACGCGCTGTCGCATCGGTGATGCCTGCTCGGCACCCGAGTTCTGGGGAGGACGAGTGACGCCGGTTGAACTGACGATCGCGCCGGCTGGGAGTGTGCGGGCTACTGCGGCTTGCCGAGCTGTTGGCCGATGAACTGCACGCCGTCGATGCGCTCCTGCCATCCGGCTCCACGAGGCCACTGCAGCGACCCGCTGTCGGTGAGCACCCAGTAGTAGGGGGTCGCGCCGACCGGTCCGATCGAGGATCCGTTGGTCGGGCCGGGCTCCGGCGTCGCCTCACCGCCGATCGACTGCACGTCGATCGTGCTGTCACCACTCGATCCGCTGGCGAGGGCGGCGACCGTGTGATCATCGAGCCACGTCAGCGACGTCGCCGTCCCGCCGGAGACGGTACCGAGGTCGATCGGCGTCGAGACACTCTCCGGTCGGCCGGTGGCGGTGCGCACGACTCCGGCCACCTGGATGTCGATGCCGCTGTCGGTGCGCACGAGTGCAGCCAGACGGGTGCCGTCGCGCGACATGGCGATGGCCACGATGGTCTGCGCGTCCGGCCAGGCGGCGGTGAGGGCCGTCGGGGTCCCGTTGGCGCCCATGACCACCAACTCGGACGGCTTTCCGGCCGACGCGCTCCAGGCGTAGTTCGACGGATCGAGCGTGGGAGCGACGAGTCCCGGTCGCGCGTCGAAGCGAATGGGATCGTCGCCGGTCCGCACCAGCCAGGCGGCATCGGATGCCAGAACGGCCGCGCTGTGGTGGTCGGCGGAGAGCGTCGCGGCCGACGGCGACAGCCCTTCGACCTTGGCCGAGATCTCCGGGATCTCCGTCACGCCGGCGCCGGAGAGGAGTCCGAACTTTCCTCCGCGCATCACGAGCGCGTTCGTGTCCACGCTCGGGTCGTTCGTCGGCGATGGGGTCAGCGCGCTGGGCACCGAACGCTGCACACCCTCGAACGAGATCCGCACGTCGTTGATGCCCGCGACGGAGCTGAGCGACTCGGAAAGCTGCAGCTGCATGCGCGCAAGGGTCGGCGCATCGGCCGTGCCCGCCGTGCTGTTGAGGTCGACGTCGGCCTCGCCTCCTGTCACCGTGACCGAATCCGAGGTGAGCTGCGAGCCCTGCGGGAACGCGCTGACATAGGCGCCGGCCAGCCATTTCGCGGGCCCCTGGACCAGCTCTTTCACGACGCGCGTCTGCAGCGACGCCGGCGAGTTCGGGAACCAGCGCTGGTCAGGCACCAGGAAGTTCAGGTCGGGGCTGAAGAAGTAGAGCAGGTGAGCGGCGAACACGTTCGTGAACCGCGAGCTGTCGATGACGACGCCGTTCGGCGCCTTCGAGATGCGCCACTCGCCGCCCTCCTTCGTGAAGGAGTACTGCTGCGTGATGTCGGTGGGCGACTCGGCTCGGCTGTAGGTCCCGTCGGCGTCGACGAACGCGGTGGGCGCCAGCGTGAGCTGTTTCTGGTTCGCGTCCACTGTGGAGTATGTGCGCGCCGACGCCGTGTCGACGGTGACGGAGGCGTCGGGATTCCAGCGACTCTGATAACCGGTCGTGAGGAACTCGCGCGCGACCTGGTAGTCGCCCTGGGGCGACACCGCGGCTTGGATGAACCCACGCAGGATGTCGTCCTGCGTGGCGCCGGTCTGCGGTCCGCTCGGCAGGAAGTCGACCTGTCCGAGACCGTCGTTCTGCTCGGTGATCGGACCCACCTCTTTGACGGCGCTGGTGCGCGGGATCTGAGCGCAGCCCGCGATCAACGCCAGAACAGCGAGGGCGGCGGCAAGCGTCAGCGCGGTGCGTCGTCTGCGGATGCTGTCGGTGCTCATGCGCTCACCGTCCTCTGGTTGATCCGGTCGAGGTGGAGACCGGTCCCGTGCTGCCCTGCCCGCCGCTCGCGGACTCGCCATGGCCGCCGGACGAGTCGCCGCGGCCGCGGCGCCCGCGACCGCCGCCGCGACGATTCCGGCCGCCGCGTTCGCCGCGGTTGCCGTCGGAGTCGACGTCGTGGCGGTTCCCTGTCAGCTCGTTGCCGATGGGACGGTCCTCGTCGTCGCGCGGCGCATCGGCGGGCGCGAGCGGTATCGGGGAAGAGAGGATCGGCTCCCCCGGGGTGCGCGGCAGGGTCAGGCGGAAGTGGGATCCGTGGTGCGGAGAAGACCAGACATCGAGCCATCCCTCGTGCTGGGCGGCGTCTTCCAGCGAGATCGCCAAGCCGAGACCGGTGCCGCCGATGGTGCGTTTGCGCGACGGATCCGCGCGCCAGAACCTGTCGAACACGTGCTGCACCTCGTGCTCGCTCATGCCGAGGCCGTAGTCGCGCACGCCGAGCGCCACGGCGGACTGGTTGCTGTCGACCACAACGACGATCGGGCCACCCTCGCCGTGCTCGATCGCGTTGCCGAGCAGGTTGCGCAGAATGCGGCGCACGCGCCTGGCATCCATGTCCACCTCGAAGTAGCCGCCAGGTGCCTCGAGCCGGAGCTCGGATCCGTTCGTCACCGCGAGCGGCCGCATGTCGTCGACGGCGTCGTCGGCCAGTCGCACCAGGTTGGTCGGCTCGAGCTCGAGCACCACGGATCCGGCGTCGTATCTGCTGATCTCGAGCAGGTCGGAGAGCAGGGTGTCGAAGCGTTCGATCTGGGTGTGCAGGAGCTCCGCCGTCCTCGCCGTCGCCGCCGGGAAGTCCTCACGCTGGTCGTAGATGACATCACCGGCGAGGCGGATGGTGGTGAGCGGGGTGCGCAGCTCGTGCGAGACGTCGCTCACGAAGCGTTGCTGCAGCTGCGAGAGGGTCGCGAGCTGCGTGATCTGCCGCTGGAGCGCATCCGCCATGCCGTTGAAGGATCTCGCGAGTGTGGCGAACGCGTCTTCGTTGGCGATGGGCATGCGCACTTCGAGGTCGCCGTCTGCCAGGCGTCTACTCGTCTGTGCCGCGACCCTGATGGGTGTGACCACGAGCCGCACAACCAGGTAGGTGATGGCGGCGATCAGCAGCAGCAGAGCGAGGCCGACGACGAGCAGAGTCCTCTGTACGAAGAGCAGCGTCTGTTCCGAATCGGAGAGGTCGTAGCCGATGTACAGCTCGTAGCGACCGGCCGTCGGCAACTGCAGCTGCGACCCGACGACGATGCCGGGGCGGGTCGTGCCGTCGGTCGCCGGTAGCGCCACCGACTGGGCGAACACGGCGTGCGGCGATGACTTCACCGCCTTGCGCATGTCGGCGGTGATGACGTCCTTGCCCGAGCCGAAGGTGGAGACGCCGACGGGTGCGCCGGGGTCGATCCCTTGCCCGGGAACACGAAAAGAGGCGACGAGCCCGGTCGCCGTCGAGTTCTTCACATCGCCGAACACCTGGAGGAAAAGGTTCTCGACGGCTTCGGGGTCGGTGGCGTCCGACGCGTCCAGCTTCTTCTGGGCGTCGGTGGTGGCGCGGGCGGAGTCGCGATACGCCTGCTCGAGGCGCGATTGGTAGAGCCCGTTGCCCACCACGAACGACACCAGCAGACCGGCGACGAGCACGGCAGCGCCGGTGAGCGCCACGGTGATCAGGATCGTGCGGAATTGCAGGTTGGTGCGCCACAGGTGCGCCAGGTGGCCGGGCCACTCCCGCCACCGTCGCCAGTCGACGCCGAGGAACACGCGGACTCTTCTCAGTGGGCGCCGGTCACGGCGTCGCGCCGGCGCGGTAGCCCACTCCGCGCACGGTCATCACGATCTTCGGGTTGTCGGGGTCGTCTTCGACCTTCGCGCGGAGCCGCTGCACGTGCACGTTCACGAGTCGCGTGTCGGCCTTGTAGTGGTAACCCCACACCTGTTCGAGCAGCATCTCGCGCGTGAAGACCTGTTGCGGCTTCGAGGCGAGCGCGATCAGGAGGTCGAACTCCAGCGGGGTCAGGCTGATGCGGTCGTCTCCACGCCGCACCTCGTGGGCGGCGACGTCGATCTCCAGGTCGCCGACACGCAAGACATCCGTGGCCGGAGCGGATGCCGCAGGTCGCAGCCGCGTGCGGATGCGGGCCACGAGCTCCTTCGGATTGAACGGCTTGACCATGTAGTCGTCAGCGCCGGATTCGAGGCCCTTCACGACATCCGCCGTGTCGGACTTCGCGGTCAGCATGATGATCGGCACGCCGGACTCGGCACGGATGCGCGAGCACACCTCGATGCCGTCCATGCCGGGGAGCATCAGGTCGAGCAGGATCAGATCGGGCTTCGCGCCGTGGAACGCCTCGATCGCGAGGCTGCCGTCGGCGCAGAAGCTGGGTTCGAAGCCCTCGGTCCGCAACACGATGCCGATCATCTCGGCCAGTGCGGTGTCGTCGTCGACAACCAGGATTCGTGCGTTCATTCCAGTAAGGGGTCCTGATTCCTCTTCGGCGCCCGCGGAAGGCGTCCACGCGGGCGAGACCATGGCACAAGAGTAGTCGACAGGTCGGGTCCGACAGCCGAGAGAGGCGCCTCGGGCCGCGGTGAGTCGCGGGGTCCGACGGGTCGGATCCGGTGTGCCAGGATGAGGAAACCCTGGACACGAGCAGCGGCAGGTCATCAACGGTGAGCGATTCCCAGAATCCGGTCGAACCCGGCGCGAGCGCGCACGCGCCGACGCAGGGACAGCCCGTCCAGAGCGGCGATGGGCCCGCGACGCACCAGCAGGATCCCGGATGGACGGCACCCGAGTCGTGGGCACCCCCATCGACCAGCGCGCAGACTGCCCCGCCCATCGCACAGCAGTATCCGGATCCGTCCGGCGGCCAGCAATATCCCGGCCCACCCAGCTGGCAACAGTATCAGGGCCAGTCAGGATGGCAGCAGTACCAGGGCCAGCCCGGCTGGCAGTACTCCGGCCAGCCCGGCTGGCAGCAGCCGGCGACAGGCGCCCCGAGCTGGCAGCAGAGCTGGACTCCCCCACCGAAGCCGGGCCTCTTCCCGTTGCGTCCCATGACGTTCGGACGCCTGTTCGGAACCCCGTTCGCCGTGCTGCGGCACAACCCTCGCGCCACGGTAGGCGGAGCTCTCATCGTGCAGCTCATCACGACCGTCACGACGGTCGTCGTCGTGGGTGCCACGACCGCGTTCGCCGTGCTGCGCATCGGGACGGCCAGCCAGGAGCAGTCGTCCGATCAGCAGCTGATCGCCGCCGGAAGCGTCGCGCTGCTGATCGCCGCGGTCCTCGTCGGCGTCGTGATCTCGCTCGTCGGCACGGCCATGGTGCAGGGCCTCGTCGCCACGGAGGTTGCACGAGGGGCACTCGGCGAGAAGCTGACCCTGCGCGGACTGTGGCGCTGGACGCGGGGCAGACGCTGGCGCCTCATCGGCTGGACGGCGCTGCTGGCGGCAGCAGTGGTCGCATCCGTGCTCGTCCCGCTCGGCGTCGGCATCCTGACCAGCATGGCTGGTTCGACGCTCGCCACGGTTCTTGCCGTCGTGTTCGCGGTGCTCTGCCTGATCGCCGTGTGGATCTGGGTCGGCACGAAGACCGCACTCACGCCCAGCGTCATCGTCGTCGAGAAGGCCGGCGTGTTCCACGCGGTCGGTCGCTCGTGGCACCTCACCCGCCGATCGTTCTGGCGCACGTTCGGCACGCTCGTGCTCGTCTGGCTCGTCTGCTCCGTCGCCAGCAGCATCGTCACCGTGCCGCTCCAGGCGATCTACGCGATCGTCATCTCCGTGATCAGCCCGACCGGCTCGCTGCAGAGCGGCAACGCCATCACCGTCACGATCGTCTACTACGTGCTGTCGCTCGTGGTGGGAACCTTCATCGGCTCGATCACCTCGGTCGTGGAGTCGGCTACGGCGACGACCATCTATCTCGATCTGCGGATGCGCCGCGAGGGCCTCGACGCCGACCTGCGTCGCGTGGTCGACGAGCGAGCGGCGGGCATCCCGGATGCCGGCGACCCGTTCGCGACGCCCGCCTGGATCGCGCAGCGCGCCTGGGGAGTCCCTCCTGCAGCGGGTGCTCCCGATGCGCAGAACGCACCATGGACGCAGAGCTCCCCGTGACCGGATCGTCGAGCGCCGTGCTCTCGCTCCTGCAGCGCGTGCACGTGGATACTCCGCCGCTGAATCCTGACGGTCCCACCGCTCAGCAGTGGTTGCAGCACGAGCTGGCGAAACCCGAATATCAGGCCGCCAAGCCGACCTGGTTCGACCGGCTCGCGCAGCAGATCTCCGAGTGGTTCTCCGCCCTCGGCAGCGGGATCGGCGGCAATGCCGCCTGGATCATGGCCGGCATCGGCGTGGCCCTTCTCGCGGCTGTACTGATCGCGGCCTTCGTCATCTTCGGGATGCCGCGTCTGTCGCGTCGGCGCCAGGCTCCCGCCGTCTTCGATGCCCAGGACCACAGGTCGGCGGACGAACTGCGTCGTCGCGCCGCCTCTGCGGCTTCGGCGGGGAGATACGACGAGGCTGTGCGCGAGCTGTTCCGCGCCATCGGCCGCGCTCTGGGCGACCGCACCATCGTGCTCGTCCTTCCTGGCACCACGGCGCAGGAGCTGGCCATCGAGGCATCCGGCGCGCTGCCTGCCTTCACAACGCAGTTGCACGGCGCTGCGACTCTCTTCGATGGCGTCCGATACCTCGGAAGGCGTGCGGACGCCGACGACTACGCGACACTCGCAGCGCTCGATCGCGAGCTGGCGAAGGCCAGACCCGTCTTCACGACCGCCGACGCGGTGGTCACCGAATGACCGCCACGGCTCCCGTGCTGTCCAGCACGCCGCGTCAGAGCCTGAGGCGGGCGCGCGGCTGGATCGTGTTGATCGTCATCCTGTTGGTGGGCGCGGGGATCGCGACGGCCATCCAGCTGTCCCTCGCCACGAGCACCCTGGATCCGATGGGGGCGGACAACCCGGCGCCGCAGGGGGCGCAGGCGCTGGCACGGGTGCTTCAGGAGCACGGCGTGGACGTGCGCACCGCCAGCACGCTGGAGGCGGCCCGGCAGGCGGCATCCGAACGCGACGACACGACGGTGTTGCTCTCCGATCCGAGCGGGTTCCTGGATGCGGCGCAGTCGCGCACCGTGCTCGGCCTCGGCGTCGACGTCGTCGCCGTCGGCCCTGGCTTCGCCCAGTTGCAGGCCATCGCGCCCGATGTGCGGTTGGCGGGTCATCCGGTACGGACGGCGTCGTCGACTCCGGGCTGCGACGTGGCCGCGGCGGATCGCGCCGAGTCCGTCGCGGGCGTCGACACCGCCTTCCGCGTCACCGGCGACGCCGTCGGATGCTTCCCGCTCGGCAGCTTGTACGCGCTCGCCCAGGCCCGTTCCGGCGACACGACGGTGAGCGCCGTCGGCGCAGCGATCCTGGAGAACGACGGCATCCAGAAGGCGGGGAACGCCGCACTCGCGATCGGATTGCTCGGATCCCACCGCACCCTCGTCTGGTACCTGCCGTCGGCGGCGGATGCCACCGCGTCCGGCGTACCGACGATCGCGGAGCTGACGCCCGGATGGCTCACGCCTGCGATCATCCTGCTGATCGCCGTGGTCGTCGCCGCGGCGATCTGGCGTGGACGCCGCTTCGGACCGCTCGTGGTCGAGGACCTGCCCGTCGTGATCCGGGCCAGCGAGACGATCGACGGCCGGGCACAGCTGTACCGCAGGGCATCCGCACGCTCGCACGCCCTGGATGCGCTCCGGGTAGGCGCCCTGCGCCGGATCGGGCGACTCTGCGGGCTGCCGCCGAACGCGTACGTCGACCAGATCGTCATCGCGGCGGCCGGGCTGACCGGTCGCCCGCTCGTCGACGTTCGGGAGGCGCTGGTGGACTCGACGCCGGGAACCGATGCCGAGGCGCTCGCGACCGCATCCGTGCTCGAGGATCTCGAGCACGAGGTGCGCCTCGCCGTCGGCGGGGCGACCGATACGCTCGGAAGGCCCGCGCCGGAAGGCACCGAGCCGCCGGCCGGCGGGGCGCAGACGCCGCCCGTCGCCGGGCCGCTCGGCTCGCCGGCGACACCCACGAACACGACACGTACGAGCGCTTACAGCGACGAGGAGTGACCCGCCGATGACCGACCCGACCAATGCAGCGCCGCGACCAGAGGACGCTGGCGGCACGTCGGTGCCGCCTGGCGCATCCGCATCCGCCGGTGACCGCGACGCATTCGCACGGGTGCGCACCGAGGTCGCCAAGGCGGTCGTCGGTCAGCAGGCGGCCGTCACCGGCCTGCTCGTCGCGCTTCTCACGGGTGGACACGTGCTGCTGGAGGGCGTGCCAGGGGTCGCGAAAACGCTGCTCGTGCGTTCGCTGGCCGGCTCCCTGTCGCTGGACATGAAGCGGGTGCAGTTCACCCCCGACCTGATGCCCGGAGACGTCACAGGGTCTGTCGTGTACGACGCCAAGTCGGCGGCGTTCGTCTTCAGGCACGGCCCGGTGTTCACGAATGTGCTGCTCGCCGACGAGATCAACCGCACTCCCCCGAAGACTCAGGCATCCCTTCTGGAGGCCATGGAGGAGCGGCAGGTGAGCGCGGACGGCGAGACTCTGCCGCTGCCGGATCCGTTCCTCGTCGCAGCCACCCAGAATCCGATCGAGTACGAGGGCACGTACACCCTGCCGGAGGCGCAGCTCGACCGCTTCCTGCTCAAGCTCGTGCTCGACCTTCCCGACCGCGACACCGAGTTCGAGGTGCTGCGCCGCCACTCAGCCGGCTTCGATCCGAGGGCGCTGGCGGCCGCCGGTATCCGTCCGGTGCTCGATGCGGCTGGAGTGCTGCGAGCAAGGGATGCCGTGCGCCGGGTGAGCGCCGGAGCGGACGTCCTCGCATACATCGTCGACCTCGCCCGCGCCACGCGGCAGAGCCCGTCCGTTCGGCTAGGCGTGAGTCCGCGCGGCGCGACGGCGCTGCTGGCTGCGGCCAAGGCGTATGCCTGGCTCGGCGGATACGACGCGATCACCCCCGACCACGTGCAGGCGATGGCGCCTGCCGCCTGGCGGCACCGCCTGCAGCTGCAGCCGGAGGCGGAGCTGGAGGGCGTTTCGACCGACGGCATCCTGCGCTCCGTGCTGCAGCAGGTGCAGGTTCCGCTCTAGGCGCGCGTCGATGGCCGTCAGCGGACGCTTCGCCGTCCTCCTCGCCGTTGGGCTCGTGCCGATCGTGCTGTTCGGCACGAGTGCGCCCGGTGCGTACTTCGCTCTCGCGTGGTGGCTGGTGTTCTGCTGCGCCCTGGGCGCGATCGACCTGCTGATGGCATCCTCTCCGCGGCGCGTGCGCATCGAGCGGATGCTCCCCGCCCGCGTGCGCCTCGGCGCGACCGTGACCCAGACGCTCGCGGTCACCAACCTCGACGCCCGTCGGCTGCACGGCCGACTGCGCGACGGCTGGCCTCCCTCGGCGGGCCACGCACCGGCGCGGGTGCCGCTAAACGTGCCGGCCGGCGAACGACGGATGCTCACCCACACCCTGACCCCGCGGCGCCGCGGAACACGCCGTGTCGAGTTCGTCGCCATCCGCTCTGCCGGCCCGCTCGGCCTGTGGTCGCGTCAGGCAACGCTGCAGGCACCGGGCGAGCTGCGGGTGCTGCCACCTTTCCACTCGCGCAAGCATCTGGCATCCCGGCTGACGAGACTGCGTGAGCTCGAGGGTACGACGCCGGTGATGGTGCGCGGCGAGGGCACGGAGTTCGACTCGCTGCGCGAGTACGTCGCCGGCGACGACGTGAGGTCCATCGACTGGCGCGCGACGGCCCGCACCTCGGCAGCGGCTCGCGCCGGCTCGGGCATCATGGTGCGCACCTGGCGCCCCGAACGCGACAGGCGCATCGTGGTCGTCATCGACAGCGGCCGCACGTCTGCCGCCCGCGTATCCGACGAGCCCCGTCTCGACACGGCGTTCGAGTCCACACTCCTGCTGGCTGCCCTCGCCGATCGCGCCGGCGACCGGGTCGACGTGGTCGCGTTCGACCGCCGTGTACGTGCACGCGTGGTCGGCGCCAAGGGCTCGTCCCTCCTGTCGCGGCTCGTGACGGCGCTGGCCGACGTGCAGCCGGAGTTGATCGAGTCCGACTGGTCGGCGGTGCCTTCGCAGGTACGCGCCATCACGCACAGGCACGCGCTCGTCGTGCTGCTCACCGACGCCTCGGCCCCGGGATCCTCGAACGGCCTGCTCTCTGCGCTCCCACAGCTCACCAAGATGCACACCGTCGTCGTCGCATCCGTGCTGGACCCCGACATCGCGCACACCGCAGCGCAGCACGACGATGTCGGAGCCTTCTATCGGGCCGCCGCGGCGGAGCGCGCGTTGCTCGACGGCACACGCGTGGCAGGAGCAATCCGCCAGCTCGGGGCCGACGTCGTGTCGGCTGTGCCAGCCGAGCTGCCGCCCGCTCTGGCCGACAGGTACCTGCAGCTGAAGGCATCCGGTCGGCTGTAGCCCGTCGTCGATACGACAAAGCGGCCGGCCCCGATCCGCATCGGGTGCCGGCCGCTTCGGTCAGCGAGTTCGCCTGAGGACTCGATCAGCGCTTCAGGTCGAAGCGGTCGAGCTCCATCACCTTCTGCCAGGCCGCGGCGAAGTCCTCGACGAACTTCTGCTGGGCGTCGTCGCTGGCGTAGACCTCGGCGACGGCACGCAGCTCGGAGTTGGATCCGAACAGCAGGTCGACGCGGGATCCGATCAGCGTCGTGCCCTCTGCCGTGACGCCGCGGTAGGCGTGACCGCCTTCGTCGAGCGGCGTCCACTCGGTGCCGAGGTCGAGCAGCGACACGAAGAAATCGTTCGTCAGCACGCCCTTGCGCGTCGTGAAGACACCGGTCTCCGAACCGTCCCAGTTGGTGTCCAGCACACGCAGACCGCCGAGCAGTACGGTCAGTTCCGGCGCGCTCAGCGTCAACAGGTTGCCGCGGTCGACGAAGTGGAACTCCTCCGGAGCACCGCCGACGACGCCGACGTAGTTGCGGAAACCGTCCTGACGGGGCTCCAGGTAGCCGAACGACTCGACGTCCGTCTGCTCCTGCGTGGCATCCGTGCGTCCTGGCGTGAAGCCGACCCGCACGTCGACGCCTGCGGCCTTCGCCGCCTGCTCGACGCCGACGCCGCCGGCGAGCACGATGAGGTCGGCCAGCGACACACCGGTTCCCGACTGCTCCTTGATCTGCTCGAGCGTGCCCAGCACCCTCTGCAGCTGCTCCGGCCGATTCACGGCCCAGCGCTTCTGCGGTTCGAGTCGGATGCGCGCACCGTTCGCACCGCCGCGCTTGTCGCCGCCGCGGAAGGTCGACGCAGACGCCCATGCCGTCGACACCAGCTCTGACACCGTCAGATCGGATGCCGCCACCGCCGCCTTCAGCGCTGCGACGTCGGCATCGCTCAACGTGCCCGTCGCCTCGGGCACCGGATCCTGCCAGATGAGCTCCTCTGCCGGCACCTCGGATCCGAGGTAGCGGTCGCGCGGCCCCATGTCGCGGTGCGTGAGCTTGTACCAGGCGCGGGCGAAGGCGTCCTGGAACGCGGCCTGGTCGTCCTTGAAGCGCCGCGAGATCGGCCCGTACTCCGGGTCGTAGCGCAGCGCGAGGTCGGAGGTGAGCATGCGCGGCTCGCGTCGTCCGTCGGAGTGCGCCAACGGCACCATGTCCGCGCCGCCGCCATCCTTCGGGCGCCACTGCTTGGCGCCGGCGGGCGACTCCATCAGCTCCCATTCGTACGCGAAGAGGATGTGGAAGAACTCGTTGTCCCAGCGCGTCGGGTGATAGGTCCACGTGACCTCGAGCCCCGACGTGATCTGGTCGTCGCCCTTGCCAGAGCCGAACGCGTTCTTCCAGCCGAGACCCTGCTCCTCGAGGCCGGCGGACTCCGGATTCGGTCCGACGTTGCTGTCAGGAGCTGCGCCGTGCGTCTTGCCGAACGTGTGGCCGCCTGCGATGAGCGCGACGGTCTCCTCGTCGTTCATGGCCATGCGCTTGAAGGTCTCGCGGATGTCCCTGGCCGACGCCAGCGGATCCGGGTTGCCGCTCGGGCCCTCAGGGTTCACGTAGATGAGGCCCATCTGCACGGCGGCCAGCGGCGCCTCCAGCTCGTGGTCCCCCGTGTAACGCTCGTCGCCGAGCCAGGTGGACTCGGGTCCCCAGTAGATGTCGTCGTCCGGTTCCCATGCGTCGACCCGGCCGCCGGCGAAGCCGAACGTCTTCAGCCCCATGGACTCGAGCGCGACATTGCCGGCGAGGATCATCAGGTCGGCCCACGACAGCGACTTGCCGTACTTCTTCTTCACCGGCCACAGCACGCGTCGGGCCTTGTCGAGTCCGACGTTGTCGGGCCAGCTGTTCAGCGGCGCGAACCGCTGCTGGCCGCTTCCGGCGCCGCCTCGCCCGTCGTGCACCCGGTACGTTCCCGCGCTGTGCCACGCCATGCGGATGATGAGCGGCCCGTAGTTGCCGAAGTCGGCAGGCCACCACGGCTTGGAGGTGGTGAGGGTCGTCAGGATGTCGGCCTTCACCTCGGCCAGGTCGAGCTTCTCGAACTCGCTCGCGTAGTCGAAGTCGCCGCCGAGCGGGTTCGCCACGGCGGGGTTCTTCGCCAGAACCTTGAGGTTCAGGCGCTCTGGCCACCAGCTGATGTTCGACGGGCGGTTGCCGCTCGCGCCGCCGTGCGGCACGGGGCAGCCCTCGTCGGCGATGAGTGCCGTTTCGCTGACCAGTCGGTCGGAATTGTCGCTCACGATGTGATCCTTCTTCGTTGCGGGTGGGTGGATGGTCGTGGATGCTCGCCGCGGGGCGAGCAAACGGTCAGGGTGCGCTGCAGCGGGGGCAGACGCCCCAGAAGACGATGTCGGCGGTGTCGATCACGTAGCCGTGATCGTCGTCCGGCGTGAGGCACGGGGCCTCTCCGACGACGCAGTCGACGTCTTCGACGCTTCCGCAGACTCGGCACACGAGATGGTGGTGGTTGTCGCCCACGCGCACCTCGTAGCGGGCGAGCGAGCCGGCTGGCTGGATGCGACGCACCAGTCCCGCATCCGTCAGCGCATGCAGGCCGTCGTACACCGCCTGGTGCGAGACCAGGGGAAGCTCGGACCGAGCCGCGGCAAGGATGGTCTCGGTGTCGGCGTGCGGATGCGCCTGCACGGCGCGGAACACGGCGACACGGGGCTCGGTGACGCGCAGCCCACGTCCGCGCAGGGCGCTGTGAAGGTCTTCGATGGCTGTCGTCACTGTGGTCTCACCCGGTTCTTATCTTGAATTGATCAAGATAACTTCGTTCACCATAACACTGTCGCGGAGACGACGACACGCCCCGCGGCACGGTCCGGCCTCGCTCGGCGGTAGTTATCGTGCCCAAAGGCGGGACATGCCGATTCCCGGCATATCCGCGGATAACGTCCACTGATCTCTTCGGGGGGAACACCATGTCTGAAACCACCAATCCGACAGCGAAACCTACACCGACCCTGTTGTCGCGCATGCTCGCCGAGGCGGTCGGCACGCTCATCCTGGTGTTCGGTGGTGTCGGCACCGCCATCTTCGCCGCCGGATTCAAGGCTGGAGTCGGCGGGTTCAACGTCGGTTTCCTCGGCGTCGCGCTCGCCTTCGGCCTCACTGTCGTCGTCGGCGCCTACTCGCTCGGGCCCATCTCCGGAGGGCACTTCAACACGGCCGTCACGCTCGGGCTCGCCGCCGCGGGACGATTCCCGTGGCGCGACGTGCTGGGCTACGTCATCGCCCAGCTCATCGGTGCCGTCATCGGATCGTCGTTGCTGTTCTGGATCGCCTCGGGAGGACCGACCGGATTCCTCGCCAAGACCGTGGCTTCTGGCTTCGGCTCAAACGGGTACGGCGCGCACTCGCCCGGCGGATTCGGGCTCGGATCGGCGATCCTGATCGAGATCATCCTCACGGCGGTGTTCCTGTACGTGATCATCGGCGTCACGAGCCAAGGGGCGGCACCCGGATTCGCGGCACTGGCCATCGGCCTCACGCTGACGCTCATCCACCTGATCAGCATCCCGGTCGACAACACCTCGGTGAACCCCGCCCGCTCGATCGCTGCCGCCATCTACGGAGGACCCGGGAATCTCGCACAGCTGTGGGTGTTCATCCTCTTCCCGATCGTCGGCGGATTCCTGGCCGGCTTCACGTTCAAGCCGCTGTTCGGTGGCCTGATCAAGCAGGCTGCCGCCTAGACGCGGATCGATCGCCGGCATCCTGCCGGACGTACGACGAGCACGGCGACGGGTTCCAGGATTCCTGGGACCCGTCGCCGCATGCTCGACGCCGGTGACGATGACGCCTACGCGGCGACGAGGCGCCGGGTCGCGGCATCCGCTCCGTCCAGATCGCCTGTCTCGCCGGCGAGTGCTGCGCGCCTGCCGACCACGAGCATGTAGAAGAGGAAGGCTCCCAGCGCTACCGCGCCGATCGTGATCTTGGCCCAGACCGGGAGACCGGACGGCGTGACGAAGCCCTCGATCAGACCGGAGCAGAACAGGCTGATCGCGCTGCCGACGGCGACCGCGAACAGGGCGCGGCCCTCCTGCGCGAGCGCCTGACCTCTGGTGCGCGGCCCAGGAGCCACCCACGCCCAGAAGATGCGAAGACCGGCTGCTGCGGCGACGAAGAGCGAGGTGAGCTCGAGCAGGCCGTGCGGGAGGATGTACGAGAACATCACGTCCGTGCGCCCGAAGTGCGTGAAGATGCCGGCCGCCAGGCCGAGGTTGATCGCGTTCTGCAGCAGGATGTACGGCACGTAGACACCGAGGATCCCGGTCGCCACGCTCTGAGCTGCCAGCCACGCGTTGTTCGTCCACACCTGGCCGGCGAAGGATGCCGCTGGGTTGCGCGAGTAGTAGTCGATGAAGTCGTGGTTCAGGTACTGCTTGAGGTCGACGTTGCTGCCGACGGCGGCGAGCGCCTTCGGATCCGCCACGAGCCACCATGCGGTGAGGAACGCCACGATCACCGTGCCCGCGGCGACCCCAAGGGTGACCCATCGCACCCGGTACAGGGCCGCGGGCAGGGCGATCGCGAAGAACCGTGCGACGGCTCCGGCCGCGCTTCCGGTTCCCCCGGTGAACCGCAGCCGCGCGTCGGCAAGCACTGTCGCAACCCGATCCGTGTATGCGCTGTCGCCGTCCGTCGAGCCGAGCGTCGAGAGCTGCGTCGCCGTCGACTGGTAGCCGGCGATGAGGTCGTCGGAGTCCGGTCCGTCGAGCTTGCGCTGCTTCGCGAGCACGTCGAGTCGGTCCCACTCGGCGCTGTGGGCGGCGGCGTACGCGTCGGCATCCATGACTGCTTAGATGGTAGCCATGACGAGCGGGGCTGCGGGCAATCCTCGCTTCGTCGACACCTCCCTGAACGAGTACGGCGACGCGGATCGCCAGGTCATCGGCGAGGCCGTGGCGTTCGATGCACGGCCGGCGACCTTCGTGCTGCGCGCCGCGGGACTCCTCATCGACGTGGTCGCGACGTACACCGTGGTCATCCTGCTGTTCTGGGCGTTGAGCGCTGCGTCCAAGGTGTTCGATCCGGCAGCGACCGCCGCCATTCAGGTAGCGATCCTCGCCGTGATGTTCCTCGTGGTGCCCACGGCGGTCGAGACCCTCAGCCACGGCCGCAGCCTTGGCAAGCTCGCGATCGGGGCTCGCATCGTCCGCGACGACGGCGGCGTCGAACTGTTGCGGCACGCCTTCGTGCGATCCCTGGCGGGCGTCGTCGAGATCTACCTCACCTTCGGCGGCATCGCCGCCGTGACCGGTCTGCTGAGCGCGCGTTCGAGGCGCGTCGGCGACTGGCTGGCCGGCACCTCTTCCCAGATTCAGCGGATGCCCGCCCCACCTGAGCCTCCCCCGGCGCTTCCGCCGTACTTGGCCGGCTGGGCCGTCGTCGCCGACGTAGCCGCCCTGCCGCCGCGCCTGGCACGTCGCATCGCGGAGTTCCTGCGCCACGCGAACACGTTGACAGCGGATGCCCGCCTCCGCGTCTCCACGGACCTCGCGCGCGAGGCGTCCCCGTACGTCTCTCCTCTTCCGAACACGGATGCCGAGTCGTTCCTCGTGGCGGTCGCCGCGCTCCGGCGGGACCGCGAGTACGCCGCACTGATGGGTGAGCGCGAGCGTCTCTCCAGGGTGCAGCCCGCGCTCACCGCGCTGCCGCCCGGCTTCCCGCGCCGCTGACGACCCCTGCGGTCGGTCCGGGCTGGACCCGGGCCCGAGTCTGGGTTAGGGTTACCTGAGTTAGGTAAGGCTTACCTACTGGCCCGACCGGCCTGGGAGGCCCCCCACTTCGCCGCCAAGAGCGGCACGCCACGGGCACCGTCGCCCGACCACGTCGCGGTGCGACCAGCCGATTCAGCGGCGCGGAGTGCCGCGGATCCGCCCGACCCGAAGGACAGCATGATCACCCGCGCCCATTCCGCTTCGCCCGCCCGCTTCCGCAGGGGCCGTCTCGCCGCCGTCGCCGTGCTCGCCGCGACGGCGCTGGCGCTGACCGGCTGCTCCAGCACGGCGGGGACGAGCACGAACGACGCGGAGTCCGCCGGCGGCGCGTTCCCGGTCTCGCTGAAGAACACGTTCGGCACCACGGTGATCCAGTCGGCGCCGAAGCGCGTGTCGACCATCAGCTGGACGAACCAGGACGCCGCGATCGCGCTGGGCGACATCCCGGTCTCGATGTCGAAGGCCACGTACGGTGACGACAACGGTGACGGCGTGCTGCCGTGGACGGCGGCCGCCCTGAAGAAGGCGGACGCGAAGACCCCGCAGCTGAACGACGAGACCGATGGCATTCCGTACGAGAAGATCGCGGATTCCACGCCCGATGTCATCCTCGGCGCCTACTCCGGACTCACCAAGCAGGAGTACAGCACGCTGAGCAAGATCGCACCGACGGTGTCGTACCCGAAGGCGGCCTGGGGCACTCCGTGGCGCGTCACGACCCTGACGGACGGCGAGGCGCTCGGCAAGAAGGCACAGGCGCAGAAGCTCATCGCCGACACCGAGAAGACGATCAGCACGGAGATCGCGAAGTACCCGCAGATCAAGGGCAAGACCGTGATGTACATCTGGGTCGACCCGAAGGATCTGTCGACCATCACGTACTACACGCCGAGCGACGCACGCGTGAAGTTCCTCGGCGACCTCGGCCTGAAGAACGCGCCGTCGATCGAGAAGCTCGCGGCGGGCAGTTCGCAGTTCTTCGGCACCATCAGCAGTGAGAAGGCCGACACCCTCGACGCCGACATCGCCGTGCTCTACGTCGACGATGCTGGCTCGTACGACCTCATCAAGAAGGATCCGCTGCTCAGCCAGATCCCGGCCGTGAAGCGCGGATCCGTCGTCGTGCTCGACGACACCACCGAGATCATGGCGTCGTCAGCGCCGTCCGTGCTCTCGATCCCGTGGGTGCTGCCGACCTACGTGCCGCAGCTCGCCAAGGCCGCCGACAAGGTCGGCTGAGCCGAAGAATCGTCGGCGAAGAAGTATGACCTCCACCCTCACTCCCGTCGTTGCGGAGCTCGCGCACGCGGGTTCCGCCGCCGCGACGCCGCGATGGCGCCGCAGCAGGACGACGCGCACCTGGGGAATGGTGGCGTGCGCGCTCGCGCTGGTGGCGGCATCCGTCGCCTCACTGGTGTTCGGTGTGCGTGACGTGCCCATCGACCAGGTCTGGCATGCGTTGACGACGCCGGGGGTGCCGGGGATCGACGCGGCCGCGGCGCTCAGCAGGGTGCCGACGACAGTGGCCGGGATCTTGATCGGCGCGGCGCTCGGAGTCGGCGGCGCGCTGATGCAGGGTGTCACCCGCAATCCGCTGGCGGATCCGGGGCTGCTGGGCATCAACTCCGGCGCTGCGCTCTTCGTCGTGATCGCCATGACGTTCCTCGGGGTGTCCAGCGCCATCGGCACGGTGTGGTTCGCGTTTGCGGGCGCCGCGGTCGCCGCGATCGTGGTCTACGCCGTGGCGTCCGCCGGACGTCGCGGAGCGACGCCCTTCACCCTCACCCTCGCCGGTGCCGCTGTGACGGCCGCGGCCGCGTCGATCACCACGGGTGTGCTGCTCACGAACGTCGCATCGCTGGATTCGTACCGCTTCTGGCAGATCGGATCCATCTCCGCCCCCGCCTGGTCGACCATCCTCCTGCTCGCGCCCTTCATCGTTGTGGGACTCGTGCTCGCCCTCTTCCAGGGATCCGCTCTGAACGCCTTGGCCCTCGGCGACGACCTTGCACGCGGGCTCGGCCACCGAGTCGGGCTCTCCCGGGTGCTCACCGCGGTTGCCGTCGTGCTGCTGTGCGGTGCGGCCACGGCCATGGCAGGTCCCATCGCGTTCGTGGGCCTTGCCGTTCCACACGCTGCGCGTCTGGTGTTCGGCGCCGACTATCGATGGATCCTGCCTGCCGCCGCATTCCTCGGCGGTGTGCTGCTGCTTGTCGCCGACGTGATCGGCCGGCTCGTCGCACGTCCGTCCACGATCGAGGTCGGCGTCGTCGTCGCGATCATCGGCGCCCCCGTTCTCATCGCACTCGTGCGTCGTACGAAGGCGGTGGCGCTGTGAGCGTGACGCAGGCGAACCGGGCGGGTGGTGCGGCATCCGCGCTCGAGGGCAGCGGTCTTCGGCGAGCCGTGGCGGGCATCCGCTCGGCCAGGAGGGTCACCGCACGCCACGACGCACTCGTCGTGACGGCGCTGGCGCTCGTCGTGCTCGTACTCGTCGTCCTGACCCTCTGCATCGGCGCGACCATCACCCCGATCGGCGACGTGCTGCGGGTGCTCTCCGGCCAGACGGTGCCGGGAGCGAGCTTCACGGTCGGCGAGCTCCGCCTGCCCAGAGCGCTCGGAGGACTGCTCGTCGGGCTCGCCTTCGGCGCGGCCGGATGCCTGTTCCAGTCCGTCCTGCGCAACACCCTCGCGAGCCCCGACGTCATCGGCATCTCCTCGGGCGCAGGTCTGGCAGCGGTCGTCGCGATCGCGGTCTTCGGCGCTTCGGGACTCGTCGTCTCGGTCGCTGCGCTCGGTGGCGCCCTCGTCACAGCGCTCCTGATTTTCGTTCTCTCCGCCGGCCGCTCCACCACCGGATACCGCTTCGTACTCATCGGCATCGCCATCGGCACGGCAGCCCAGGCCGTGATCGGCTACGTCATCACGCGCTCGGACATCGCCGACGCGCAGCAGGCGCTCGTATGGCTCACCGGATCCCTCAGCCGAAGCCTCTGGGACCAGCTGCCCGCCGTGGCCATCGCGCTGATCGTGCTCCTACCGTTCGCACTGTTCTCCGGCCGCACCGTGGACACGCTGCGCCTCGGCGACGACACGGCGACAGCGCTCGGTGCACGGGTGCAGAGGGACCGCGTGGCGCTCGTCCTGCTGGCCGTCGCGCTCATCGCCGTCGGCACGTCGCTCACCGGACCCGTTGCGTTCGTCGCCTTCCTGGCCGGACCCATCGCGACCCGCATGCTGCGCTCCAGCCGCCTGCTCGTTCCTGCCTCCGCGCTGATGGGCGCCGCCATCCTTCTCGCCGGCGACTTCATCGGCCAGCACCTCATCCCGGGCGTCACGCTTCCCGTCGGCGTCGTCACCGGCGCGATCGGCGCCCCCTACCTGCTCTGGCTGCTCGCCCGCGGCGGCCGCCGGAGCGCCGCAACCGGAGGAGTCTCGTGAGCCAGCAGCGCACGACCCACACGCTCGCCGCCGACCATGTCACGCTCGCGTACGACGATCGCGTCGTCGTCGACGATCTCGCTCTCCAGCTGCCGCAGCAGGGCGTCACGATGATCGTCGGGGCGAACGGATGCGGCAAGTCGACCCTCCTCAGGGCGTTGGCTCGCCTGTTGACGCCGGCCAAGGGTGCCGTCCTGCTGGACGGATCGGATATCCGCCGCACGCCGACCAAGGCCGTCGCCCGCGTCGTCGGTCTGCTGCCGCAGAGCCCCGTCGCACCGGAAGGCGTCACGGTGGCAGAGCTCGTGGGACGCGGACGGTATCCGCATCAGTCCTGGTCGCGCCCGTGGAGCGCTCGAGACGACGAGGCCGTCGCCGAGGCGCTGACGTCCACCGGCATCCTCGAACTGACGAACCGCCGGGTCGAAGAACTCTCCGGCGGACAGCGGCAGCGCGTGTGGATCGCGATGGCGCTCGCGCAGGAGCCGGACATCCTGCTCCTCGACGAGCCGACCACCTACCTCGATGTCGCCCACCAGATCGACGTGCTCGACCTGCTCGTCGACCTCAGCCACCGCGGAACGGCGGTCGTGGTCGTGATGCACGAGCTCAACCTGGCCACGCGTTACGCCGACCACCTCATCGCCATGAAGGACGGCTCTGTCGTGGCCGATGGCACGCCGCGCGAGATCGTGACCGGCGACCTCGTGCGCGACGTCTTCGGCCTCGATGCCGCCATCGTCGACGACCCGGTGTCCGGCACACCGCTCGTCATTCCGATCGGACGGCACCGCACGGGATCCTCCGCCTCCTTCGCCGCCGAGCGCGCAATCCTCGAAGAGGAGGCGGCCGATGTCGCTCGTTGACACGCAGGCGGACCAGGCCACGTTGGATGGCGCCGCCGAGCCGTTGTACCGCTTGTTCGACGCGACGGTGCTCGCCACTGAGCGCATCTCCCCCACCTTCGTGCGCATCACGTTCGGCGGTCGCGGGCTCGACGACCTCGCCTGGGACGGCCTCGACCAGCGCATCAAGCTCCTGCTGCCCAATGCCCAGGGCGGATATCCGTCCATGCGCGCGAAGGATCCCGCCTGGTACGCCCAGTGGTCAGCGCTCCCCGACGAGACGCGACCGCCGATGCGCACGTACACGATCCGGGACCGCCGCGTCGGCTTCGCAGGAGTCGAACTCGACGTCGACTTCGCGCTGCATGCCGAGACGGCCGGTCCGGCCGCCGGATGGGCCGCCGGCGCCGAAGCCGGCATGCCCCTACGCCTGTTGGGCCCCAACGTGAGGGCCGACGGCGACCGTGGCGCGATCGGCTGGATACCGCCGACCACCACGCGACGATTCGTGATCGCGGGCGACGAGACGGCGCTGCCGGCGATGGCGAGCATCCTGAAGTCGCTGCCGACGGATGCTGCAACCACCGTCTTCGCGGAACTCCCGCACCGTGCCGACCTGGAGGCGCTCGACGCTCCGACATCCGTCGACGTGCGGTTCGTCGCACGCTATGGCGATCCGGGCGAGTCGCTGGCGGATGCCGTCTGCGCCGCGTTCCCCCGCCCGACGGAACCGTCGCCTGACACGGCGGATGTCTCGTCCTCAGTACCCGCGATGCCCGCGGGCGTCGAGCCCGAAGACGTCGACATCGAGGCGGAGACACTGTGGGAGGTGCCGGGCACGGATCCTCTCACCGGCGGTCGCATCACCGGCGACGACAGGCACGCCTCAACGTATGTGTGGCTGGCCGGCGAGGCCGCTGCGATCAAGCGCATCCGCCGCCACCTCGTGCGCGACGTCGGATTCGACCGCCAGGCCGTCTCGTTCATGGGCTACTGGCGCCGCGGCCGCAGCGAGTACTGAGCGACTCGTCTCTCGGCTCAATCGTCAGTGATCGCGGCCGCGCCGCTCAACTGACTCAATCGGGACGGGAAAGCGAGCAAGCTCACCCCGCCTCGCGGCTCAATCGTCAGTGATCGCGGCTACGCCGCTCAACTGACTCAATCGGGTCGGGAAAGCGAGCCAGCTCGCTTTCCCGACCCTCAATCGTCAGTACCGGTACTGGTCCGACTTGTAAGGGCCGTCGACGGGCACGCCGATGTAGGCCGCCTGCTCCGGCGTGAGCGTCGTGAGCTCCACTCCGAGCGCGTCGAGGTGCAACCGCGCGACCTTCTCGTCCAGCACCTTCGGCAGCGTGTACACGCCGACCGGATACGCAGCGAGATTGTTGTGCAGTTCCATCTGGCCGAGCACCTGGTTCGTGAACGAGTTGCTCATCACGAACGACGGATGCCCCGTCGCGTTTCCGAGGTTCATCAGGCGTCCCTCGCTCAGCACGAGCACGCTGCGCCCGTTCGGGAGGCGCCACTCATGCACCTGAGGCTTGATCTCGATGCGCTCCGCCCCCTCGAGGGACTCCAGCGCGGCCATGTCGATCTCGTTGTCGAAGTGTCCGACGTTCGACACGATCGCCAGGTGCTTCATGGCCAGCAGGTGCTCCAGGCGCACGACGTCCTTGTTGCCCGTGCCGGACACGAGGATGTCCACCTCGCCGATCACGGACTCGAGGCGCGAGACCTGGAATCCGTCCATCGCGGCCTGCAGCGCATTGATCGGATCGATCTCGCTCACGATCACGCGAGCGCCCTGCCCGCGCAGCGCCTCTGCCGCTCCCTTGCCGACATCGCCGTAGCCAGCGACGAACGCCACCTTGCCGCCGATGAGCACGTCCGTTGCACGGTTCAGTCCGTCGACGAGCGAGTGCCGGATGCCGTACTTGTTGTCGAACTTCGACTTGGTGACCGAGTCGTTGACGTTGATCGCCGTGAAGAGGAGTTTGCCGTCGCGTTCCAGCTCGTACAGCCGGTGCGCACCCGTCGTGGTCTCCTCGGTGACGCCGACGATCCCTTCGCCGATGCGGGTCCAGCGGTCGGCGGATTCCGCCAGCGACGCGCGCAGCAGGTCGAGGATGACGCGGTACTCGTGCGAGTCGCCCCGTGCGGCATCCGGAACCCGTCCGTCGCCTTCGAACTGCGTGCCGAGGTGAACGAGGAGCGTGGCGTCGCCGCCATCGTCCAAGATCTGGTTCGGTCCGGTGAAGTCGGAATCTGACGTCCCGGCTTCGCCTGCCGCCTGCGCCTCGGCGCTCCAGTCGAACACGCGGGAGGTGCACCACCAGTACTCCTCTAGCGTCTCGCCCTTCCACGCGAACACCGGAACGCCCTGAGGATCATCCACGGTGCCGTCGGGGCCGACGACGACCGCGGCCGCCGCCTCGTCCTGCGTCGAGAAGATGTTGCAGCTCGCCCAGCGCACCTGTGCACCCAGAGCGACGAGCGTTTCGATGAGCACTGCCGTCTGCACCGTCATGTGCAGCGATCCGGCGATGCGAGCGCCGGCGAGCGGCTGGGCGTCTCCGAACTCAGCCCGCAGGGCCATCAGGCCGGGCATCTCCTGTTCGGCCAGGCGCAACTGGTGACGACCGGCCTCTGCAAGGCCGAGATCGCGAACGCGGTACTCGAACGGCTGCGCCGGGTGCGGGTCGGCGGTCTGCTGCGTGGTGGAGAGCGAAGTCATGTGCTCCATTGTCTCAGGCCGGTCCAGCGTGGCCAGTCCCCCACTCGAGGCCTCGGTATGCGGCGGTTCGTGACGAGAACGCCGCCGCGCGGCACGTTGCGCGTCAGAGCAGTTCGCCGTGCGGGGCGCTGTCCAGCCCGCCGAGCACCTGATGCCGAACGACCTGCCAGCCCTGCGGTGCCGACAGACGGTCGGCATGGATCGCGCACAGATCATAGGTGTGCGGCTCGTGGGCGATCGAGAGCGGCCCGAGCACGACCATCGAGTCCGCGTAGTCGTACGTCAGAGTTGCCACGGCTTCCCGCGAGCACGCGACCTTGGAGCACACACGGGGCTTCATCAGGGCACAACACTACTCGCGCGCGTGATGGAGCCGTGAGCGACGATCCGGTGGATCCTCGGCGCGACCGTCCCCACCGCGCACCGCACCCTAGGATGGTCCCCATGCCACGATCCCGACCCGTGCGGTACGCCAGCGCGGTGCGTCGCTCGGATCGCCATGGCCGGGGGGCCCGCGGCCCAGTCACCGGTCCGCACCTCCCGCTGCTGCAGGACAGGATCGACACCTTCGAGATGACCGTCGCGGCCACGGCCGACTACCTCAAGGGCGTCTGGCCGGACGAGCTCTCGGACATGCGCGTGCAGATCGCTGCGGCACCGTCATCCGCTCTCGGTGTCGAGGAGGTGGGACGCTGGGGCGTGGATCACGCGCACAAGGCGATCACGCTCTACCGGGTGCCGATCGAACGGCTGGCGAAGCTGCATCGCAACGACGACCTGCACCGCAAGCTCCTCGTGGAGAGCTGCGTGTTCCGTGCCGTCGCCGAGCTGATGGGCCGCGACCCATGGGACCTCGCCCCCGGCCGTTTCGGTCACTACTGACGATTGAGCCTTGGAGAAGCCGAGCGAGCTCGGGTTCTCAAGGCGATTGAGTCAGTCGAGCGGCGCAGCCGCGGAGACTGACCCGACTGCTCACTTCGGGTAGACGGCGATCGGTTGCGCCATGGGTCCTGGCGGGTTGAGCGCGAAGGATGACGACGCCCCGTCAGCGGTCAGGCTCACCGATGCACGCAGTCCGGTCGCGCCTTCCAGGTCGTAGGTGCCGCGGGCGCTCACCGGTACCGCGACCCCCTTGCCCGCGGCGACGGACACGCGCTGGGCCGAGCCGTTCTTGCCGGTGATCGTCACGGTCGCCGACGACTTTCCGTCGTTGACGAGGTGCAGCGTCGGGGACCCGCCAGTCGGAACCGCGAGCAGCGCACGCTGCTGCAGCGGCGCCGACGCCACGAACCAGGCGAAGTCCTGCGTCGCGGCCTCGGCCTGAGCGGTCGCGGACTGGTCTCCGCTCGCCGGCGCAACGGCATCCACCGTGCGTGCAGCGGCGACGACGGGTCCGTCGGCCGAGACGCGCACCGTGTACGAGCCGTCGATGAGGTGCGAGAACGGCACCTCGCGCACCGTCCCGCCTTGCAACGTGATGCGCGACGTGTCCACGACGCCCGCCGTCGTCTCCGAGGTCGCCGTCACAGTGACGTGCACGGCTTCCGTGCCGGGCGCAAGCAGTCGCACGGTCGGCAGCTGGGCTGCTGCCCCGTCAGCACCGCCGCTCACCCGGGCGATGTTGGCCACGGTCATCCCGGGGATGATGGACTGCTGCGCCGGCTCGGCCGTCGGTCCGACGAGCTCGACGCCCTGCGGTGCCAGGCCCTGCACGCTGCTTTGCTGCAGCGAGGGATACACGCTGCCTCCCGTCGCCTGCACATGAACGACGGATGCCTGCACGTTCGGCACGATCCCCGCCAGTGGCACCACGAGTTGCGAGTCCGCCCGCACGACGAGGCCACGCGCACCGGGCGCCTCGGCGCGTCCAGCCTCGGTGTACACCGTGAGGTCGACCGTCGCCTGCACCGCCGTCGGATTGCTCAGCAGCACGAGACTCGTCGAACCCAGGGTCGTGGCTCCCGCGACGAGCCAGCTGTCGGAGGTCGCTTCACCGCAGGCCGCAGCAGCGAGGCCCGCGATGTCGGACTCCGACGCCTTCTGCGACTGGCCGCCCGCGATCAGCGGATGCCCGCCCGAGTCGCCGGCCTGCGTGCTGATCACTCTGGGCGCTGAGCCGCCTCCCTGCACGCTCGGCGTGTCGAGGTCGCGCTGCGCGACCGAGGTCGTTGCGCGCGTCACGACGGTCGGCGATCCGATCGACGACAGGGACGTTGCGTTGCTGGCGTCTGTCTGGTCGAGCAGCGGGCCGGGACACACACGCGACTGGTCAGCCGGAACGGGTGTGACGGTGTGCGCAGGAGGAACCATGCTGAAGCTCGGCCACGGGAGCGTGGCTCCGAGAATGGCGAGGACCGCGACGCCCGTGCCGATGACGCCGGCCACGATGCGCACGCTGCCTCGTGCGATGGCGCGCTTACTGGGCACGTCCGCCTCCTTCAGCACCTTCGTGCACCATCGGATCGGATGCCCGACTCGGCTCATCCTGATCGGCGTCCGTTTCGCCGGCGTGGCCCTCGGCGACAGCGCGCTCGGATTCGGTGTCGTCGTCAGGTGCGGCGTCGGCGTCGGCACCGTCCAGGCGCTCGGAGGACGCCGGCCCTTCGTCTCCTCGGCGATCCGGGCCGGAATCGGTGTCAGGATCCGGATCCGGATCGGGATCGGGATCAACTCCTGAGTCCTGCTCGGGAGCCGAAGCGCGACGGTCTCCCTCGTCGGCGCCACCGTCGTCGGAGGCGGAAGCCGGATCGGACGGGTTCACCGCATCCGTGTCCGCCGCGGGAGCGTTGTCGACGGTGGGCGCCGGATCCAGCGCCCACCGGGCGCTCCGCTTCGTCGGGGCGCGACGCTTCTCGGGCCGCATGCCCAGCACCTCGGCCGCCGTCGGGCGTCCGAGGTTTCCACGCTCCGTTCGGCCGGTCGGAAGCGCAAGCAGCAGTGTCAGGCCCATCACGACGCCGAGCCCGATGAACACGAGCACCCGAAGCCAGCCGCCGGCATCCGGCGGGATGGGCACCTGGTGCCGCTGACCTGGAACACTCCACAGCACGGCTCCATCGGTGGACGCCACCTGCGTCAGCAGCGCGTTCCCGTCCAGCGCGGTCTCCGCCCGCACCTCCGTCGCCGATGCCGGCGACACACCCTCCCCCGCTGTCGTCTCGAGCAGCACGAATGACACACCGAAATGCTTCAGCAGCGACGATGCGTTCAGACCGCTCGTCGACGTGAGGTTGCCGGCCAGTACGGCGAGCTGCTTCTCGTCCGTCGTGAGGGTACGGCTGGTTGCGCTCAGGGTGCTCTGGTCGTCGAGCGTCTGACCCGTCCCGTGCACCAGCTGGGCACCGAGCGAGCCATCGGTCTGCGGCGTGAGCCGCAGCGTTCCGATGCGGGGCTTCGCCTGCGCCTGAGCCGTCGCGTACGCGGGCAGGGCGCTCGTGGTGGACGGTCCAACCGCCGATGTCTGCAGCGGCATCGCGATCGCGAGCGGCGCAATGGCCACCGCGAGGAAGGCCACAGCGACCGTGGCCGGCGCGATGGAGAAGCGGCCGAGCGCGACGAGCGCCATCGTCGCCGCGGCGATCAGACCGAGCCAGTAGAGGCTCAGTGCGGAGCCTGCGTACACAGGCACGGCGTGCGATCCGGACGCCGACAACGAGAGGTGCAGCGTGAGGATCGCCGTGGCGAATCCGAGCAGCGCGCCGACGAGGCAGAGCGTCGCACGGATGGTCCCGCGCAGGAACAACGCCAGCAGGGCGAGGATCCCGATCGGCGCGACGAGGATCGGCACCACGATCGACGGCGCGATCCCGCTGATGCCCAGCAGTCCGGCCAGCGACTGCCATCCACCGAGGTTGCCGTCCGCGAATCCGAGTGCGATATGGAGCGGATGCCCGTCCGTGCCCGCCAGCGGCAGTCCGGGGTCGGCGAGAACCGAGAACGGCGTGCCGCGCAGCGTCTGCTGCACGACGAGCGGCAGGAACAACGCGACGGCCGGGATCGGAATGGGCAGCATCCGTACTGTCCCGCGCCGGGCGAGGATCACGCCGATCAGCCAGATCACGAAGAGCGCAGGCGCGAGAATCGGAGCGCACGCCAACACCGCCGCGGCGAGGATGCCCGTCGTGGCCGCTGCCGCCCACGACCGCTTCGCAGCGGTTCCCGCGAAGAACAGCCAGGGCAGCAGGATGTGCACGATCACCGCCGCCGGGCGCCCCTGCTGAAGCGCGTCGAACAGCATCGGCGCCAGAGCCCAGACCAGCGCGAAGGTGGCACGCAGCACGGGACGGTGCGTGAGCCTGGTGGAGAGGAACCACGCGCCGAGTGCTGCAAGAGGCATGGCCGCGAACCAGAGCAATTCGATCGCGAACGATGGCTGCCAGAACGTGAGGGATCCCAGGATGGCGAGCACGGCGTTGAACGGATCGGCGGCTCCCACGAAGCCGATGCCGATGTCGCGCCAGCCGTATCCGAGACTGGACCAGAGGGCCCCCACATCGTTCAGTGGCAGCAGTCCGCCGCCGCCGATCTGCGTCCACCCGAGCAGCGGAGAGAACAGCGCGATGCTCATGACTGCCATGGCCAGCACCACCCAGGCGCCGCCGCCGCTGAAGAAGTTCAGCTCCCGCCGTTCGCCGCGCACGCGGGTCAGGCTCGCCTCGCGTTGGATGGCACGTGCCCGCCTCACCTCGGATCGCGGGATCCGCAGCGGCGCTATCGCGCTCCACTTGACCGTTCGCACTCGTTTGATGGCGGAACGAGCGGGTCCGATCCGGCTGCCGCCGAACGCGGTCGCGAACGCGGCGGCGAACTCGCCGCCGATCGATCCCGGCTGCTTGCTCAGCAGCAGCCCGAGAGAACGCAGTACCGCCAGCGGCACCAGCGACAGCCAGTGGAGGAACAGGGCGAATGCCGGTGCGTACGCCATCCTCCTGTGCAGCTGCGCGGCACGCCTCTGCCGATGCTGACGTCGGCGACGACCGCCCTTCGGGCTGCGGCGCGGCGCGCTGACGTCATCTGCAGCGGATGCCATGCGTGCGGTCGGAACGATCACCACACGGTGTCCGGCAAGACGGGCTCTGACGCACAGGTCGAGGCCGTCGTCGAAGACGGGCAGCGCGGGGTCGAATCCGCCGAGCCGTTCCCAGACCGTGTGCCGGACCAGCATCCCGGCAGCGGGAACAGCCATCATGTCGCTCGTGTGGTCGTGCTGCGCCTGGTCGAATTCGTCCTGGACGGGCACGATCGTCGCGCCGAATCTGGTCATCGCGATGCCAAGCTCGCGCAGCACGGAGGCCGCGTCCCAGTCCACGAGCTTCGGGCCTGCCACCGCCACGGACGGCGAGACCGCAACGGTCTCGATCATCCGTTCCAGGGCATCCGGTTCCGGCGCCGTGTCCTCGGCGAGGAACCACAGCCATTCGTCGTCGGACGTCGGAGGCGGCAGCGTGCGGGCTGCCAGGCCGATCGCAGCGCCGAACGGGATCCTCTCCTTCGACGCGAGCAGCGCGCCGGGTGAGGCGGACGACGCGGCGGCGGTTGTCGCCTCGTCGGAGGCCACGCCGATCACCACCACTGAGTCGACAGGCCGGGTTTGCGCGGCGAGTGCGTCAAGGCTTCGGGTCAGGTGATCGGCGCCGCGGTGCGCGACGACGAGAGCGGTGACAGTCGGAGGCATCGCGGCAAGCCTAGGCAACGACCCGCTCAATCCCGGGGACCGGGCTCGCGTGCGCCGGGATTTCCCTGTCGTTTGCCGTCAGGCTGTGGGTCCGCTTTCCCTGCTCTGGACGCGGCCGGCAGACGAGGTGACGGTGTCGTGAGTGCTGCCGGGGAGCATCGCCACGGGCGCCCAGCCGCGCGGTTCGGTCGGCGGATGCCGAGCCGTCCTTCGAACGGCGGCTGCGGCATTCGCGACGCCGCTGACCTCCGAGAATGACGCTGATCGCAACGCCACCGACGAGGCATCGCACTGGCCTCTGTCGGCCGCAACGCGAACGTCATCGTCGATCGCGCCGCGGCCACCGGGACCTGCCAAACCTCGAGCGACGCCGTCGCCGAACGCTGTCGGCCGGGTCGTGTCGACCGGCGGGCTTCAACCCGACCGCTCAGCTCGCCGGACTCAGTTCAGCCGGCGCGCTTACGCAGCTTGCGACGTTCCCGCTCCGAGAGTCCACCCCAAATGCCGAACCGTTCGTCGTTCTGCAGCGCGTACTCGAGGCACTGACTGCGCACCTCGCACGACGTGCAGATCTTCTTGGCATCCCGAGTCGATCCGCCCTTTTCGGGAAAGAACGCCTCGGGGTCGGTCTGCGCACACAGCGCATCCGACTGCCACCCGAGCGGATTATCGTCATCCTCCTCGCGCGACGGAACCCCCGGCACCCCCAGCCGAACAGGATCGACGAACCAGTTTTCGGGTACCCCCGGTCGATATTCGCTTATAGCCATATCGATCTCCCCACCTGTGTTGCCACGCGCACCGTGCACTTTCTTTCAGCGCGGGGCGTTTCACTAATTACACCGGTGTAGTTCGATCGCGTCAAGTCGCGAATCGTAAAGGTTCGGGCGCCGATGGAAGGTTCACGACGCGCCGGGAACAGGCAACAATTTCGACACGCCCGGGATGCCGGCGTTGCGATCCGCACCACCATGCGGATCGCAGCGTCTCAGTGCGCGGCGGCCGCTGCCTGTCTGGCCGACCAGGCGCTGCGCACCATGTCCTGCAGGGACTGGCGCATCTTCCAGTCGAGGTCTCGCGCGGCCAGCTCTCCGGACGCGACGATGCGCGCCGGGTCGCCGGCCCTGCGCGGTGCGATCTCCGGGGTGAAGGCGATGCCAGTGACATCGGCCACCGTCGACATGATCTGCCCGACCGAGACGCCGTCGCCGCTGCCCAGGTTGTACGCGGCCTCGAGCGCGTCGCCTGCCTCGAGCCGCTGGGCGGCCACGACGTGCGAGTGGGCGAGATCGGAGACGTGCAGGTAGTCGCGCACGCACGTTCCGTCTGGCGTCGGATAGTCGTCGCCGTTGATGCGCGGAGTGCGGCCGGCCAGCAACGCGTCGAAGACGAGCGGGAAGAGGTTGTGCGGGCTGGTGTCGTAGAGGTCGGGGTACCCGGATCCGACCACGTTGAAGTAGCGCAGGCTCGTGTGCTTGATGCCTCTGGCGATCCCCTGGTCGCGCAGCAGCCACTCGCCGATGAGCTTGGACTCGCCGTACGGCGACTCGGGCGCCTTGGGCGTCTGCTCCGTGACGAGGTCGACATCCGGGGTGCCGAAGACGGCGGCGCTGGAAGAGAACACGATCGTGTTCACCCCCGCGTCCTCCATCGCGGCGAGCAGTGTGGCGGTTCCCGTCACGTTCTGCTCGTAGGTGTGCAGCGGACGCTGCACCGAGACACCCGCGTACTTGAAGCCCGCGATGTGCATGACGCCCGTGATCGGGTTCTCAGCGAAGATGCGCTCGAGCAGCTCGCCGTCGAGGATCGTGCCGCGCACGAAGGGCACGCCGGCAGGCACGAATCCCTCGTGTCCGCTGGAGAGGTCGTCGACGACGACAGTGTCGATGCCCGCCTCCGCGAACGCGCGCACAACGTGAGAACCGATGTAGCCGGCACCGCCGGTCACCAACCAAGCCATGCCATCCAAACTACCGGGCGACGGGGACCGCCTCGAACGGCCGCCGGCCCGCACCGTCCCCGCCGGAGGACGGCAGCGATCGCCGTCAGCCCATCAATCGTCAACGAGGAGCAGGCTGGGCGCGATCAGCGGTTCTCGGTGGCGACGAAGAGCGTCGTGTCCGACTCGAGAGTGAATGCGAGCGATCCCTCGTCGGGCGACACGTACACCGCCTCGCCCCTGGTCAGGTTCGCGGTGCCCGACGCTCCGGAGAGAGTTGCGGCCCCTGCGGTGGCCAAGACGATCGCCGGACCGTTCAGGGTCAGGGTCGAGTCTGCCGTGACGTGCGCCAACCGGAAGTCGGGAACGTCAGGCTCGAACAGATCGAGGGCGCCAACGCGCGACGGCGCGAGCAGCGGGGCGGGCACCGGCGCGAAGTCCAGCACGCGCAGCAGCTCCGGCACGTCGATGTGCTTCGGCGTGAGACCGCCGCGCAGCACGTTGTCCGAGGCGGCCATCAGCTCGATCCCCGTCCCCTTCAGGTACGCGTGGATGTTGCCCGCCGGCAGGTAGAGCGCTTCGCCCGGTGCGAGCGCGACGCGGTGCAGCAGCAGCGCGAGCACCACGCCGGGGTCGCCGGGGTAGGCGTCAGCGAGCAGGCTCACGACGCCCAGCTCGGGGACGCTCTCGCCCTTCGGCGAGCGCGCGATGGCCGTGGCCTGCGCAACGATCTCCTCCGCCGCCTCTCCCCCGCCGAGCAGCAGCCCGACGGCGGCACGCAGCGCCGACTCGTCGTCCTCCCCCGCCAGCAGGATGCCGCGCAGCACGTCGAGCTCGTCGTGCTGCATCCTCTGGCTGCGGCCCGTGGCGATCAGCCGGTCGAACACGGCGATGGACGTCGCCAGGTCGCGGAATCCGCAGAGGGCGTCGAACGGTGTGACCGCGTAGATCAGCTCCGGCTTGTGGAACGGATCCTTGTAGTTGCGCTCCGGGGAGTCCATCGGAATGCCGAGCCGGTTCTCGCGGTCGAACCCGGCGCGTGCCTGCTCCGGGGAAGGATGCGCCTGGATGGAGAGCGGACTGGCTGCGGAGAGCACTTTGAGGAGGAATCCGAGCCGCGGACGCCCGTCGTAGGACTCCTCTGCGGGCCAGTCGTCGCCCAATGTCGCCGCCGGATCCTCGGCGATGAGGTCTGCCAGGGTGCCGGCATCGGTCGTCGGGTGAACGAGGAAGCTCGGGGATCCGGGGTGCGCCCCCAGCCACAACTCGGCTTCCGGACCGCCGGACGCCGGACGGCCGAGCAGGTCGGCGATGCCGTGCGAGGAGCCCCACGCATAGTCGCGCGGAACGTTGTCGATGCGCACAAACATCGGCACCGCCCTTTCTTCTGGATACGTCGCAGAGTATCAACGCCCGGGTGCCCGTTCGCCGGAGACAGCCCACGCGCATCGATCGCTGGTCGAAACCGCGTACCGCCGGTCGAGGCCGTCGAAACCCAGCCGCAACCTTCGCTTGCGCCGACCAGCGGGGTTCCTCAGCGCGCGAGTACCGTGATGCCCCGGAGCGCGACGGGCGTCCCTCCGCGCAGCGAATTCGGCACCTCGGCGATCGCGTCGACCCGTTCGACGAGCGCTCTGAGGGTCGCCTCGTCCTCATCGCCGGCGAGCTCGACGTCGTATGAGACAGGATCCGAGACGGCCGGTGAACCGCTGAAGTCGCCGTCGACGGTGACCGCGACCTGTCTCAGGTGGATGCCCGCGGCATCCGCTTCCCTGAAGAGGTCGTTGGAGACACAGCCGGCGATCGCCAGATAGAGGAGCTGGCCGCCGCTGAAGCCGAGCCCGTCGCCGCCGGCCTCCTGCGAGCGGTCGACGACGAGTGTGAAGGGTCCTGCGGCCCCGATGGCCGCGCTGCGGTCGGCCGCGTTACTGGTTCGCACACGGAACATGGGGCCAGGCTAGGCCGGGCCCGACGGTGATGCCATGCCCGATACCGCGCGATCGCCACCGGCCGGGACCGCGGCGGAGGCCAGAAATGGCCTCCGCTTTTCAGCTCCAGCGCGCGCATTACAGTGAACGCATGACACCCGATACCCGGCCGGCGACGGCACCGCTCACCGTCCCGTCCGGCCAGGGATGGATGCTGGCGTTCGCCGGGTTCATGTTCTTCACGCTCTTCGTCGGCGACTTCTGGCGCTACAGCATCGGCTGGGTGGGCTGGGGCATCGTCGTCTTCCTGTGCCTCGTCGTGAGCATCGTGTTCCTGGTGCGGACCCGGCCGCGGGTGGCGATCCGCAAATGGCCGAAGACACTCCTCCTGTTCCTCCTGCTGTGCGTGGTCTCCATCGCCTGGTCCGCCTACCGGACCGAATCCGTCATCGGCGTCGTCGCCCAGCTGGCCACGGCCACTGGCGCGGTGTTCTTCGCGCTGTGCCTGAGCTGGCAGCAGATCCTGCGCGCGCTCGGCGCCGCCTTCCGCTGGATCATCGGCCTGTCGCTGGTGTTCGAGCTGTTCGTGTCGGTGTTCATCAGGCACCACATCCTGCCGTTCTGGGTGCACTACCCCGCCGGCAAACTGCCAGACGCCTACTACTGGAGCCGCGACCTCCTCTTCCACGGCGGCAAGATCCAGGGCATCGTCGGCAACAGCGACATCCTCGGCATGATCACCCTGTTCGCGCTGATCGTGTTCGGCATTCAGCTGGCCGACCGCACCGTCAACCGCACCGCCGGGATCGTGTGGCTCGTACTCGCCGGGATCACGTTCCTGCTGACCAGGTCGTCCACCGTCATCGCCGCATTGGCGGTCGCAGTCGTCGTGCTGCTCTTCGCCCTGTGGACCAGGCGGGTCGCACAGAGCAAGCGGGTGCCGATCTACGTGACGGCGGCGGCCGTACTCGTCGTCGGCGTGGCATCCGTCGTGCTGTTCTGGGGCACGATCACCAAGCTGCTCGGCAAGAGCTCGGACCTGACGGGGCGTACCGACATCTGGGGCCACGTCATCCACCTGGCCCAGCAACGGCCGCTCTTCGGCTGGGGCTGGATCAGCTATTGGGCGCCCTGGGTCGAGCCGTTCAAGGGACTCGCGATCAGGAACAAGGTCGAATATCTGCAGGCCCACAACGCCTACCTGGATGTCTGGCTGCAGCTGGGCATCCTCGGCCTGATCGTGTTCGTCCTGCTCGTGCTCTCCACGTTCGGACGTGCCTGGTTCATGGCCGTCGACCGCGCGCCGTTCGACGCGAACGGCGTCGTGCGAGCGGATGTCCCCTACACGGCGATCACGCTGTTCCCGCTGCTGATGCTGGCCGCGATGATCGCACAGTCGTTCGCGGAGAGCCGCATGCTCATCGAAGCCGGATTCGCGCTCCTCGTCGCCTTCAGCGTGAAGACCAAGGTGGATCGTCCGTAGCCGCACAGGCCGCCGCGCCCGCCAGGACGCGGGCCGCCGCGACGATACGATGAAGCATGCCCGCCACGCCCGCTGACGCCCGTACGGCGCGTGCCGCGCGCCTTCGCCGCCGGCCAGTCGACCGGTGACGTCGACGACCTCACGCCAGCCCCGGTGGTTCACGCTCGGCCGGGCGCTGTTCGAGTCCGCGAGGTTCTCCCGCGCGCTGTCGCTCTGCATCGTGGGATCTGCCTTCCTCACGACGACGATCAGGGACCTGATCGGATGGCCGGGCGTCATCGCCGTTTTCGCCACACTGGTCGTGCTCGCAGTTGGATCTTTCATCGCGCACTGGGACGTGATCGAGTGGCAGGGCCTCCTCCCGGTCTCCCTGCTCGTGTTCGTCGGATGGTGCGCCGTCTCGATCGTGTGGAGCAACTACCAGTGGGCGACGCTGGCGGCGGTGCTGTACCAGTGGGTGTTCACGTTCCTCGCCATCTACCTGGCGCTCGTGCGGGATGCCATCCAGATCGTGCGCGTCATCGGCGATGTGCTCAGGGTGCTGCTCACCGCATCCCTCGCGCTTGAGGTGCTGAGCGGGCTCCTGATCGATGCCCCGATCCGCTTCCTCGGCATCGCAGGCAACCTCGCGCACGGCGGACCGATCTCGGGCCTCTTCGGCAGCCGCAACCAGCTCGGGCTCGTGGCGCTCATCGCCATGGTCACCTTCATCATCGAATGGCGCACGAAGTCCATTGCAACAGGGCTGGCCGTGTTCTCTGTCGTGCTCGCGGCCTTGGCCCTGGTCTTCTCGAGCTCCCCGGTCATCGCGCTCGTCGTGGTGATCCTGTTGCTGGCGACCGGCGCACTCTTCGGGGTGCGGCACATCCGCAACGAGCGCTGGAAATTCACGGTGCAGGTGTCGCTGGGCGCCCTGCTCGTCGTACTGGCTGTGCTGGCGTTCATCTTCCGCGCGGCCATCATCGACGCGCTGCACGGCCGATCCGTGATCACGGTGCGCTACGACGTGTGGATCCAGATCTGGCACCTCATCCCCGTCAACCCACTGCTGGGCTGGGGCTGGATCGGCTTCTGGCGAGGATCCCTCCCGCCCTACTCGCTCATCAACGCCCTGACGGGCGCGCCGCACGCCAACGGCCTCAACGCCTTCCTCGACGTGTGGCTCCAGGTCGGCCTCGTGGGCTTCCTGCTCTTCCTGCTGCTCCTCGGCCTCGCCATGGGGCGCTCCTGGCTGCTCGGATCCAACAAGCGCAGCGTCATCTACGCCTGGCCGCCGCTCATCCTCATCGCCCTCATCTGCACGGCGATGGCCGAGAGCACGATCCTGATCGAGAGCGGATGGATGCTGCTCGTCATCTGCACGGTCAAGGCGTCGCAGGGGATGTCGTGGAGGCAGGCGTTGCCGGCGCGGGCGGACAATTGATTCATACGACGCCTTCTCGGCGCCGGCAGAACTCAATGTGACAGCATCGGTGAGCCGAGTGACGCTTGCTGAGCGTCGCGGTGGCCTAAGATGCCATGGGCGTCTGTCCACCTGAACGATCGTCTCGACCGCTGCTGACGTGGCCGTGAGAGTGACAGCCGATCGTTCTTTCGCCTCGATAGAAGGGTGGCCACGTGCCGCAGTCCGTTCTGATCACCGGTGGAGCCGGGTTCATCGGCTCCCGACTCGCCCAGCGGTTCGCTCGCGCTGGTCACCGTGTCACCGTGTTGGACAGCCTGTCGCCGCAGGTTCACGGAGATGATCCTGCGAACACCTCACCTCTCCTGGCTTCAGTGCTCCCTGTCGCTTCCGTCATCCAGGGTTCTGTGACCGATATCGACGCCCTCGCCGCAGCATTGGACGGACATGAGATTGTCATCCACCTCGCTGCCGAGACCGGCACCGGTCAGTCGATGTACGAGATCGACAGATACGTAGACGTGAATGTCGGCGGCACTGCGAAGCTCCTCGACATCATCACCAACCGATCCACGAGCGTGCGACGTCTCGTCGTCGCTTCGTCGAGATCGATCTACGGGGAGGGCGAGTATCGCGATGATGACGGAGCCACTCTGTACCCCGCGCAGCGATCGGACGTTCACCTTGCTGCAGGCAACTTCGACGTCCTGGATCCTGCCACAGGTGAGCCTTTGATCATGGTCCCGACGAGGGAGACGGCGCGACTGCATCCGTCTTCGGTGTACGGCATCACGAAACAGATGCAGGAGTCATTGGTGATGACCGTCGGAGCGGCCATCGGTCTCGAGTCCGTCGCACTGCGATACCAGAACGTGTACGGGCCGGGACAGTCCCTATCGAACCCGTATACCGGTATCTTGTCGATTTTCTCGTCGCTCATCGCCCAGGACAAGGAGATCAACATCTTCGAAGATGGCCTGGAGAGCAGGGATTTCGTCTACATCGACGATGTTGTGGATGCCACGTATCTCGCCGCTACCCGATCAGAGGCGATCGGTCAGGTGTTCAACGTTGGAAGCGGCGTCGCGACGACCGTAGAGCAGGTCGTCGAGGCGCTTTTCGCGGCGTACGGCAGACATGTGCCGACGCGGGTGTCCGGCAATTACCGTCTCGGCGATATTCGGCACAACGTTGCCGACACCTCACTCATCCACGATCTCCTAGGGTTCACTCCGTCGATCTCGTTCGAGGACGGTGTGAAGCGTTTTGCCGACTGGGTGGCAACACAGCCGATCGCTGAGAGCGGGTATGAGCGATCGCTGACCGAGATGTCCGAACGCAAGCTGCTCAAATGACATCCGACTCGTTCCTGCGGTCCCGGCCGTTCCCTTCCCATCGGAACAGCATGAACATGTTCCGGCTGGTCTTCGCGGCCATGGTGCTGTTCGCGCACAGCTGGTTCACGGCCGGTCAGGGAACCGGGCCGGGATTCCGTGGGGAGAATCTCGGCGGCTGGGCGGTCGCGGGCTTCTTCGTGCTCAGCGGCTTTCTCATCACCGGGAGTCGCATCTCACACAATGCCGGCGAGTTCCTCGTGCATCGAGTCGCGCGAATCTTCCCGGCATTCCTCGTCTGTCTGGCGATCACAGCATTCGTGTTCGCGCCGGTCGCGCTCTACGCACAGCATCATTCGCTGAGCGGATACTTCTCCACGCCCTCGACGCCGTTGAACTACATCTGGTCCAACGCAGGGCTGCATATGGACAACTACGGCATTGGCCAGTCTCTCGACACCGTTCCGTATAAGGATGCATGGGACGGCTCCCTGTGGACCCTCTACTACGAGTTCCTCTGTTACCTCATCATCTGGGTGCTCGGAGGTCTGCTCGTGTTCCGCCGTTCGATCGTGCCGATGATAGTTCTCTGGGCGCTCTCCGTACTGAACTATGCGGGCTTGGGGCTGGCTCAGCGCCTCGGATTGAACCAGGATTACCTGCTCCTCTCGCGACTACTCCCTTACTTTCTGGGTGGTTCGATCGCGTACTTCGTGATCAGGCGCTGGGGCATCAGCCCGGTGATCGGCATCGTCAGCGCGCTGGCGGCCGCAGCGTGCATCTGCTTCATTCCGGGGTTTGGCGGGCAGGCGTCTGCGCCGTTCCTGGCCTACGCACTGATCTGGCTCAGCACACTGATACCGCAACCGGCCTTCATCGCACGAAACGACATTTCCTACGGCTTCTATATCTATGCCTGGCCGATGCAACAACTTGTGGCGGTCTTCGGTGGCGCCTCGCACGGCATGTGGCTGTACTGGGCGATCACGGCTGTGCTCACCACGGCATTCGCGACCGCGAGTTGGTTCCTCGTCGAGCGACCGGTGCTACGACTCGTCAAACGAAGCCGCGTCGTCGTGCCGGCCTCTCCAGTGGTCGAGCAGTCGGCGATCGCCGGACAGAGTCATGGCGGAGCCGTCGGGCCCGCTCCCGCGGCGCCTGCGGAACAGTAAGTTATGCGGATTCCGTAGGGCCGCAGCCTCGAAGACGAGCACCGCGCCGTCGTCACTCCGTCGCGTCGATCGGAGTTTTCGACCACCTGATGGTGGCCGCCAGCCGTTGCACCTCGTCGGGCATCGGGCCCATGACACGTTGCCGGCCGGCATGCCGTCCGCGGCGAAGTAACGCCACCATCGCGCGACGAGGCCGAGCGTACGCGAGCACGAAAAGCAGGTGCCGAAGCTCCATGGCGTGATCCCGCCGGAGCAGCTCTCGTTCTCGATCACCGTATTCCGCGTCGATAACAATGCGATTCCGGGCACGGTAGTAATAGCGGAACGGCGTGCTCAGGCTTGTAGTCAGCAACCGTCCGCCGACCCGGATCGGCCGGCCGAAGACCGTCACTGCGTAGGAACGGCCCAGCTCATGAGGCAAGTCCAGCCCTTCCACCGCCAGGGTCTGGTAGCCGAGGGCCCGGAGACGGAAAAAATACTCGACATCGACGAGATCGATGAAAAGCTCCTCGCGGAACGGCCCCGCTGCCGCGAGTACTTCACCGGAGAAGAGCGTCCCCGACTGGATCGGTTCGCGGGCAGTGGTGCCATCCGCCATCGTCTGTGGGAGTCCGGCGAACCGGGCCGGCGCGACGAGCCCAACCCTCTGATGCGCCGACGTCGCGGCGTCCCAACGCGCGACCAGGGCAGCGACGAATCCGTTAGGAAGCGCAGAGTCCTGGTCGAAGGTGAGGAGCAGGTCGTCAGCCGCAAGTTCTGCGGCCAACACGCCGGCATTTAGTGCGGCAGCGATGCCGCGGTTCCTCTCCATCTTCACCACGTCGGCCCCGTTGGCCGCGAGCTCTTCCAGAAGCTCTGAGTACTCTGCGCCGCTGCCGTCATCGACCACGATGACCCCATCGGTCTGGTGTGCGATGCGAGCGACATTCTTGAGGATTTCGCGGCTCGGCCGATACGCCGTGACCACCGCTGTGATACGACGCCGCAGTGCTGGCGCCTCGCCCACCTGATCGCCGTTCACGACGTCTGGACCGATCGCAGGCGACGGATACGCCGAGCCAGGACGAACAGCGCCCGAAGGAGCATGATTCGGGCCGCAAGGACTTTGCCGACCGATCGCGGACGGAGCGGAGTGACGTTCTCGCCGTGGACCCGACGCTGCAACGTCGGAGCTTCGACAAGACCAACGGAATGGAGCAGATTGCCGCCCAAGGCCATCCAGAGGTCGTGCGATTCGGTCAGGAAGGCCGGAAACGGGGTGAGGACACGCAGTGCGTCGCGACGCAGGCCCATGCCGCAGCCGTAGTACCCGCTCACACCGGCGACGATCCTGAGCAGGTTGCGATACCACTGACGAGCAGTGCGCGCCGGCATCCACCAATTCGGGCGCTCCCCGGTGCCCAGAATCACCATATTGCTGGCCACGACTGTCTCGGTGCGCAGCACGTCGAGCATGGTCCCGACGCGCCCAGGCAGCCAAACGTCGTCTTGATCGGAGAGCAGCAGGTACTCTCCCCTGCTACGAAGGAGGGACTCTTCGAAGGTTCGCACGTACCCGAGATTCTCCGCGCGGTCGAACACGCGAATGCGGCGGTCACCGATCGCGCGAACAATGTTCACGGTTCCGTCCGTGGAAGCATCGTCGACGACAACGACCTCGTCGTCGATGTCGAGCTCGGAGAGGATCGAATCCAATTGCTCGCGTATGTACGTCGCGCCGTTGTATGTCGCCATACACACGCTGACTCGTATGCCGTCAGGCAAGTTCGTCCTCTCGTCCGTTCGTCCGTACCATCTTCGCGGATGTGAAACCATGGATGCTGCTCAACAGACAGGGGCTGGTAGTGACCTTCGACATCATGATGCCGTTCTACGGGCGTGTCGACCATTTCCAGGCGGCGGTGAGAAGCGTGCTCGCACAGACCGACCCCGACTGGCGCCTCGTCGTCATCGATGACGTGTATCCGGATCTCTCCGCGGGCGAATGGCTGGTCGGCCTCGCTGATGCGCGCGTCACCTACCTCCGCAATGAGACCAATCTGCGCCCGAGCCGCAACTACCGCAAAGCAGTGTCCCTCATGCGCGGAGAATTCTCGATGCTCATGGGATGCGACGATGTAATGCGTCCTGGGTTCGTCGCACGAGTCAAGGAGCTCATCCAAGCGCATCCAGACGCCTCGGTCATCCAAGTCGGTGTTCAGCCGATCGATGCCGATGGCAGACCGCACATGCCCCTTTCCGACCGAGTGAAGTCCTGGATCCGCCCAAGAGGTCCCTACCCGCGCGTGCTCGAAAGTGAAGAATTGGCGACGAGCCTGCTGCGTGGCAACTGGACCTACTTCCCGTCGCTCGTCTGGCGCGTCTCGGACTTGAAAGACCCAGGGTTCCGCGTCGGCCTCGACGTCGTTCAAGACCTCGACATGCTCGTGCACATTGCCGCTGACGGTGGCAAGCTCGTTCTCGACGACCAGGTGGAGTTCGAGTACCGCAGACACAGACAGAGCTATTCCGCGGTCACCGGGCCCGACGGCTCGAAGTTCGCTCAAGAACGACAAGTTTTCGCCGAGGCCGCTGCGGCAATGGACGCTTTGGGCTGGCATGCCGCAGCTCGTGCTGCGCGAGCGCACCTCAGCTCTCGTCTCCACGCAATCACAGAACTGCCCGCTGCGGCCCGCGCACACAGCGGGGCCGGTATCCGCGCTCTGACACGACACGCACTCGGCTCGGCTAAGGCGGGCCCGGCCTCCATGTCGGACGGCCCAGGTCATGCCGGCCTGTAGAATCCAGTGCGTGACGAGCCCCCAACCACGCGTGCTGATCATCGTGCCCGCATGGAACGAAGCGGCGAACGTAGGCAACACCATCCGCGAGATTCGGGCCAACGGCGTGATCCACGATGTTGTCGTCGTCGATGACGGCTCGACCGATGCAACGGCGGCGGTCGCTAAGGAGGCGGGGGCGACCGTGCTCGAGCTTCCGTTCAACATGGGTGTAGGTGGTGCCATGCGCACCGGATTCACTTACGCCGCGCGACGCGGGTACGACCAGGCCATCCAAGTCGACGCGGATGGCCAGCACGATCCAGGCGATATCGAACGAGTACTCACCGGCCTCGAGAAGGCAGACATCTCGATCGGCGCCCGATTCACCGCTGGGGACGACGCCTATGTCGTGCGTGGCCCTCGCAAATGGGCGATGCGGTTCCTCGCCACGGTGATCTCACGTGTCGCTAAGGCGCCGCTCACCGATGTCACTTCGGGATTCCGCGCTGCAAACCGGCGCGCGATCGATCAATACGTGCGCTATTACCCTTCCGAATACCTCGGCGACACTATCGACTCGCTCGTCGCGGCCGTGCATGGCGGGCTCACCGTGACTCAGGTGCCGGTTTCGATGCGGCCGCGAGCCCACGGTGCGCCGAGCAAGGGCCCGATCGGATCCGCGGTGTACCTGATCCGCTCGTGCTTCGCGCTTGTCCTCTCACTGCTCCGCCGCGGCAGGCTCCGTCCGACCGAGGAGGTGGCGTAATGGTCGTCGCAGCGATCGTCCTTGCCGTGATCATTATCGTGATCATCGGCACAATGCTGCTGCGTCGTCAGTTGCGCGAAAAGTACGCCGTACTATGGCTGATCATCGGCCTGCTGGTGCTGATCCTGGGCCTCTTTCCCAGCCTGCTCGTATGGCTCACCGGCATTGTCGGAGTGCAACTGCCGTCGAACTTGCTCTTCATCCTCGCGTTGCTTTTGCTGTTGGGTGTCACCCTGCACCTCTCGTGGGAGTTGTCGCATTCCGAGGATGAGACGCGCCGGCTCGCCGAAGACATCGCCATTTTGCGCGCCGACGTCGACGAATTGCGGGCCGAGCACGCATCACCCCAAAGCGGCAGCCCACCAACGACTCACAGTGACGGCTCAGGTCCGGACGCTTCCGACAAGACGTGAACGCGAAGCCAAGCATCATTGCGTCGCCTCCAGCAAGGGGACGCCGTCAGTGCAGCATTCGAGGCCGCCGCAAATGCCGCGGCGGCCGTACCGTGATCGGGCATGCCGGTCGTGGCAGTGGTCGAGGCCGACCAGAAGGCTGACGTTTCCAGCGCGAGGGCACCAAACTTTTGCCGGCGACATGCAGCCGTCTGTTCATTGCCGTCACGGGCGACAACGCTTTGCATGGCCACTCGCTCGAATGGGCGGGCCAGTGCAGCAACCGAGGGCCACTCCTCGTCGGCATGAAGGGTTGTTACAGACCACAGCGCCATGGCGCAGGGCCCCTGAAAGCACGGACAGATATGTAACAATTGCCATGCGGGCGAGAGCGCAGTGGGGGTCGCGCAACCTGAACGCAAGCAAGCGCGCTCCCGAAGGCAAAAATGGATCTTTCAAGAATCAATCCCCGCATCCGTCTCAATGACCTGACGGAGCGCTTTCGACGAATCGAACGCGAGATCCAAGAGGTACGCGCTTCCCTTACCGAGAACGCCGATGCCATCAGCGGTCTCACCGCACTAGTGCATTCTGCTGCGGCCGCTGCGTCCGTCCGGGCCTCTATTCCTCGTCCCCCATATCGCGTGCTCTTCCTCGTTCATCATCTCGGGGCGTGGCCCGGCATGCATGCCATCGTGCAGGCGATGCTGGATTCAGATGACTTCCGCCCTACGGTCGCCACAATTCCTCATAAGTATCCCGGTGACGAGGGCTTCCGGGGCGAAGAGGCGCTTCACGAACGACTTGCCGCCGACGGCATCGAGCACATCCGCTTCAACTTCAGCGACTCCTTGCGGGCGCTGCCCATCATCCGTGCCATCGACCCGGACCTCGTTCTCCGGCAATCCCAATGGGACAACGACGTCCCGACCGCCTTCCGCACCAACGCCCTGAATTTTCTACGCCAGGGCCTGGTTCCCTACGAACCAATGAACCCCATCGTCAATCCACCCGTCTCAGATCGTCAGAACACCGCGGTCGACGAAGAGCTGCACACCGCCGGATGGGTTGTCTTCGCGACGAATGAGCTGATGTTGGACATGTCGGTGCGTGAAGGGCACCGTCTCGGACAGAACGTCGATGTGGTCGGACACGCCAAAGCACACGAATTGCGAACCGCGAAACCTTTCTGGCCCTTTGGAAACGACCACATTCGGCCGCGCATCGTGTGGAGCGCACATCACAGCGTGGGCTCAGACTGGACCCAGTTCGGGACATTCGGAATGGCACATGGGCCAATGCTCGAGTTCGCGAAAACACACCAGGAAGTCGAGTTCGTCTTCCTCGCCCATCCTGCGTTGGAGCCGCGAATCCATACGCCGCAGTCTCCGGTGTCTCCGGCTCAGTACTCAGCTTTTCTTCGCAACTGGTCAGCGCTCCCAAACGCCGAGGTATGCAACGGCGCGGAATACATGAACATCGTCGCTGCCAGCGACTGCGTCGTCACGGACGGCGTCAGCATGCTCATCGAGCCACAGGTGATGACGAAGCCAATTGTGTTCCTGGAAAGGGCCGGCCACGCGCCGTTCAACGACATAGGTGAGATCGCTGTCGCCGGCGTACACCGCGTCTCCGACGTCGCTGAAGCGCAACGGCTGGCTCTCTCCCTTGCCTCCGGCGAATCCGACCCGTTGGAGGACCGCCAACGTACGAATACAGATCTGCTCTTCCCTTCTTGGAATGTCGGCGAGAAGGTACTGGCAGCACTGCGTGCCCGGTTCACTGCTGAAGTGCGCTGAATCTGACCAACGCACCGAAGTACGCTCCGTTGTTGTGTTCGTCAACGAGCGGCGGCGGCGTTCGGAGATCCACCCCCGAATCCGTTCCGACAAGGAACGTGCTGTGTCAGTCCGCTCAGCGGACCCCGGTAAAGTTGCCACGTCCCGATATGCCGAGTCGCCACACGCATCAGCGACGGTGCAGTGGCGTTCCCGACGAAAGGTTATGGTGTGCGCGTAGTCGCAGCCGTGGTCGCATACAACAGGCGCGACCTTCTGAACGAATGCCTCAACGCTCTCCAGGAGCAGACGCTGCCCCTTGACGCAGTCGTCGTCGTGGACAATGCGTCGACCGACGACTCCGCCGAGGTCGCCGCGGGCTTTCCCGAAGTGGATCTGGTCAGACTTGGAGTAAACACAGGCGGTGCCGGAGGCTTCGCCGTGGCGATCGAACACGCATTGACGGTACAGAACGCAGACCTGGTGTGGGTCATGGACGATGACACCATCCCTACCCCGACGGCCCTAGAGGCGCTCCTGGACGTGCGCTCCAACGCCCGCGAGGAGGTGTCCGTCCTGGCCTCACGGGTCGTGTGGGCCGACGGCCTCGACCATCCGATGAACACTCCGCGACGCAAACCTCTTGCCAGAGCATCCGAACGAAGGGATGCGGCCGCCGTGGCATCCGTTCCCGTTCGCTCGGCTTCTTTCGTCTCCGCACTTGTCGACGCGAAGGCGGTGCGAGCTCACGGCCTTCCCGTTGCGGAGTACTTTCTCTGGAACGACGACTTCGAGTTCACCGCGCGCATCCTCCGCCATGGCCGAGGGCTCTACGTGCCGGCGAGCGTCGTCTTGCACAAGACCAAGGCGCGCGCAGACACAGACGTCGATCCAGGTCCACGCTTTTACTACGAGGTCCGGAACAAGCTCTGGCTTTTCCGCGTCTCAACCGCGCTTGGCTGGTACGAGCTGCCGCTCTATGTCGCATCCACAGCCCGGCGCTGGATGCGCACCTACCGCGCCTCGCAGGATCGGGGCACCATCGTGCGCACATTCCGTGCGGGCTGGAACGATGGGGTGAAGACGAAGCCACGGGACAATGGCGCCTACCTCGACTCACTCGGCATCGATGGATCGTCTTTGACGACCTTCGAAACGGCACGGAGCCGGGGGGCCCACCGCTGATGGCTCCACCCCCGTTCTCGCTCCTCATGCCTGTGTACCACGGTGACGATGCCGGATACCTTTTGCGAGCCTTTCGGAGCTCGGTCGTCGAACAGTCCGTGCGTCCTTCCGAGGTGGTCCTCGTGCAGGACGGGCCGGTATCGGCCCATTTGGTGTCCGCTATCGCAGAATTGGATCGAAGCACACCGGTTCCGTTGAATATCGTCATCCTTCCGGAGAACCGAGGATTGTCGGAAGCACTGACCGCGGGACTGGCCGAGTGCTCCTACGAAGTGGTAGCTCGGATGGACGCCGACGACGTCTCCGAGCCAAATCGGTTCGAGATCCAGCTCGATCTGATCGAGAAGGGATACGAACTCGTCGGAAGCGGACTCCTCGAGTTCTCCGAAACCGAGCACGGAGAGGAGCTGGTGGGGGTCCGAAGGACCCCGCCGACGGATCTTGATGCGATCACGCACTATGCGCGTTTCCACGATCCTTTCAATCACCCGACCGTCGTCTACACCAAACAGGCTGTCGAGCTGGCGGGCGGGTACCGGCCGATGGGCATGATGGAGGATTACTGGCTCTTCGTCCGCATGCTCAAGTCCGGTGTGCGCGCCGTCAACTCGCCAGAGCCTCTCGTGCGTTACCGCATCTCGTCCGGCGCATACAAGCGGCGCGGCGGACTGCGTTTACTCCGCAGCGAATGGATGCTTCAGCGCGCATTCCTACGAAGCGGATTCACATCTCGAAGGCAGTTCCTGCGCAACGTTGTGCTCCGCGGAGCGTATCGGCTGACGCCTGAGGTGGTCAGGCGCCGCGCATATCGATCGATGATCGTCCAGCGCGGCTCGGGAGCGAAGCCGGCAGCCAAGTGAATGCGCGCTCGCTGACGCCGAGCCTCGACCACAGCTCTATCCGATGGAGGATCTCGACGGGAACGCGATCCTCGGATTGAACCCGATCGCTCGGAAAAGCTGTTTGGTCATCGACCAGCGAAGACGCCGCTCCACCCGCCCGCGCAGCATGACTACCTGCACCCGCGCAAAGAAGAGCAAGTACGATGCCAAGCTCTCGTGATGCAAGCGGTACGAGCCTTCGTTCCGGATGCCGAAGCGGAACTTCCAGGCGTTCTTGTGGTCGATCAGACCGAAGTTGACTCCCTTGTTGTCGCCCATGTCGTGCACGACGGTGCTGTCGAGCACCTGGACGCCAGGGCAAGCTCGCGTCACGCGGAGCGTGTACTCGTGGTCGTCGAACCAGATGAAGTACTCCGAATACGGAAGTCCGTGCTTCTCGATCACCCATCGAGGAAAGAGCACTGAGACGAAGGAGCAGCTGCGGACCATGACGGAGCGCGAGCCCGATGCGATCAGCCTCGCCCAATCCCAGGTGGTCTCCGGGTTGTTCATCTCGCAGATGTTCCCGTCCGTGTAAAGCACGAGCGAGCACGAGAACGGCACTTCCGGCCCTAGCTTCTCCACAGCGTCTCGCTGACCGTCGATGAGGATGCGCAGGGCGTCCGGATTCGGATAACAGTCGTCGTCCATGATCCAGACATAGTCGGCGCCGAGGTTGTAGGCGCGCGCCATACCGGCCGAGAATCCGCCGGCCCCGCCCGTGTTCTCGGACAGGGTCAGCACGTCGAGCTCGAGTGATGACTGGACAGTCGCCAGGTACTCGCCCGTTCCGTCGCTCGAGGCGTTATCCACCACGATAAGGCGATCGGGTCGTCTCGTCTGCGCCTCGATCGATGCAATAACGGTCTTCAGCTTCTCGAGCCGATTGAACGCCACAACGACGGCGGTTACCTGCTCCACTCGGTCATCGTCCTTTCCAGCCAGTTGTCTGCGGATTCCAGCTGCGAAAACTCATCGGCGAGCCGCGACTCATCGGCCCAGATCTGCGCGCGAAACGCCTCAGAAGCCGCCATCCGCGCAAGGATCTCGGTGGCTTTCCCGAGGAACGCGTGCGGTTGCCGTGACACAAGCGCCTCGGGTGCTACGACCGTTCGCTGCGATCCGACATCCGTCGATACGACCGGCACGCCAGCTGCAATCGATTCGAGTGCTGTCAGAGCGAGCCCCTCGTTCTGAGAGGTGATCACAAGGACATCCACCATCGATAGCGTCTCCGAGACGGGTGCGGTCTCCGCACGCAACGTCACGACATCCCGTAGTCCGTGCCGATCGATCTCACGGTGAACGAACGGTTCCAGTGCCCCGCCGCCCTGGATCACGGCCTCGACTGGAATGCCCAAGGAGCGCTGCAGCGCCTCCACAAGCTTCAGAAAGAGATAGGGACGCTTCTGGTGGGCGAACCTTCCGACGAAACCGACCTTGAGCACTTTTGCGTCGATGCGTCGACGCACGCCGTCAATGCGACCCGCGTCGGCAGTGAGTCCGACCAGCGGTGCCAGTTCGATCTTCGCCGAGGGCACGCCCTGCACATCCCGCAACCAGTCCTCGAGTTGCGGCGAAATAACGTGATGCGTGTCGATGCTGTCATCCAGCATGACGCCGAGCGCCGGATACCCGCCGCCGTTGAACTCCAGGATGTGTTGCGAGTCGACGATCGGACGCCCCGGAAGGCGCCCACGCAGCCATGGAAGGCGGTCGTACATCCATCGGCAGTGGTGCACGTACACACCACGGATATCCCAAGATTCCACGATCGCGTCGAGCACTGGCTCTCTGTCGTCGGGCTGCCCGAGCGGGTGGGTCATCGGCAGCACGATGGCCTCATCGAACTCGGGCCGAGTGATCCAGGGGTGCGAGGAGGCGACATCGGTGACCACAATCGGAGTCATCCCGTGGTTCTGCGCGACCTCAATGGTCTTCAGCGCCCATCGCTCGGCGCCGCCCAGATCAAGCCAATGCAACCCGAACAGCACTGCTGGTGAGCCTTCGCCGGGGTTTCGCGTGGGCTCGGCGACGACGTCACGATGCGTTCGAGCGATCCGCGCCGAGAACAGGCCTGACTCGCGGTTTCGGATCATGAATTGCCGCAGGCGGTCGTACGCGAATGGGAACCGGCGCTCCACTGCCATGCGCGCTCCCCAATACAGGCCGTGCGTGCGCAGCAGACCACTCTTCTCGCCTGACGGGTCGGCATCGAGCACTATGTGTCGTTCGCCCGTTTCCGTATCGGGCACGAGACGCCGGTCACCGCGACCCACGGCCGAGAAAAGTGGATGCTCCTCACCGGCGACTTCGCTGATGATGCCGAATTCTCCCATCCACACGGCGCCGGCCGTCTTTTTGGGTGCGCGTCGCGTGCTGTCGTCGGTCAGCGACGATGGCATGCCACGTCGCGCCACATATACGTGGATCCGAAAACGTGCTGACGGGGCATCCAAGGCGTGGTAGTTCAGAGCTCCGACAAGCAGCGCCCGCTGACGAGCGCTCAGCGCCTCACCCACCGAGACGACGCCGGCTTCCTCGCCCACGGCGAACAGCGCCAGCCGGTCGTAAAGGCGGTAGATGCGCATATGTCAGGTAATCCTCTGATTTCGTGTGCAGGGACCGGCGGAACGCCCCAGACAGCTTAGCGAGCAGTTTCCTCCAAAGCGCCTCCATGCGACGTCAGGCCCTGATCCGTCGCCGCACCCGTCGCGCTCGCGCGGACGGCGTCTCCGGCCCCCGTGCCATGCGAGACACGCCGGTTCGACCCACGAATCCCGATCGTCGGCAACCTGGGAGCGACCGCGATAAGCCTCTTTCTCAACGACTACACTTGGTGAGGTTTACGACTCCCCCTTGGAGGTCGAATGCGCCGCTGCCGGAAGAGCAGCCTTCACTAAGGAACCCCCACGCCGTGACGACCACTTACCACGCCGGAGCACAGGGCTTCGTGACACCCGGTCATAGCCGTGGTCTTTTTGACATCTTCCGCTATCGGTACCTTCTGCGGCTGCTGGTGCGCAAAGGAATCCAGACCCGGTACCACGGCTCGGTCCTCGGGTGGACGTGGTCGTACGTCAAGCCTGCCGCCCAGTTCTTCGTGTACTTCTTCGCGCTCGGAGTGTTCCTGGGTTTGAACAAGGGCGTCCCGAACTTCCCGATCTATCTGTTCTCGGGCATGATCGTGATCAACCTGTTCGGCGAGGCGTTCACGAACGCCACCAGATCGATCGTCGACAACGGCGCCCTCGTGCAGAAGATCTACCTACCACGGGAACTCTTCCCGTTGGCAGCGGTGTTCGTGGCTTTCATCCACTTCCTACCTCAGGTTGTCGTGCTCTTCGTCGGATGCCTGATCACGGGCTGGATTCCGAGCTTCTTTGCCCTGCTCTGCTTCCTCTTCGGCGTGATCATCGTGACGATCCTTTCGACCGGCCTCGGGCTTCTCTTCGGCGCAGTGAACACGTCATTCCGGGATGCCCAGAACCTTGTCGAGCTGTTCCTGCTGTTCGCCACATGGGCATCGCCAGTTCTCTACCACTGGCACTCCGTGCAGGCCGCGCTCCCGCAGTGGGCGCAGACCGTCTACATGCTGAACCCGCTCACCCCCGCGGTCGAGCTGATGCACCTCGCATTCTGGACGCCGACGCTGCATGGCAGCATTCCCGAAGGACCACCGAACCTCCTTCTTTTCTCGTTCATCGCAGTCCTGACGTCGATCGCCTTCCTCATCGTCGGGCAGCTCACCTTCCGGAAGCTCGAGGGTCGTTTTGCCCAGGATCTCTGACACAAGGAGCTCTGTCCCGCCAGTGGGAACAGAAATGACTTCGGCCCCGCCGAGCATCATCGTCAAGAACGTGACGAAGACCTTCATCCTTCGTCACACGCACTCGTTCAAAGAGGCTTTCGTCGGCTTCATCCGCCGCAAGAAGCTCTCGACCACGTTCTCGGCTCTCTCGGACGTCTCGCTGGAGATCCACGAGGGCGAGGCGGTCGCGCTGCTCGGCTACAACGGGTCCGGAAAATCGACACTGCTCAAGCTCATCTCGGGGGTTCTGCTCCCCGACAAGGGCCGCATCCTCACGCGCGGACGGCTGGCCGGCCTCATCGAGGTCGGCGCAGGATTCCACCCCGATCTCACCGGACGGGACAACGTCTACCTGAACGCCGCGATCCTCGGGATGTCGCGCAAGGAGATCGATGAGCGATTCGACGACATCGTCGCGTTCTCGGAGATCGGCGGGTTCATCGACACCGAGGTGAAGCACTATTCGTCCGGAATGTTCCTTCGGCTTGCCTTTTCGGTCGCTATCCACACCGAACTCGACATCCTGCTCGTCGACGAGATCCTCGCCGTGGGCGATGCGCCGTTCCGCGAGAAATGCCAGCGGAAGATCGAAGAGTTGATCCTGCAGGGCAAGACCATGGTGGTCGTCAGCCACGACATGGCGATGGTCTCCGCCCTCTGCCAACGCGGAGTGGTGATCCGCAAGGGCAAGGTCGTGTTCGATGGCCCGATCGAGGATGCGATCGGCGCTCTGCCCGAGAACTGAGCGCTATCGGGAACACTTTGCGGCGGCGATCAAGCCTTGCAGCTCCACGACCGGTGAGGGGTGCGGCGAGGCCGACGACGTCTCCTGCGGACGTCGACGGCCCCCACCCGCGGGTCAGGACCTCGTGAAGAGCGGCTTCAGCTTGTTCTCGAAGGTGGAGAGCGCAGATCCGATCGCCATGTGCATGTCGAGGTACTGATACGTGCCGAGCCGCCCTCCGAAGATCACGGATTGTTCGGCCGCGCCGAGCTCACGGTATGCGAGCAACGTTGCACGGTCCTCAGGTGTGTTCACCGGGTAGTACGGCTCGTCGCCGGATTCCGCGAAGCGCGAGTACTCCCGCATGATGACCGTGCGGCTCGGATCGTAGTCCCTCTCGGGGTGGAAGTGCCGGAACTCGTGGATGCGCGTATACGGCACGTCCAGGTCCGCATAGTTCATGACCGACGTTCCCTGGAAGTCCCCCACACTCAGGACCTCGCGTTCGAAGTCGAGGGTTCGCCAGGACAGTGCACCCTCGGCGTAGTCGAAGTATCTGTCGACAGGACCCGTGTAGACGATGGGGATGGCACCGACAGTGGAGTGCTTGACGAACGGCGATCCCTCGTCGAAGAAGTCGGTGTCGAGCATGACGTCGATCTTCGGGTTGTCTGCCATCCGCTCGAGCCAAGGGGTGTAGCCGTCGACAGGAAGGCCCTCGTAGGTGTCGTTGAAGTAGTGGTTGTCGTAGTTGTAGCGCACGGGCAGCCTGCTGATGACTTCTGCCGGCAGCTCCTTGGGATCCGTCTGCCACTGCTTAGCGGTGTAGTCCCGAATGAAGGCCTCGTACAGCGGTCTACCGATGAGGGAGATCGCCTTGTCTTCGAGGTTCGAGATGTCCCCAGAAGCGATCTCGGCAGCCTGCTCGACGACGAGGGCGTGCGCCTGATCGGGCGAATAAGAAGAGCGGAAGAATTGGTTGATGGTCCCGAGGTTGATCGGGAGCGGAAAAACCTCTCCCTTATGCGTGGTGTAAACGCGATGCTGATACGACGTGAACTGCGTGAAGCGGTTCACGTAATCCCACACGTTCTTGTTGGACGTGTGGAAGAGGTGCGCGCCATAGCGGTGGACCTCGATGCCAGTCTGGGCATCAAGCTCACTGTAAGCGTTGCCCCCTATGTGTGAGCGTCGGTCGATGACCGCCACGCGAAGTCCTAGCTCGTTGGCGCAGCGCTCAGCGACCGTCAACCCGAAGAACCCGGATCCAACGACGAGCAAGTCGTAGTTCATATGAACGTCTTCCTTTCCGCAGCCGTGCTACGGCGCTTCAACACCCTTGGACGCGGAACAACTTCGCCGGTCCTTGATGGTCGATGAGGTGGAGCTGAGAGTTCGGCGTGAGGTCCTGCACCCCGTTGTATTCGGCCTTCCCCAGCTCAGGTTTGTTCTGTACATCAGGTGCCGAACCGAAGTCCAGCACGTAGCCCACGTGCTCGGCGCGGACTGCGCGACAGACCCGCGGATCTGTCTCGATGTCCCGTAGGTGGTGAGCGATGATCCTCTGATTCCAATTCTTCGGGCCGAAGACGTAGAGCTCCGTCACGTGGCGCCCCGCGAGCGCGTATGCCAACGATGCGCCGTTCCTCGGGCTGCCGGCGATGACGGAGCCGCCGGAGACTTCGGACTTCAGGCGCATGATCAGCGTCCGTTCGTCCGGGCTCAACAACCATGAGAATGGAGTCATCTGATAGCTCGCGCGAGCCGCAGTAGCGTATCCCCGCACGTTGGGCCCCACGGCGCCCACGAGCACAAACAGGGCAACTGCTGCAGCCACGGCAACGATTCCCGACACGACACGCGGAATAGACACTCGTTTCGCTGCGGTCGCGGCGATATCGACGACGGTCACGACGCCGAGAGTCGCGAGCGGGATGGCAGCGGCCGGAAGCAGAGCGGCGATGCGATACGAGTCGCTGTACCACGGATTCGTCAGGAGCTGACGAAGGGGATTTCCCACATCCGTTCCTGACACGAGAACGAAAAGTGTCGCTGCGACCGCGAAGGGAAGAAGAACGGCCAGCCACTTGGGTCGAGCCACCACGGTGACCACACCGATCGCGAGCAGGATCACCACCACGACAGTGATCGGATAGCCACCTGTGCCCATCGTGAGAGATTGCTTGATCGCCGACCAGGTCGTACCCCACGGGGGCCACGTCGCTGCAGCAACGGGTGTTCGTACGAACCAGAACAAGGCCACCACAAACACGACGGTGCCGACGATCCAAGACGAGGCGATGATCCATCCTCGGCGAGTGCCAACACCGATTCCGTACCTGATGAGCCAGTCGAGAGCGATTGTCGCGCCGAACACGACGACAGCCAGGAACGCATTCGGGTGGGCAATTCCTGTGCCCAGGAGCGCCACAAGGACGAGGACCGCCGCCCTGACTCGATTTCGGACACCCTCGGATCGGAGCAACAGCAGGACCGCTGCGACACCAGCCGGGACAACGGCGTATCCGGTGAAGTTCGGATACAGCACACCCCACCACAAGATCGCGATCGGGTAGGCCGCGAATCCAGTTGACAACGCCGCCGCCGAGACCAGGGCGGCCGGACGATCCCTGAAGAACACGGATGCGAGCGCGATACACGATGCCGGCCACACGATCGCCCCGATCGCGAGATTCGTGGCGTTGACGCCTACCGGAATGCTGACGCCGGTCAATTGCACGACAAGCGTGACGAATGCATGCCATCCGTCCGGATACAGTGTCGCTCCGGTGACGCTTCCGATCGTTGCGGCCGATGCATTCCCACTGTCGAGTGCCAACCGGACCGAATTGAGATGTGCAACGTTGTCGAACGACTGCGAGATGTTCTCAGGGCCGACGAATACGTACGTCAACTGCGCCGCCATCACGATAGCGGCACCCACGAGCCCGCCGACGCTCGCGATAAGTGCCCATTTCTGAGGGCGCTTCACGACCACTTGCCCTCGACCCACCCAGCGTTTCAGCCCATACGCGATAGCGACGGCGAAGACGGTCACGATAGCGACAGGGAGGAGCGACCAGCGCAGACCGATCAAAGGACCGACATTCGCCGCAACGCCGACGATCGCCAAGGAGATGACCGGCGAGATGAAGTAATAGCCCAACGAGCGGACATTCCACCCAGCGATCCGAACCAACAGTCCAGGAAGCACGAACAGAGCGGTTGCGACCACAAACGGCGGAATGGCGACCAACCAGGGTGAGATCATTCGGGTTCCGTCCGTGAGACAACTGAAATATGCTAGGGCATCGTCTGCTGGGCAACCCATGACAGACCCGTGGGCGAAGGGACGCGTTTCCGCCGGCCCGGGTGGCGGCTGGGAGACGTCGTAGTTTCGCTACTCGGCTTCGAGGAGACCCACGAGGTAGCGGCCGTAGCCGCTCTTCAACAGCGGCTCGGCGAGAACTCGCACCTGATCGTCATCGATCCAGCCCGCGCGCCACGCGATCTCCTCGATGCAGCCGATCTTGGTTCCCTGGCGGTCTTCGATCACCCGAACGTATTCCGAGGCCTGCATCATCGACTCGAACGTTCCCGTGTCGAGCCACGCCGTGCCCCGATCGAGTACCTGGACGTTGAGCGTGCCCGCCTGCAGGTAGCGCTCGTTGACGGTCGAGATCTCCAGTTCACCACGCGCACTCGGTTCGATCGTCTTCGCGATCTCGACCACGTGGTTGTCGTAGAAGTAGAGTCCGGGCACCGCGTAGTTGCTCTTCGGCCGGTCCGGCTTCTCCTCGATGGACACCGCCTTGAAGTCGTCGTCGAACTCCACGACGCCGTATGCCCGCGGATTGCTCACGTGATAGGCGAAGATCGTGGCCCCGGCATCGTTCGTCACGTGCCGCAGCGCTGTCCCGAGGCCGGTCCCGTGGAAGATGTTGTCGCCGAGCACGAGCGCTACCGATTCGTCACCGATGAACTCTTCGCCGATGATGAATGCTTGCGCCAGCCCGTCCGGTGAGGGCTGAACCGCGTATTCGAGACGCAGTCCCAGATCCGATCCGTCACCGAGCAACGCCTGGAACTGATCGTTGTACTCCGGGGTCGTGATGATCAGGATCTCGCGGATGCCCGCCATCATCAGTGTCGAGAGCGGGTAGTAGACCATCGGCTTGTCGTAGATCGGCATCAGCTGCTTCGAGATGCCCTTGGTGATCGGCCATAGGCGCGTGCCCGATCCGCCGGCCAGGATGACTCCGCGCATCTCAGTTCGCTCCGTTCAGCGACGCGTAGAACGCCTTCGCGGCCGCATAGTCGGGCAGGAGCCCCTGCTCCCTGGCTTCGGCCAGGCCGGGCGCATCCGTATCCTTCGGCGACAACAACAGGTCCTCCTGCAGGAGAGGGAACTCGAGCGCGAGGTCGGGGTCGAGCGGGTTGATGCCGTGCTCGCGCCCCGGGTTGTACACGTCCGTGACGAGGTAGCTCACCGTTGCGTCGTCGGTCAGCGCCACAAAGCAATGACCGAGCCCCTCCGGCACGTAAATGGCGCGACGGTCGACGTCATCGAGCAGAACGGTGTCCCAGGTGCCGAATGCCGGAGAGCCGACACGGATGTCGATGGCGAAGTCGAGCACCGCTCCGCGAGTGCACGTCACGTACTTGGCCTGGCTGGGCGGCACGTCGGCGAAATGGATGCCGCGCACGGAGCCCCTACGCGACACCGACGTGTTCCCCTGGCGAAGGTTCAGCGAGTGGCCGACGGTCTCCTCCAGACGATCGAACCGATACCACTCCAGGAACACTCCACGGTCGTCCCGATGCTGCACCGGGGTGATCTCGTAGGCATCGGGCACGGTCAGCTCGCGGATTTGCACCGGGAGAGTCTACCAATGGGCCTTCAGTAGACTCGGCCGCAGTCTCTCGACCAGAAAGCACCCTTTAACGCATGAAGATCCTCGTCACCGGCGGTGCCGGTTTCATCGGTTCGAACTTCGTCCACTATCTGATCGACAACACCGACCACACCGTCACGGTGCTCGACAAGCTCACCTATGCAGGCAACCTCGCCTCGCTCGACGGGCTTCCCGATGACCGATTCACGTTCGTCAAGGGCGACATCGCCGATGCCGAATTGGTCGACCGCCTCTTCGCGGATCACGATGCCGTCGTGCACTACGCAGCCGAGAGCCACAACGACAACTCGCTGTCGGATCCCGAACCGTTCGTGCACACCAACGTCGTCGGAACGTTCACGCTGCTGGAAGCAGCGCGGAAGTACGGAGTCCGCTACCACCACATCTCGACCGACGAGGTCTACGGCGACCTCGAGCTCGATGATCCGGCCAAGTTCACCGAGTCGACGCCGTACAACCCCTCGAGCCCGTATTCGTCGACGAAGGCGGGAAGCGACCTGCTCGTGCGTGCCTGGGTGCGCTCGTTCGGGGTGAAGGCGACCATCTCGAACTGCTCGAACAACTACGGCCCTTACCAGCACGTCGAGAAGTTCATCCCGCGCCAGATCACCAACGTTCTCGGCGGGGAACGTCCCAAGCTGTACGGCTCGGGCGAGAACGTGCGCGACTGGATCCACGCCGACGACCACTCGTCAGCTGTCCTCACCATCCTCGAAAAGGGCCGCATCGGTGAGACCTACTTGATCGGCGCAGACGGCGAGAAGAACAACAAGCAGGTCGTCGAACTCATCCTGAGCGAGCTCGGAAGGCCGGCGGACGCGTACGACCTGGTCGCCGACCGTCCCGGCCACGACCTGCGCTACGCCATCGACTCGACGAAGCTGCGCACGGAGCTCGGCTGGACCCCGCGCTACGCGGACTTCGCCGCAGGCCTCGCCGCCACGATCCAGTGGTACAAGGACCACGAAGACTGGTGGGCTCCGCAGAAGCAGGCGACCGAAGACCGTTACAGGGCGCAGGGGCAGTAGCGGTATGCGTTACCTGATCACCGGCGCATCCGGGATGCTGGGCCACGATCTGCAGTCCGCTCTCGGCGACCGTGAGGTGACCGCTCTTTCCCGTGCCGAACTGGACGTCACCGACCGCGATGCGGTGGCCGCAGTGGTCGCGGGCCACGACGTCGTCTTCAATGCATCCGCCTATACGAAGGTCGACGACGCAGAGACGCACGAAGGTCTCGCCTACTCGGTCAACGCACTCGGCGTCGAGAACCTCGCCATTGCAGCACGGGATGCCGGTGCTCGGCTCGTCACCATCTCGACGGACTACGTCTTCCAGGGCGATGCGCTCGCGCCGTACGCCGAGGGTGCCCCCCGCGACCCTCTGAACGCCTACGGACGCACAAAGGCCGCCGGTGAGGAGCTCGCGCTGGCCGCTCATCCCGACGGCACCTTCATCGTTCGCACCGCGTGGCTGTACGGCACGTACGGACCGAATTTCGTCAAGACGATGCTCCGCCTCGCGGCATCGCACGAAACGGTGAGCGTCGTCGACGACCAGGTGGGTCAGCCGACCTGGACGGCGGATCTCGCCGCACAGCTCGTGCACCTCGTCGATTCCGGCGCAACGGCAGGTATCTACCACGGCACGGCAAGCGGCGAAACGACCTGGTTCGGCCTCGCGGGCGCCGCTTTCGAGCTCGCCGGACTCGACCCGGCACGAGTGCAGCCGACCACAAGTGATGCTTTCGTGCGTCCTGCCCCGCGGCCCGCGTATTCCGTTCTCGGTCACGACGCTTGGCAAGCGGCCGGGCTGCCCGTGATGCGAGACTGGCGTGACGCTCTGGCGGACGCGTTCGATCGAAAGGTGTTCGATGACAACCCTGCGGGTGATCGTTGACGATGTCCTCAGCGACGTGCCGGATGGCGTGTCGCGCTACAGCCTGGAACTGACCAGGCAGCTCGTCGCGACCGCGCCGCGCGGATGCGTCGTCGAGGGTGTGATAGCTGCCCACGACGAGACGGACCGTCGACGTCTGCAGGAGCTCCTGCCCGGTCTCGCCGACGTGCACTCTCTGCCCGTCGGCCCTCGGGAGGTGGCCCTTGCGTGGCAGATGGGCGTCAAGCTGCCGATGGGTGGCGGGCTGATCCATGCGCCGAGCCTTCTCGCGCCGCTGTTCCGCCACGACACCGACGACCTGGACCAGACGACCGTCACCGTGCACGACGCGTCCGCGTGGACGGCATCCGACAAGCTCGGCCTCACGCAGACCGCCTGGCAGAAGGCGATGTTCAAGCGCGCACGCAAGTTCGCCGACGCCATCGTCGTGCCGACGCACGCCGTGGCCGAGCAGCTGGAAGACGTGGCACACCTCGGTGATCGCATCCGGGTGATCGGTGGTGCGCCCTCGGACACCTTGCGCCTGCCGGCGGATGCGGATGTCCGCGCCGCCCGACTCCGCCTGCCCGCGCAGTATGTCGCCACAGTGTCGAGCCTCGACCCGCGGAAGGGTCTCCGTGAACTGCTGAAGGCGATGAGCCATCCGTTGCTGGACGGGATGCCGCTGGTCGTCGTCGGTCCCGAGGAGTTCCGCGGCGAGACGATCAGCACCGTCGCCATGGAATGCGGGCTGCCCGAAGGACGTGTCCTCGTGCTCGGGACCCTCGAGGATGAGGATCTGGCCGTCGTGCTGAGTCGCGCAGGAGTCTTCGCGTACCCGAACCTGGCATCCGGATTCGGTCTGCCCGTTGTCGAGGCGATGCGCTTCGGCACGCCTGTGGTGCACTCGGACGACCCGGCCGTGCGCGAGGTCGCATTCGGCGCCGGCATCGCCGTGCCGCGGGAGGACGCGAAGGGATACCCGGCGCGCCTCGCTCAGGCGATCGCGGCCGTGCTCGCCGACCCAGGGGTGCAGGAACGCCTGCGATTCGCGGGAATGGATCGTTCCGCCGCCTTCAGCTGGCGCGACTCCGCCGAGCGGGTGTGGCTGCTGCACGCTGAGCTCTAGGCCTCTGTCCGCCCATTCAGAGTCGGCTGACTAGACTGCCGTGTCAGCCGGAACACACCCGTCGTCCGCACGTTCGCGTGCCTCACCTCCAGGATCACCCTTTGATCGCGTTCTCTCCCCGCCTCGTCGCCTTCGACCTCGATGACACGCTCGCAGCGTCCAAGTCGCCGCTGGACCCCGCGATGGCGCAGCGCCTCACCGACCTGCTCGACGCAGTGCCGGTGTGTGTCATCTCCGGCGGGCAGTTCGGGCAGTTCTCGGCGCAGGTGATCGAGAAGCTCACGGATGCCTCCCCCGCCGCCCTCGAGCGGCTGCACCTCATGCCAACCTGCGGCACGCAGTACTTCCGCTTCGTCGATGGCGACTGGACCAAGGTGTACGCCCAGGATCTGAGCGACGACGAGAAGCAGCGTGCGCTGGATGCGGTCGAGTCGGAGGCGCGTCGCCTCGGGTACTGGGAGTCCGAGACGTGGGGTCCGATCCTGGAGGACCGCGGATCGCAGATCACGTTCTCCGCGCTCGGCCAGTCGGCGCCGGTGTCGGCGAAGTCCGCGTGGGACCCGTCCGGCGAGAAGAAGAACACGCTGCGGGCAGCGGTGCAGGACCTGATCCCCGACCTCGAGGTGCGGTCGGGCGGGTCGACATCCGTCGACATCACCCGGCGCGGCATCGACAAGGCGTACGGGATCGGTCGGCTCTCCGAGCTGACCGGCATCCGCCTCACCGAGATGCTCTTCATCGGCGACCGGCTCGATCCGGACGGCAACGACTACCCGGTGCTTGCGATGGGCGTTCCCACCCTCGCCGTGCGCGGGTGGGAACACACCATCGAGGTGCTGGACGAGCTCATTCCGTCGCTGGCTGCGCCGGTCGAGTAGAAGCCGAACAGGCAAGGGACGGAAGCACGCCACCAGCCGGCTGTTCCGACGCGACTCGCGAACCGACGATCGGCTGTCCCGATGCGAGCCGCAGGCCGGCTGCGATGCACGCCAGGCCGACAACGCCGCCGACGATCGTGAATCCCGTGACCAGGATCACGACCACGCCCGCGATCGCCAGCAGTGCCGAAGCGGATGCTGCGCCCCACCCGACCGGCCGCTTCGGGTCGGCAGGAGCCGCTGGCGCGGTCTCCCATCGCGACGTCGCCGTGACGACCAGCGCCACCGCCGCGATCACGCAGACCAGCCACAGCGGACGCGTCGCCCACCACTCGCCGGAGCGCAGTGCAGGAAGCTCCGCGCCGCCGAGGATCCCGACGCCGCTCGCAACCAGGACGAGGACGCCCGCGAGCAGCACGAGCACGAGCATGTGCCAGAGGTAGACGGTCATCGCCCTGGCGTTGATCCAACCGGCGATCGCGTTCACGGGACGCAGGGCGTGCATCCGTCGCAGTGCGGGGGCGAACAGCCGGAAGAGAGCCAGTTGACCGATGCCGAGCAGGACCAGTGCGAAGCACGGCGGATTGAGATCGTAGAGCAGGTCGAACGAGAACACGCCGAAGGTGCACAGCAGCGCAAGGCTTCCGTAAGCAGCGACGGCGAGGGCGGCGACGGCCAGGCGGGAGCGAGGCATCCGGTCCTCGGCGAGCCAGAATCCGAACTGCTGCACCAGCAGCCAGACGAACACGAGGTTGAGGAAGCCGATGCCGGCCATGCCGGTCGCCGATCGCACGATGTCGACGGTCGCCGCGAGCCCGGCGAGCGCGCCTACCGACGCCCACGGCGCGCGGCGATGCGCCGCGAGGGCGAGCGGCACCGCGGCGGTCGTCAGCGCATACACGCCGAGGAACCACAACGGCTGGCTGAGCCTGAATCCGGCGATCGCGACGATGTCGGCAGGCGTTCCGAGCAGTGTCAGCACGGCCAGCACGAGCACGATCGCAGCGATGGCCGCGAGCGCCGGCCGCAGTAGGCGGCGCATCCGCAACGCGATGTAGCCGGACGCCGTCACGCCGCGAGAGTTCAGCGACGTGAACTGAACGTGGGCGGAGAAGCCACCGAGCACGAAGAACAACGGCATGATCTGGGCGAACCAGGTGAACGGAGCGAAGCCCGACCAGCCCTCGAGAGCGTTCTCGAGCACGGGTCCGCCCGCGCCCATCGTCACACCGACCATGAGCGCATGCATCACGACGACCACGGTGAGGCACCACGCTCTGGCAAGGTCGACGGCACCGTCCCGCGCCCGAACGCGCACGGAAGCGGGAACGGATGCCAGAGGCGCTGGCGGCGCTTCCCACGTTCGGCTGTTCCTGACGCGATGCTGCTCGTCTCGCGGATCGGCCGGCTGAGCGGCGATGGGGATGTCGACGGACACGATGCTCTCTCTTCCCGGTCGGCTCTGCATGGCCGCCGGCTAGAACGTACGAAGCGCACACACAGCGCCGCGTCACCGCCCGGAGCCATTCCGCTCCCCTACCCCGGTAGGGGCCAAGCGCCGCGTCACCTCCGCGAAAGTGCACGAGTGCGGACGCGAACGTGCAGGACATCGGATGCGAACAGTGGATGACCTGCGCCCTCGGCCATGAGCTCGCGAGTTGTCCGCCGAGGTTCGTTCACGGTCCGCGCGACCGGCGGGGGACCAGACCCCGGTCAGGAAGCCGGCTGCACCAGCCCCGTGTCGTACGCCAGGATGACCGCTTGCACGCGGTCCCGCACGCCGACCTTCGTGAAGATCCGGCTGACGTGCGTCTTCACGGTCTGCTCCGCGATGAAGAGCTCGCCCGCGATCTCGGAGTTCGAGTATCCGCGGCCGATGAGCACCAGGATCTCCCGCTCCCGCTCGGTCAGCGAGTTCAGCTGCACCGACCGACGCGGCGACGCAGGACGCTGCGCCGTGAATCTCTCGAGGAGTCGCCTCGTCACGCTCGGTGCGAGCAGCGCATCACCGTCGGCGATGATCCGCACGGCGTGCACGAGCTCGTCGGGCGCGGCATCCTTGAGCAGGAATCCGCTCGCACCCGCGGCGAGCGCGTCGTACACGTAGTCGTCGGCGTCGAACGTCGTCAGCACGAGCACGCGCGGCACGTGCGGTTCACCGCGGCTCGGAGTCACGAGTTCGCGCGTCGCGTCGATCCCGTTCAGGTTCGGCATGCGCACGTCCATCAGCACGACATCCGGCCGCAGGCTGCGCGCCAGCGCGATGGCCTCGACTCCATCGGAGGCCTGGCCGAGCACGCTGATCCCCTGCTGCGCATCGAGGATGGCGGCGAATCCGGCGCGCACCATCGCCTGGTCGTCCGCGACGAGAACGCTGATCGTCATTCCATGCCTTTCGGGTCGGTCGAACCGCCCAGCTCCTTCTGACCATTCAACGGGATTGCCGCGCGCACGACGAACCCGCCGTCATCCGTGTGTTCCGCCTCCAGCGTGCCGCCGAGAAGCGTGACGCGCTCGCGCATGCCACGGATGCCGTTGCCGCCGGCATCCGGAACCGCGAGGTCTCCCCCGCCGTTGCCGGTCGCCGCGCCGTTGCGCACCTGGACGAAGAGCCCGGCGTCGCCGACCTCGATGGTCACGAGCGTGTCGGCGCCCGTCGCGTGACGCGCCACATTGCTCAGGGATTCCTGCACCACCCGGTAGAGCGTGAGCGAGACGACCGGATCGAGTGCGGCGCGCTCGTCAACGGTGAGCCGGTCGTCGAGTTCGATACGCGAACCGGACCGCACCGCGGCTGCCACCAGGTCGGGCACGTCGGCGGCCGTGGGCTGCGGAACCCCTTGACCGGTTGCATCCTCGCTGCGCAGCACGGCCAGCAGTGCCCGCATCTCGCGCATCGACGAGCGTGCCAGACCCGCGATCTCGTCGAACTCGGCGGCCGCGGTCTCGGACAGCCCCGGAATGCGGTACCGCGCCGAGGACGCCTGCACCTGGATCGCGCTCATGCCATGCGCGACGACGTCGTGGAGCTCCCGAGCGAGCTCGGTGCGTTGTTCGACAGCTTCGCGGCGGACGAGCTCGGCGGCCGAGATCGCCCGTTCCCGGAGCAATTGGGCTCGCACCGCAGCCCACTTGCCGATGAGGAGTCCGATCAGCCACGCGGCGGCGGCGATGGACACGAACACGATGAGGTCTGCTGTGGCGGCTCCACTGACATCCGTCGTCGTCGGGCTCGCGATCGCGATGACCATTCCGCCGGCACCCGTCACGAGAACCGCGATCAGACCTATCAACCACCGGGTGCGCGAGACGAGAAGCACGACCACCGCGAGCGCGATGATCGATGGCACCATGATCGGCCAGGGGCCGGATGGCGGTGTCACGAGTGCGAAGCCGAGCACGGAGACCACGACGAGGACCGTCGCAAGGGTCGGCCGCACAAGGCTGAGGACCATCGAGCCTGCGAGGCCGGCCGCAAGGATGAGTGAGAACACGACGGGTACGCCGAACGCCGCCGCGGGCAGCGCGGAGCCGACGGCCAGGATGGTGACGGCACCGAGGATGACGATCGTCCACAGGCCGATGCGTCCGAGATCCAGGCGCTTGAGGTTGGTCCTGTTCCGATCACGGCGTGCTCGATCGGGTCGCGCTCCAGCTGGCCGAGCCGGGTCGCCATGCGACTCGCGTGGCCTCTCCGCTTTCGTCATTCCACCCCGATGCTCTCCGACTCACGACGCTCGGGATTCCGTTGGTCCGACTCCGTCGAGCTTCGTGAGGCGGCACGACGGGCAGCGAGCCTCATGACCAGGTCGACGAGCACGCCCGACACGATTCCCCCGGCGATTCCGACGAGCATACCGAGCAGCGCGTTGCCGTGGAGCAGATGGCCGGCGAGAAGTCCGATCGCGACCGAGTACGTCGCCCACGTCACTCCGGCGACGATCGACAGCAGGAAGAACGTGCGGCGCCGGAATCCCGAGGCGCCGGCGACGAGATTCACGGCGACCCGGCCGACCGGGATGTACCGCGCGCTCATCAGGAACACGGCGGGTCGCCGTGCGATGCCGCGGCCTGCGGACTGAAGGGCGGCGCGCATGCGGGGGCGGCGCATCCAGGCGAACCGTTCCAGGCCGACCGATCTGCCGATCGAGAAGGTGAGGTTGTCGCCGATGATCGCGCCGACGGCTGCGCACGCCACAACGAGAACGAGGTTCGGCTGACCCAGCGAGACTGCGGCTGCTGCCGCGGCGATGATGAGCGATTCGCTCGGCACGGGCGGCAGAAAGGCGTCGACGACCACGAACAGTGCGATCACGAACGGCACCCACGGCGTGGAGACCACACTCGCGATGAAGGCGTTGACGGTATCGATGATGGTCCCCCTCGTTCGGCCCCTGCTTCGCTCGCGGTCGGATGACCGTGCCTCTCCAGCCTGTCCGTCGCTCTTGTCCCACGCGTCACTCGCAGGTATCCGCGACCCCCTACCACGGTGTGATCTTCGTGACACGGCGTGACGGGTCGACGGCTGGATACGCTGGTGCGATGGACGTCCAGGTACGAGTAGGCATCGCCGAGCGGATGTCGCGCATGGTCCGCATCCCGACCGTCTCCGCGCACGTCGACGCCACCGGGCCGGGCCCCTTCCACGACTTCGAGGAGCTGCTGCGGGAGTTGTATCCGCTCGTCCATGAACGCCTGGAGTTCGAGAAGATCACGGACTTCGGCCTGTTGTTCCGCTGGCCAGGTCGCACCAGCGGATCCCCCGCCCTGCTCATGGCCCACTACGACGTGGTCCCGGTCGGCGATGAGGGCGCCTGGAGCCGGCCTCCGTTCGACGGCGTCATCGACGATGGTGTGGTCTGGGGACGCGGCACGCTGGACGACAAGGGCGCCGTGTGCGTGCTGCTGGACGCGGTCGAGAACCTCCTCGCCGCCGACTTCACCCCGGCACGCGATCTCTACGTCTGGCTCGGCGGCAACGAGGAGTCGCACGGGGCAGCGGCTCGCGAGGCGGCCGCCGAATTCCAGCGACGGGGCATCCACCCGTGGATCGTGCTCGACGAGGGCGGCGCGGTCGTGGACGAGCCGCTGAAGGGCATCCGGATGGACGCCGCCATGGTCGGCGTCTCGGAAAAGGGCATCGTCACGATCACGCTGACGGCACGCTCCGACCCGGGCCATGCGTCTGCTCCCCCGAAACTGACCGCCACCGACAGGATCGCCCGCGCGGCCTCCCGCCTGCGTGCCCACCCGTTCCCCGCCCGGATGCCTCAGGTCACCAGGGACATGTTCCGTCGCTTCGTCCCGGCAACCCGCGGCGCGATGCGGGTGGCGTTCCGCATCATCGTGGCCGTGCCGTGGCTCGGCGCACGAATGCTCGCCGCGATGGCAGGCGAGGCCGCGGCGGTCGTGCGCACCACGCTCGCCGTGACCATGCTGGGCGGCGGAACTGCGGCGAACGTGCTGCCCGAGGAGGCGTCGGCGGTGCTCAACGTGCGAATCGCACCCGGCGAGACGGCGACGACCGCCCTCCGCCGCGTTCGGCGCGTCATCCGCGACAGGGGCGTCACCGTGAGCGCACAGGAGCAGCACGACCCGTCCCCGATCTCGCCGGTCGACGGAGAGCAGTTCCGCCTCCTATCGGCTGCGGTGTCGGACGCCTACGACGGCATCCCGAGCATCCCCTACATCCAGATGAGCGCTACGGACAGCCGCTACTTCCACGTTTTCAGCCCGGCGACGTACCGCTTCTCGCCCCTGAAGATGACCGGGGCGCAGCGGGAGAGCATCCACGGCATCGATGAGCACGTGACGGTGGACGCCCTCGAGCGCGGCGAGCGGTTCTACCGGCGGCTCATCGAGGTGCTGCCGAACGACAACTGACAGCGAGTCAGTTAGGCTACATCGTCACCCGAAGCGGCGAAGGAGCCCCATGTCGTCGGCCACGTCCACCACGCGCATCAGCATGCGCTCGATCACGGCCGTCATCGGCTTTCTCGCGTTCGTCGAGTTCACCTCCGGCGTCATCCAGGGCTACTACACGCCGTTGTACCACGACATCGCACGGTTTCTCGGCGTCACCGACCCCGAACTCAACTGGCTGGAGGCTGCGCAGCTGGCAGCCTCCGCGATCGCTGTGCCCGCGTTCGCGAAGCTCGGCGACATGGTCGGCCACCGGCGGATGCTGCTCATCTCCACGGCCATCACCGCCCTGGCGGCGATCACCGTTGCCTTCTCCGGGGTGTTCTGGCTCTTCCTGATCGCGTGGGCCGTCATGGGCTTCTACTCGGTGTGGCTGCCGCTCGAGATCGCCATCGTGTTCTCGCGCAGTCAGGACCACCCAACGCCGTCGGCTCTTACGCGTCGAGCGGCGGGGATCCTCGTCGGCGCGCTCGAAGTCGGTGCGATCGCCGGTGCGCTGACATCCGGAGCGCTCGATGGCGCACTGCCCATCCAGGGCCTTCTCCTGGTCCCTGCCATCGCCGTGGTCGCCTGTTTCTTCGTCGTCCTCTTCGGAATCAAGGAGTCCGCGGATGCCGTCGCCCGCCGCGCAATCCCTACGCGTTTCGACAACGGCGGACTCATCCTCGTGGCACTCGCCCTGCTCGGGCTCACGGGCGGGCTCAGCCTCCTGCGTTTGAACGGCCCGGCATCCTTCTGGCCGTGGGCCGTCATCGTGGTCGGCATCGCGTTGTTCATCCCGTTCTCGCTGTACGAGCTCAAGCAGCGCGATCCGCTCGTCAACGTACGGCTGTTCCGTTCGTCGTCGCTGTGGCCGGTCTTTGTGACGGCCGGACTCTTCGGGGTCAGCGTGCTCGGCGCCCAGGTGCCGCTCTCGACGTTCGCTCGAACGGATGTCCACAAGTATGGATACGGCCTCGGCGCCTCGGCGGGGATGACCTCCGCCCTCATTGGTGTCTACCTCATCTCCCTTGTCGCCGGTGCCCTTCTGCTCCCCGTCGTCACCCGCTGGATCGCACCGCGCGTCGCCCTCATCGGCGCGAGCCTGCTGGTCGCGATCGGATACCTGCTGTTCCTGCCGTTCCACGCGGATTACGTGCAGGTCGTGGTAAACATGCTGATCGCTGGTCTTGGATCCGGAGCACTTATCGCGGCACTGCCGGCGGCCGCGGCATCCGCTGCCCCGCTCGACCAAACGGGCGTGGCGACGGGCCTCACCAACTCGGTCAAGACCGTCGGAGGCGCGATCGCCTCAGCGGTCTTCGGCATCGCACTGGCGAATCCGACGGCATCCGCCACGGACACCGCTGGAACACTCAGCGGCTACTACACGGTGTGGATCGTCTGCGGGCTCACGGCCGTGCTGTGCGCGGGGCTGCTGCTGTTCGTGCCGAAGCACGCGTTCGCCGATCCGCCCACGAGCTGATCCACCCCTACGGCTTCGGACTCGCCGTAGGCGGCGTCACCGCCTTCTGCACCATCGAGTGGATCTGATCGAAATTCGGATCCGTCGGATCGACCGCAGGCGGTACGAGCTCCAGGTTCTGCTGCTGGAGAGTCCTGGTCTTCTCGGCGAGGTCGGCGAAGTATCCGATGCTGGACTGCGGGATGTCGGTCTTCACGACCTGCGCGCCGGCCTTCGCGATGTCCTGGAACTTGGTGGCGATCGTGAGCGGCGTGAACTGCTTGAGGATGGCATCCTCGAGTTCGCGCTGCCTGGCCATGCGGTCGTAGTCGCTGGTCGATTCGCGTGATCGCGCGTACCACTGCGCGGTGTACCCGTTCATGTGCTGCACACCTGGCTGAATCCATCCGGTCACGCCGACGAGGTTCTCGTCGCCGCCGATGGGGAGCTTCTGCTTGACGTCGATGGTCACCCCGCCAAGGGCATCCACCAGTTGCGAGAAGCCCTCCATGTCGATGAGGACGTAATACTGGATCTTGAGACCGGTGACTCCCTCCAGCGCATCGCGCATCGCCTCGATACCCGGCTGGCTGTTGTTCTTCGTGGCGTTCGGGTACAGCTTCGACTTGTAGAGCTCGACCTCGGTGTAGATCGAGTTCAGCTGGCAGACGTCGACGTCGCAGTTGTCGTTGTAGCCGTATCCGTCGGGGTACAGCTTCTGCATCGGAGACCCGTCGCTGAAGGGCACGGGATCCAGATCGCGTGGAACGCCGATCGAAACCGCCTGGCCGGTGTTCGCGTCGATGCTGACGACCGACATGCTGTCGGGCCGCATGCCGTCGCGTCCGGGACCGGCGTCGCCGCCGAGCAGCATGATGTTGTAGCGCCCGTTCGACGGTGGAAGAGAGGCCGACGCCGAGAAGATCCCGCTGAGCGCTCCGCGCGCGCTCCCGGCCAGCACCGCACCGTATGCAGCCGTCCCCGAGACGCCGACGAGGAGCACCACCGCGAAGGCTGCGATCGCGGCACGGGCAGACGGCTTCGCCCTCACCAGCCGCACCAGCCGGAGCGTGTCGAGCGTCAGCACCACCCACAACACGGCGTAACCGATGGCGAAGATCTGCACCGCCCAGAGTGCGAGCGTCTGAGCGAAGAACCCGAGGACCGCCGTCGGCTTCACCAGGAGCATCACGAGCACGACGATCGCCGCCGCCCAGAGGATGAGCGTGCTCACCAGACCGAATCGGCCGAGCTTGCGGTTGCCTGCGAGCACCTGCGCGCTGCCCGGCATGATCAGGTTGAGCACGACGAGCCACCAGCCGCGCCTGGTCATCACATCACGGGAGCCCTGGTTCGGGTAACGGATGGGGTACCGGATCGACTTGACGACGCTCATAGCGATGCGATGAGGTCGGCGTTCTTCTGTTCGACGAGTTCGATGAGTCCGGCGGCGTAGTCCGCGAGCCGACCGGTGAGCGCTTCGTCGCTCGTGGCGAGGATGCGCGCGGCGAGTATGCCCGCGTTCTTCGCCCCACCGATGGCGACGGTCGCGACCGGGATGCCGGCCGGCATCTGCACGATCGAGAGCAGCGAATCCATGCCGTCCAGACGCGACAGCGACACGGGCACGCCGACGACGGGCAGCGTCGTGACCGATGCCAGCATGCCAGGGAGCGCTGCAGCACCGCCTGCGCCGGCGATGATGACCTTGATGCCGCGGGAGGCGGCATCCTTGCCGAAGGCGATCATCTTCTCGGGCGTGCGGTGTGCCGAGACGACCTCCACCTCGAACGGAACACCGAACTCGGAGAGCGCTTCTGCGGAAGCCTTCATGGTCGCCCAGTCGGAGTCCGACCCCATCACGATGGACACGAGCGGGGGCACGTCGAACGGCTCGGAGGAGTTCACGCTGGGCATGGAATCCAGGCTAGGTGTCACTGCTGGAAGAAGGCCGCTGCGCCACGCGCCTGGTACGCCACCTCATCGAGGTCGTCGCCAGAAACCGTGACGTGACCGACCTTGCGCCCTGGACGCGATTCCTTCTCATAGCTGTGGAACTTCGCCGTCGGATGCTCGCGCATCGCCGCCGCATACCGGTCAGGCATTGTCGCGCCCTCCGGGCCGCCGAGCACGTTGATCATCATCGACCACGGTCGCAGCGTGCCGGTACCGCCGAGCGGAAGGTCGAGGACCGCGCGCAGGTGCTGCTCGAACTGACTCGTCGTGGATCCGTCGATTGTCCAATGCCCGCTGTTGTGCGGACGCATCGCCAGCTCGTTCACCAGCACCCGGTCGTCGGTCGTCTCGAAGAGCTCGACGGCGAGCATGCCGGTCACGCCGAGGCCGTCGGCGATCCGCACGGCGATGTCCTCGCTGACCTCGGCGATGTGCCCTGCGGATGCCGGCGCCGGCGCCACGACCTCGGCGCAGATCCCGTCGCGCTGCACCGTCTCCACGACCGGCCAGGCGACGATCTCCCCCGACGGACGGCGCGCCACCTGCTGCGCCAGCTCACGGCGGAAGTCAACGAGCTCCTCCACGAGCAGTGCTCCCCCGTTGCCGTCTTCGGCGAGCGCGGTGAACCAGTCGTCCACGTCGGTCGGTGCGTTCACGACACGCACACCCTTGCCGTCGTATCCGCCGCGGGCGGTCTTGACGACTGCGCGGCCGCCGTGCTCGTCCAGGAACGCTGCCAGCTCTGCGGGAGTCTCGACAGCAGCCCAATCCGGCACGGGCAGACCGAGCTCGGTCAGCTTCTCACGCATGAGCAGCTTGTCCTGCGCGTATTGGAGTGCATCCGGCCCCGGATGCACGGGAATGCCCTCGTCGACCAGCGCCCGCAGCACATGCTGCGGCACGTGCTCGTGGTCGAACGTGACGACGTCGACCGTACGGGCGAACGCGAGTACCGGCTCGAGCTCGCGGTAGTCGCCGACCGCGGATTCCGCGAGCTTCGCCGACATTCCCGGCGCTTCAGCAAGTACCTGGATGCCTACGCCAAGCTCCAGAGCTGCCGGGATCATCATCCGCGCAAGCTGTCCGCCACCGATCACACCGACTGTCTTGACCACTGGCAAAGCCTATCCGGCGCAACCAGTCTCGAGGAGCGACCGGTGAACGCCCCTGAGGCGTCGTCTGTATGGCCGCTCACAGAATCTCGAGAAGTCGTAGGACGCTCACAACTCTCGTGGATACGCTCAGCGAGCAACTTCCGATCTCAGGGTCGCCCGCATCGCTCCAGCCGAGGAAAGTGAGCCCACAATGGCCCAGATCCAGGACGAACGACGTACGACACCCGCCACCGGGAATCGCACGGGCGCTCGCTGGATGCCGCAACTGCTGCAGTTGATCAAGTTCGGAGCGGTCGGCGGCGTTGGTGTCGTCGTGAACTTCGCGGTCTTCAACGGGCTGTGGCTCACGGCGTTCAACCCCGAACGCATGCCGCACGGCCCCATGCTCGCGACGATCGTCGCAACCTTGGCGGCCATTGTGGTCAACTGGCTCGGCAATCGCTACTGGGCCTTCTCCGGCGATCGACAGTCGAACACCGCCCGCGAGGGCATTGAATTCTTTGTTGCGAGCTTGATCGGCATGTGCGTTCCGCTGGCGTGTATCGCTGTTTCGCGTTACCTCCTCGGATTCCACACGCTTCTGGCCGACAACATCGCAAGCAATGTCGTCGGGCTGGTACTGGGCACGGTCGTGCGGTACGTGTTGTACAAGTTCTGGGTGTATTCGCCCAACCGCGCGAGGGTTCGGCCGGCGCCGGGATCAGCAGGAGCTGACGCACCCGCTGACATGACTTCTACCGAAGGAGTGCCGACCTCTGCCGTGCGGTCATCCACCGCCGATTAAGATGCCGCAGCTCGAATTGGACGGTTTCGGGGATTTCGCATCGCACGAGCGGACCGTGTGTTGATCATCTGAACTCGACCCTGGTGAGTCAGCCGCGTCGTCCCTTTCCGGGTCGGTAGCAGTGTGACGACGGGCTCCATCGCGCCGTCGTGGCCGCAACCGCCGACGCTGCCCATTGACCGGGTGATCCCGAGCTGACGCGGGAGCTCAGCCCCGCACTTTCCCTCATGCATGTCGGGCGATACTCGCATTGAGCACTGAAGTTCGATGGTGTCGAGCTCATCGGATGTGCAGTCGATGTCGCGATCTTCGAGTTCCTGCGGGTCAATGCGACTGGAATCCCGACGCAGCCCACAGGCCGCTGAGCGTAAAGGCGTCGAGATTGCTGCATCGACGCTCGTCGTGCGGCTCGGCGACTGATCCTGGCCTCACCTTGCAGCTTCGAACGCTCGAGCCGCCGACACAGTGATCGAGGACGGCGGACCGTGGTCAGCGGTGGCCGCCCAACTCGCGTATCGCATTCGTCGTCAAGAGCCCGCCCAGCGTCTCGGCGTTCCGTCCTGAAAGCACCCCGGACCTGACGAACACTGTCATCACGGAGCACCCATCTGGAACGCTATCCCTTCGTCGGGATGCTCGGCTCGAGATGGTTTCGAGAAGACCCTGGATCCCGCATGCGTCCCACAAGAAGACCGCAGAGCTGCACGAGGGTCACGAGCACCTCAGATGCACCGAAGGCTATCGCCGCACCACGAACGCCGAAGACGGCGCTGGCGACGATGATCGCGGGCACACCGGCAACCGCCCCGACGATCGTGCTCGCAGTCACGAGTCGCACCCTGCCTACCGGCACGAGCACCATCCGACCGAACCCGGTGCTCAACGCCACGGCAAGGAAGGCCAGGCCCAGCGCGGAGGACGTTACATAGTCGATCCGGTAACTCGGCCCGAAGAACCAGGCGGTGACAGTCGGGCCGAGAGCGGCGATCCCTGCCGCGCCTACAGCTCCGACGATGCCGAGGATCAGAACCGCTCGCCGCGCACGCGCGCGAACCTCCGAATGGCGCGGATCCTCGCTGACCCAACCTTGAACGGCGTTAGCAGCAGAGACGATTGCCGTGAGCGACGCCTTGAAGAGTCGATCCGCCATTCCGTAGACAGCGACAACGCCGACGCTTCCCCCGACAGCGACGAGACCCACGGTCGCGGAGCTGTATGCGCCCCCAGCGACCATCGCGAGTGCAGCGGGGGTCTCTAGTCGCAGATCGTGTGAAGCACGCCTCCAGGTCGACCCCTTTCGTAGCCATTTCAGCGCGCCGGACCTCCACGAGAACGCCGCCTGGGCCGCCGCCGTACCCACGAGCATCGATGCTGGGTACCAGATCGGGTCATGAGTCCAGAAAACCAACCCGAGCGCGACGACTCCGGCCGCCATGCGCGGCAAGGTCTCATAGAGTGCAAGCCGCGCAGAATCCCCCCGCCCAATGAAATACCACGACGGCGACAGCCCCATCACCGCGCCGGCCGACAGCGAGAGAATGCTGAGGATCGCCTCGCCGCTGGGCGCCAGCGCGGCGACCACGAGAACCCCAGGCACGAAGGCGATCACCACGATGAGAAACCGCGGGGCGAGGCTCAACGCGTACTCCCGAAGTGCACGCCCCGAACTTCGGTGCGCAACGCGCGCCGGTCCGGTGAGCGGCCAACCATACGCGACGATCAGAGCGATGACGGCCCCCACGGAGTCACCCACTCCCAGCGCTGCCACCTCCGGCTTAGACGCCACCCGAGAAATCACAGGAAGCAGAAGGAACGGGATAAGCAATGAGATGAAGGGAAGGACGGCGAGACCACCGAATCGGCGAATCATGAATCACCCTCGAGCCGGCAGGATCGGCGTGTCGTCCTCCCACGAGCCCGCGATGAAAGCGCGGCGGACTTCCAGCCCGAAACGTTGCCGGTCGTTCGCTATCCAGTCCCGATAGGTCTCCTGCAGACCCACTGCTCGCTCACGATCATCAAGCGCTTCGCGCACTCGCGCGACGGCCTCGTCCACGAAGGCAGAGCCCTGCGAGACCTTGAAGCGCGCCTCGATGGGAACATCTTCCCAGTAGGCCGCGGCACCGCGCCGCGCGACGATCGTCACCGCACGCAGCATGGCGGCTTCCCGTGGCATGCGATCCCGGCCGGGATGGTATCCGGCATCGAAGTACATGGCGCTGCTGCTCAGCAGACGCACGACACCACGTCTGTCCAGTCCCACGATCGGATCCCATTCCACATCGGGAAGTCTCGGCCCCAGGACATCAGGGAGCCAGGGGGATTTGCCCGGGTTGAATGCGACCGATCGTCGTCGCGATCCGTCCCGGGCCTCATCCGAGAAGCCGAGCTCGTCCCGAGGAATGTAATCACTCACAATTGATGCGCACAGTCCCAAGTGCGTCTGCAGGTAGGCCCTCGCGTACGCGGACTGGGCGATATGCAAGGCGTCCCGCAAGTAGCGTTCAAACGGATAGACCGAGAGGATTCTCCGTTCGATGGCCACCCGCCGATTCGGGGCCCAGGCCCCGTGCGCGACGCCGTGGTCGCGCGCGAAGCGTTTGTCCCGTCGTTCTTGTCTCAGGATGAACGGGGACGAATTGTCGATGCTCAGCCACCAGCAGATGGTCTGCGCATGCCGTATCTTGCGCATATACGTCATCGCCATCTCAGGCACGATCACGGCGTTCCCGGCCCTGTCGTCGAGTGACGCCTCCGGAGCGTCATAGCGCTCGAAGGACTCGACGCGAGGAAGGTGCTCGCTGCCGTCCAGCGGAACGAGGAATGCGTCCTGACCGCTGGCACGCAACTCGTCGACCAACTGATGCAGTGCCTCCGGACCCCCGGTGCGAAGACCGCGTGGATACAGGACAAAGACTCGATCGAACACTGTGCCTGTCAACGTTCCCTCCTGGCATACGCCCGCGTAGGGGAATCGCACCGAGTCGCCCCCGGATCGCAAGCCGACAATCGAGCCTACAAGATCAGCTCCGCGGCTCCCGCATGGACGAAAGGGGGCCATCGCAGTCGAGAGTCGACCCTTGTGCATCGAGACGCCAGCGTCTCACGCGTCTCGAGGCGGACCCTTCGAGAACGTCTTGACCACACCGCTCACGGTCACCAGTTCGGACTTCGTTGGTGAGGGACATGCCCATAATCCGGCGCTGGAGCGAGTCGTTCTCGAGCACACGCAAAGACGCTCGCATCTGCTCAGGGCTGCGCGCCAGGTTCGGATCCCGGCGCCCACCCTGCCGAGTACGCTCGCTCGCTGTTCTCCATGAGATCATGGAGCGCCTCCGTGACAGCCCGTACACGCGGCACGGCACGGAGTTGGACCACAGTCTTCTGATCCATTCCCCCGATGCGGATCGACCCGCTGCGGAACGCGCTCTGAAGCCACGACGCCCGCACCGTCACGGTGTATCCCCTGCTGTGCAACAGCTCTCGGCGCTCACGTGTGAGCAGGCCGGTCCGCATGACCAGTCGCCTTGTCGTCACCGTGTAACGCGTGGACAGCCAGCTGCTGAGCGGCAGGAGGAATGCGAAGATCGCCAGCAACAGCGCAGCGATCCAGATCACGACACCGACCCATCCACCGAACACCGACCCGTAGTACCCTGCAACGCCACAGATCACAATGAGAGCGAGGGACGGCCCGAGCATGCGATACGCGTGCTGATGAAGTCGGGCGACCACACGCTCGGCGGGCGGCGAACCGTACCCATCCGTCACTGCCATAGGCCCATTAATACCGCAGGTCCACGATGCTGCCGCCCTTATCGCGCTCGCGGGTCGATCCGGGTCGGACTATGGTGGGTTCCTGCGCCGTTGGATAGACCAATCGGGTTGCTGGCAGGGCCGGAGGTCATCTGGGGTGGAGCGTGTTGCTCGACGTGAGCCTGCACTGGGCGCTCGGCGCTTCCTCTGGATCTGGGCGGCATTATTCGCTCTCTCGATCTGCTATGCGCTCGGCACGCCGCTTGGCTCCGCGCCGGACGAACCGTCACACATCATCAAGGCGGCCGCGGTAGCCCACGGCGAACTGATCGGCACTCAGCACAGCGGTTCACCGGACACCATCGTTCTCGTGCCGGCGGCGATCGCCAATGCGCAAGATTGGCCGTGCAACAAGTTCGTCACCTCCGAGCCCGCGTCTTGCATGCCGCCTTTCCATTCCGGGATGGCGCCCACGAAGGCGCTCACGTCTGCAGGCCTGTACAATCCTGTCTACTATTGGCTCGTCGGCTGGCCGTCACTGCTCAGTGGGAACGCCCAGGTCATCGGCTACGGGATGCGGATGGTCAGCGCCCTACTGATCACTGCATGTCTGGCCGTGGCTTTCACGGCGCTCTCCCGGCTGAAGGTCTTCTGGTTGGCCAAGTACGGGTTCTTTGCCGCGCTGACGCCGATGGTGTATTACCTGGCAGGATCCGTTAACCCGAATTCGCTCGAGATCGCCGCCGGAATCTGCACGTTCGCGACGCTGCTCCTTGTGGCTAGCCACGACCATGGCCCTTCGAAGCTGGAGGCTGGGATCATCGCCGCGTCGGCGGTCCTCCTGGTCACGTCGCGGGGTATATCACCGCTCTGGCTCGCCCTCATGCTCGGCGTCGTCGTTGCTCTTACTCCGGCCCGTCGCATGATGATGCTTCTGAAGAACCGGCGAATGTTGATCGCGGCGGGGATCGCGCTCGTCGCGACGGTCGGGTCGGTTGTGTGGACCCTCTACACCGGTAGTCTCGGTTCGCTTGCCAAGAGCCCGGGAGTGGGATCGAGTCCGGCCGTTGCCTTCATATCCAAGATGATCAGTCCGGTCGATCCGACCGTCATCGGCGTGTTCGGATGGCTCGACGCGCCCGCTCCTGAATCCGTGATCGCGGTGTGGATCACGTTCGCACTCGCGGGGCTCGTAGTGGCGCTCGGGGTTGCGCGAGGACGAAACCTTGTCGCCCTCCTCGTCTCCGTCGCAGGTATCGGTGTCCTGCCTGCATTGGTTCAAGCCGCGTCTGTACGAAACACGGGCTACGTCTGGCAGGGGCGGTACAGCCTCCTCGCCTTCGGCATCTTCCTCATCACCTGTTCAGTGGTTGTCGCTCGCGAGTCCACGACCGATCGGGTCAGTCCGCGAATGGGCTGGCTGGTGGTGTCGATCGTCGCAATTGCGCAAACATGGTCGTTCGTCACGGTCATGACCCGTAACGCGGTCGGAGGAACCAACATCTTCCACATCGTGCGCCCGGCGGCGTGGTCACCACCTGGCGGGGTCGCCCTGTGGATTCTCCTCGCGGCGGTCGCGAGTACTGCCGTGTCGATTGTCGTCGTCTTGGCACGGAATTCCGCGTCGCGAGGAGAGCTGCCAGGGCGACCCGACATCACCTCCGGAACAATTCGGTCGTGACGTCGGCCGTGATCGGGCGCGGCAAGGGGGTGCATCCGGACTTCGTGAGCGCGATGGTTCCTCATGAAACGGCCACGCCGAATCGAGCTCGACAATTCACGTAGAGCCGGTCTGGCGCAGGTGGATGATGTCGCCTGCCGCCACGTGGTGTTCCATTGCATCCTCGACCACTACGATCCTGCCCTCACCGTCGATGCGGACGGCGCGTCCTTCGATGGTCGCCGCGCCGGGGAGCTCGACTCGTACCTCCTGCCCCACGGACTCACACATCTCCTCAAGACGTTGCGCCAGGCCCGAGGCGCGTGAATCCCCTGAAGCGGCCATGAACTCGCGATAGCGGGCTCTGAGGCTTGTCAGAAACGAGCAGAGGACGTCATCGGGCGATGCTGTCACTCCTTCTAAAGCGAGCGAAGTTGCCCTGTCGTCGGGAAGGTCATCAGAGCCGAAATACAAGTTGACCCCCGCTCCGACGACGACGTTCTCCTGCTGACCGTCGTACTCGCAAAGGACGCCGCACACCTTCTTACCTCCGATCATGACGTCATTCGGCCACTTCAGAGTCGCCCGGACGTCGAGCGAGCGAAGCGCCTCCGTCATGGCCACGCCAGCCAACAGCGGCAGCCAGCCCAGCGTGCGGGATGTCACGACGGTCAGATGGCGCGCGGGCCGCAGCACCACCGAGACGGCAAGCATGGTCCCCGGAGGTGCCTTCCACTCTCTCCCAAGTCGACCGCGCCCGGCCGTTTGATTCAGGGTGGCGAGAACCGCGAATTCCGGCCAGGCGACCGCGGGCTCTCTGCGGAGCCGTTCGGCAAGCTCGCTGTTCGTGGATCCGGCCGTCGCAAGCAGTATGAGCCGTGTCGCGATGCCGCGCGACCTCGGAAGACCTTCGGGGTCTGCTTCTTCCGCATGGTTGCCGCGTCGCAACGTCATTACCGCGACCCTCTCGTAGCCTGGTGAGTGTTCGACAACAATCGGGGGGATGTTGTGACCAAGCGTGGCATCGACCGCATATTCGGGATCATCGTTCCAGTCTTGCTCAGCACCGTAGGCATTCTGCTCCCAGGGTCGACACTCGCAACTCATTCCTCAGATTCTCGGATGGTCGAGGCGCACATCGCTTCGACACGATCTTCGTCCGAAGCCGACTCCAGGGACTCAGTAGACCACACCGCGTCGGCCCGGGTGGTCCAAGGGACTGATCCGAGCCTCGCGCTCATGAACGCCGCTCACAATCACTCGATGGGATCTACGATCGCCGCCCGAATCGACGGTTCCTCAGATTCGAACAAGATCGTGCCGGCCATGGCATTGGCTTCCGGTCAGCCCTCGGGCGTGCTGGGCATGGACGTCAGCGCATGGCAGAAGCTCACCCCGTCCGACTGGAGCGCCGCATACGCGAACGGCGCACGTTTCGCTTACGTCAAGGCGACGGAGTCCACTGACTATGTGAGCAGTCAGTTCAGTGAGCAGTACGGCGACTCCCTGTCAGCGGGCCTCTTCCACGGCGCATATCACTTCGCGACCCCCGATACCTCGTCCGGCGCGGCGCAAGCGAACTATTTCGTCTCCAACGGCGGCGGGTGGACACCGGACGGCCACACTCTCCCACCGCTGCTCGACATCGAGTACAACCCCTACGGTTCCGAGTGTTACGGCTTGAGCCAGGCCGACATGGTTGCGTGGATCTCGAGCTTCTCGAGTACAGTCCTCTCACGAACCGGGCGCCTCCCCGCTATCTACTCCACGACGGACTGGTGGAGAACCTGCACGGGCGACTCGACAGGATTCTCGGCCAATCCGTTGTTCATCGCGAGCTGGCCGAGCAATGTTGCGGGCGGCCCTGGGACACTCCCGCGTGGATGGCCATCGTTCACCTTCTGGCAGTACGCGGACTCCGGGGTGTTTCCCGGCGATCAAGACGAGTTCAACGGGAACATCTCCCAGCTCCAAGTCACGGCGACGACTCAAAGCGCATGGCGACCGTCTCCGGTCGTGGCGACGGGGGATTTGAATGGTGATGGTCGTCCGGATCTTCTGGCGACGAAGCCGGATGGGACTCTGTGGTTCTACCCGGGGAACGGGAAGACAACCGCACCATTCGGCCCCGGTCAGAAAATCGGCCTGAGCGGATGGAACATGTTCAGCCAGATAGTCGCACCCGGAGACCTCAACGGAGACGGCAAACCCGACCTGCTGGGCATTACACCCACCGGGCAGCTGTACTTCTACGCCGGAACCGGGACAACCGGCAAGACCGGCAGCGGATACGACATCTCCGGCCTGGCACCCAGCATCAACGTCGACTGGGGATGGAACATGTTCACCCAGGTGATCGGTGCAGGCGACCTCAACGGAGACGGGAAACCCGACATCCTCGGAATCACCCCCAGCGGAAACCTCTACTTCTACTCCGGCACTGGCACCGCCGGCAGCACAGCACGACCGTCCGGACTCAACCCCGGACAAAACGTCGACTTCGGCTGGAACATGTTCACCCAGGTCGTGGCATCAGGCGACCTCAACGGAGACGGGAAACCCGACATCCTCGGAATCACCCCCAGCGGAAACCTCTACTACTACTCCGGCACCGGCACCGCCGGCAGCACAGCACGACCGTCCGGACTCAACTTCGGAAAAGACGTCGACTTCGGCTGGAACATATTCACATATGTGATCGGGGCGGGTGACATCTCGGGAGATCACATTCCCGATGTTCTCGGAATTACCCCGTCAGGCGATTTGTATTCGTATCTCGGAACTGGGACGGCCGGGCAGCCCGCCATCTCTTCGGGGCTTCATCCTGGCACCGTGCTCGACACGACAGGATGGAACGCATTCACCACCACCCTTGCACCAGGTGACGTGAATGGAGACGGGAAGCCCGATCTCATCGGAGTCACGCCGGAAGGGCATCTCGATCTATACGCCGGGACAGGATCAACCGCCTCCTCGGGAAACGCAGCAGCCCTTGGCCTGAAGCCACCCGTCGATGTCGACTTCGGATGGAACGTCTTCAACCACATTGTGGCGACGGGGGATTTGAATGGTGATGGTCGTCCGGATCTTCTGGCGACGAAGCCGGATGGGACTCTGTGGTTCTACCCGGGGAACGGGAAGACAACCGCACCATTCGGCCCCGGTCAGAAAATCGGCCTGAGCGGATGGAACATGTTCAGCCAGATAGTCGCACCCGGAGACCTCAACGGAGACGGCAAACCCGACCTGCTGGGCATTACACCCACCGGGCAGCTGTACTTCTACGCCGGAACCGGGACAACCGGCAAGACCGGCAGCGGATACGACATCTCCGGCCTGGCACCCAGCATCAACGTCGACTGGGGATGGAACATGTTCACCCAGGTGATCGGTGCAGGCGACCTCAACGGAGACGGGAAACCCGACATCCTCGGAATCACCCCCAGCGGAAACCTCTACTTCTACTCCGGCACTGGCACCGCCGGCAGCACAGCACGACCGTCCGGACTCAACCCCGGACAAAACGTCGACTTCGGCTGGAACATGTTCACCCAGGTCGTGGCATCAGGCGACCTCAACGGAGACGGGAAACCCGACATCCTCGGAATCACCCCCAGCGGAAACCTCTACTACTACTCCGGCACCGGCACCGCCGGCAGCACAGCACGACCGTCCGGACTCAACTTCGGAAAAGACGTCGACTTCGGCTGGAACATATTTGGATAGGAGACGGCGAGGATTCGCCCGCCCAAGTTGATTGTCAGCTACGCAGCCGTCTTGAGGCGAAGATCCAGTATTTGAACACGAAATAGTTCCACAACGTCGTCATGCCGGTGGCTACGATCTTCGCTCCGGCCCATGTCAACGGCGTCTTGGCGCCGAGCGACACGATCACGGAGGTCGCAACAGTGTTGAAGGCCAGCAGGATGACATACCGCACCAGTGTCTTGCCATGCGGCGTATTCGAATCGAACGAATACGTCCGCTGGGCGATGTAGTTGAAGATCACGCTAAGGAGGAAGGCCACCGCTGTGGCGATCCAGGTCTGCCAATGGAAGACCTCCTCGAACAACGCGAGCAGCCCGAAGTCGATCACAAAGCTCAAGCCACCGACGACCAGGTATCGGACGATGGCACGATTCTGAAGGAGAAGCCGCGAGTCGATGATCCGCTGGCGAACTCGCCGCAGACTCGACGTGCCGCGCGCTGGGACCGATCCACCCGATGCCGCGTTGGCATCTGCAGACGTGGCGCCAGGCGAGATGTTACCTCCGGAGGAGGCACTCGCAGCATCCGGATCGCGATCGCTCAAGGTTAGTTCTCCGTGTAAATAGGGCTGCGACTGGAGCAGACGCATCGCAGGTCACGGCGGCCGGCCCCACGCAAGCGTAAGCGTAGGCGCTGAAACGGTCACCGTGCGAACTCCGAGATCGGTCGGCTGGGGCTGCCCACCGCTCATGGCATTGCACCTGAATCTGCAGCGATCTCTGTGGGATTCCCCCAACCGATCCCCCCAACCCCCACCAAGTACAGTGAACAGGTGACCGACATCTCCACCCCCGACGCCGACGGTGCCGCCGAGGCCCTGAACGACGCCGCGCCCGACACGTCCACCGCCGGCAAGATTGCCGATCTCAAGGTCCGGTACCACGAGGCGGTTACCGCCAGCGGGCTGGCCGCCATCGAGAAGCAGCACGCCAAGGGCAAGCTGACGGCGCGCGAGCGCATCGAGTTGCTGCTCGATCCTGGGTCGTTCGTCGAGCTCGACGAGTTCGTCCGCCACCGCACTCACGCGTTCGGCATGGAGAACAAGCGTCCGTACGGCGACGCCGTGGTCACCGGGCTCGGCACCATCCATGGCCGCAATGTTGCCGTGTTCAGCCAGGACTTCACCATCTTCGGCGGCTCGCTCGGCGAGGTCGCGGGCGAGAAGATCATCAAGGTCATGGACCACGCGCTGAAGACGGGTGTGCCGATGATCGGCATCCTGGACTCCGGTGGGGCGCGCATCCAGGAGGGTGTGGTCGCCCTCGGCAAGTACGGCGAGATCTTCCGGCGCAATACCCAGGCATCCGGTGTCATCCCGCAGATCTCCATCGTGATGGGTCCGGCCGCCGGCGGCGCCGTGTACTCCCCCGCGCTCACCGACTTCGTGATCATGGTCGACAAGTCGAGCCACATGTTCGTCACCGGTCCGGATGTCATCAAGACCGTCACCGGCGAAGACGTCGGCTTCGAAGAGCTCGGTGGCGCGCTCACGCACAACAAGATCTCCGGTGTGAGCCACTATCTGGCATCGGATGAGCAGGATGCCCTCGACTACGCCCGCGCGCTGCTCAGCTTCCTGCCCGACAACAACATGACCGATGCGCCCGTCTACGATGCGGAGGCGGAGCTGGAGATCACGGATGCCGACCGCCGGCTCAACGAGATCATCCCCGACTCCCCGAACCAGCCGTACGACGTGACGACGATCATCGAGCACATCGTCGACGACAGCGACTTCCTCGAGGTGCAGCCGCTGTTCGCGCCGAACATCGTGATCGGATTCGCTCGCGTCGAGGGCCGGTCGGTCGGCATCATCGCGAACCAGCCGAACGCGATGGCCGGAACGCTGAACATCGATGCGGGTGAGAAGGCGGCGCGGTTCGTGCGCTTCTGCGATTCGTTCTCGATCCCGATCCTCACACTCGTCGACGTGCCCGGCTATCTGCCCGGCACCGACCAGGAGTGGACGGGCGTCATCCGACGCGGGGCGAAGCTGCTGTACGCGTACGCGGAGGCCACCGTTCCGCTCGTCACGGTCATCACGCGGAAGGCGTACGGCGGTGCGTACATCGTGATGGGATCGAAGCAACTCGGCGCCGACATCAACCTCGCCTGGCCGACGGCCGAGATCGCGGTCATGGGCGGCCAGGGGGCGGTGAACATCCTGTACCGCGGCGAGATCAGGCGTGCGGAGGAGGCGGGCGAAGATGTCGCCGCCGTACGTACGAAGCTGGCGAACGAGTACACGTACAACGTCGCATCCCCGTTCCTTGCTGCGGAGCGCGGGGAGCTCGACGGAGTCATCGAGCCGGCTGCGACACGTGTTTCCGTCATCAAGGCGTTGCGCGCCCTGCGCTCCAAGCGGGCGACGCAGCCGCCGAAGAAGCACGGCAACATCCCGCTGTGACCACCAAGGACTGAGAGGAACAGCCATGGCGAGGCACAGCATGCATACCGAGGTGGACGCCTCGCAGATCGTGTTCCGCACCGGCGGACTGTCTGAGACGGAGATCGCCGCTGCAACTGCGGTGCTCACGGCGGCGTTGCGTGAACAGTCCGCGCGCGAGTCACCGGAAGCGGATGCCGCGAGCACGGCCTGGCAGCGCGACCAGCGGAACCTGCGCGCGCCTCTGGTGCGGGGTGACGGCGCCTGGCGGGCGTGGCGCTGACGCCAGGCGGCTTGAACCCCGATTTGTACCCCGTTTTGAGGCTCGGAGGACAAAACACCCTGGATTACGCGGGAAAACTGTCCCCCGATTGTCCCCCAAAATGACGACTTTCCCTCTTGCGCGAACCCCATCATTATTGATGTTGCTAGGTGTCTCTCATCTGAGATTCACCGCCATTCATTCGCCGACTAGGGTAAGCGGGCGAGTGTTTTGGGGGCGAGTCGGGGCGATATTCGGGTTGTCGCCCCGACTCGGGGCTTCCGGAGGGCGTCGGTCATTAGACCGGCGCCCTCCGATGCATTTGCGGCACCACAACGCCACCACGCGGTGCGAACCGATCGCAATCGCTGCCAGCTCCCCCGCATACCGGTTTCCATGGCAGAAACGGTGGGATGCCCCGGTGATCAGCAAGATCGGTCATCGAGACGCGACCTCGCTGGGAGTCGGTCCAGAAGCGAACCCTCACAGTGCATTGGCCGCCGGTATCGATGGCTGCCGTGGGATCTCCAGCCACAGTTCCACCTCGTCGTCGGCTCCCTCGGATTCGGCGGCGGCAGCGTCGACGGCGTCCCGGGGTCCGACGGATCCATCGGCATCGGTCGGCAGGTGCGCTCCAGAACGAAGGCCGACGACGGTCACGGCGACCGCGGATCCGCTCTCCACGGTGCGCACGATGAACTTGTCCGCATCTGAGTGCTCGAGCGCTGCGGCGAGTCGGGCGTGGATGCGTCCGAGATCCGCCTCATCCAGTCCGTCGAGTCCGCCGTCGTCCAGCAGCACTACCGCCGCCCCGCGCCGCCGCGCGGCGAGGATCCGCTCGCGCACGCTGTCGTCGAGCAGCGCGCGCCCACGGATCTCGTCCCGCATGCCCGCTTCGAGCAGGAGGCATTCCGCTCGTTCCTCGTCGGTGAGCATCCCACCACTCTCCGCGATGCGGATCAGGAGCGGAGCAGCTCGGCGGTAGGTCTCATCGAGGCGGCGCTGCCGCTCGATCACGTGCGCCTCCTGCTCCGCATGCCACTCGACGACCTGGCGTTCCGCACGGGAGAACCGCGACGCATCCCGCGCCATCGAGCCGAGCGCGCGCGTCACGACGGCCGCGGCTGCCACCCACACGACGCTTCCGATCACCCCGTAGCTGCCCAGAGCCACCACGCCGGCGAACGCGAGGGTGTGTGCAACGAGAAACGCGATGCCGAGCCAGGCGAACACGCTCCGGCGACGCACGATGACGATGGTCATCAGGGTGCCGATCGCCGCCACGTACCACGTTGCATATCCGTTCTCCCGCGATTGATCGAGCTGGCTCGCCACGAGCACGGGCACGGCCAGAGACACCGCAAGGTCGAATGCGGCGATCCATACCGCGAGCGCGACGCGGCGCGTGTCGGCGAGCGAGAGCGCCGTGGCGGCGATGTAGAGCGCGATGGCCACGATGACCGGCGCGGGATGGTGGTACACGCCCATCGACGTGATCGCGAGCACGACGTGGTACAGCGAGAACACTGCAGCAAGGACGACGAGGACGCCGCGGGAGACGGTGATCATCCGGCGTCCTCCTCGGACGGCCACCACCGCAACCGCACCGTGGTGCCCTTGCCCGGCGTGGAGTCGATTGATGCCTCGCCCCCGGCGAGAGCGACCCGCTCACGGATCGAGACCTCGAGACCGAGCCGCTCGGGAGGTATCAGTCCGATGTCGAATCCGGTGCCGTCGTCGGTGACGACGACGAGGACACCGCCGACGTCGGTCGGCTCGACTTGGAGGGTGCGTCGCACCAGCACCCCGCCCGCGTGCTGGGCGCTGTTCACCATGGCCTGGACTGTCGCCGAGTACAGCGCCTCTGCAACGCTGACGGGGATGAGGGCATCGGTGCGGATGCGCGGAACGATCGAGAACGGCACGGTGAACGACCGGGCGGCCGAGATGATCCGGTCCCGCAGCCTGCTGATCGGGATGGCGTCGAGCGCGCGGCCGGGACGCGCGAGCGGCGCGGAGGTGTCGAGGTGGCCGAGGGCGTCCTCAGCCATGGAGGAGGCGATCGCCATCGCCTCCGGCGTGCGGGCATGGGCCGCCGACAACAGCGTGGTGAGCACACTGTCGTGCACGATGGCATCCACTTCGACCCGCTCCGCGGCCAGGGCGTGCGCCCGGACCGCCACCTCGTAGCGCTCGAGCGCCGCCGTCTGGCTCCCGTCCACCCTGCTGGCGGCCTGCCGCAGCATCGTCATGATCGCCAGCAGCAGCGTGGCGAAGATGACGGCGTAAAGGGAGTCGAGCACGGCGATCCGCATAGCATCCGGGCCGGCCGTGAAGGCGAGCACGAAGCCGTAGAGAACCGGCACGAGAAGCGTGTAGATCGCCGCCCACACGAACGACATGGCCACGGCGGCGCAGGCGGTCGCCACGGTGAGCAGGTTCCACAACCACGGGCGTGTTCCGGTGAAGTAGTCGGGATCGGTGATGCCGCATTCCCAGAAGGCGAGTGCGACCACGTATGCGAGGCAGAAGATGAGGGCGGATGTTCGCACGGTGCGTCCGGCGATCGAGGCGACGCCAAGCCAGGCGAGCGACGCGAAGAGCACGCCGGCGACCAAGGTCGTATAGACGGGATCGACGTGTCTCGACTGGGTGATGATCGCGGGAATGACCTGTATCCCGAACACCCAGCTGAAGCCGGCGACGGCGCGCGCGGCGAGCCGCTCGACCCGGGCTCTGGTCAGCGGGCTCGCCGTCGCCGCCGACGGAAGGGCCGGGGCCGACGGATCAGCGCTTGCCATCCGAAACGCCAGGGAATCCCGGGCCGTCCGGTGCGAGGCCCGGCAGGATGCCGTCCTCCACTGCGCGCCGCAGCAGGTCCACCTTCGTCGGCGCAGGACGTCCCACCTCGACGTACTTCGTGCGGACGCGGTCGAGGTATTCGCGGGCCGTGGAGTGGGCGACACCGAGTTGTTCGGCAACGGCCTTCAGGGGCAGACCGGATGCATAGAGGTGCAGGACATCCCGCTCGCGGCGTCCGAGCTGCGCCTTGGCGAATTCGCTGTCCGCATCGATGGCGCTCGCCCATTCGAGGTTGTTCAGCACCTCGCCTGCGGCCACCGACTTGATGGCGGCGATGAGCGTCGTGGTCGGCGCGGACTTCGGGATCACCCCTGCTGCACCCGCCGCGAGCGCCTCTCGAACATTGGCGACCTGATCGGCGATGCTGTGCACGAGCACCCCTGCACCCGTGGCCTGCACGCGCTTCACGTTCTCGGTGATGCTGGATCCGTCTCCGAGCGAGAGGTCCAGAACGACGACGTCGCATCCGGTGTCGGGGAGCTCCTCGAGCACCGCGTTCACCGTGGCACCCGTGGCGACGACCTCGTAGCCCGCGTCGTGACATGCGGTCCGCAGTCCGAGGCGCACAGACTCGTGATCGTCGACGATCCCCACCCGCACCATGGACTCAGCTTATTGGTACGCCCGTCCCCGGCGGGCGTACGGCCGTCGTTGGAGCAGGTCCTTCGGGGTCAGTCAGCTCGCGTGAGCGAGGCCACGACTTCCACGTGGTGAGTGTGCGGGAAGAGGTCGAAGGCGTGGGACCGGCGCAGGATGTAGCCCCGCTCGCGCAGCCACTTGAGGTCGCGGGCGAACGCCACGGGATCGCACGCGACATACACGAGCTGGCCCGGGCGGAGCTCGGTCAGCTTCTCGATCACCTCGCGGCCGGCCCCGCTCCGAGGCGGGTCGAGCACGACCGTGGCCGCGGCCAGGCGAGCCCGCTCACCGGCCGTCGACCGCGTGCTCAGCTCCCGCAGATAGTCCTCAACGCGCGCCGTCACGGTCTGCGCACCGAGCCAGTCGGCGAGGTTGGCGGCGGCGTGATCGGTGGTGTGCTCGTCCGATTCGACGCTCGTGATCCTGGTCGTGGGTCCGAAGCGGTCTCCGATGGCCGCTGCCAGCAGGCCGACGCCTCCGTACAGGTCGAGGTTGTACGCCCGCGGGTCGAAGAGCGAGTCGTCCACGGCATCCTGCACTGCTGCGGTCAACACCTCTGGGGCCTTGCGGTGCACCTGCCAGAATCCGGTCGCGGCCAGCGCGAACCGGCGGTCACCGACGCGCTCGTGGATGATCCGCGGCGGCTGATGCGTCGAGCCGGTGGCATCCCGTCTGATCACCGAGACGAAGCCCTCGCTGGTGACCGTCACGTCGATCGACCCCGGCCGGGACTGCGTCTCACCGAGCGGAACGGCGCGCTCGACGGCGTCGATGGCCAGCGGCAGATCCGCGACGGGCACCACGCGATGGGATCGGGCGGCATACGGACCGAGGTTGCCAGCATCGTCGATCTGAAGCTTCGCGCGGCTGCGCCAGCGGATGCCGTCCCGCTCCTCGTCGCCGGGCGCCGGCTCCACGATCGGCGCGTCCTCGACGCCTGCCATGCGGCTGAACGCGTCCGCGATGACGCGGTGCTTGAGCTCGCGCTGGAACGGCAGCTCGATGTGGCCGAACTCGGCCCCTCCCGCGCGATCAGCCGGGTCCCGCTCGACGGATGCCGCCGACCACACATGCTCGCGCCGGTGTTCGGACGGCTCGAGCACCCGTACCGTCTCCGCGCGCCAGAACCGGTCGTGCCGCGTGTCGGACACTCGCGCCACGACACGCTCCCCCGGCAGCGTGTCGCTGACGAAGACGACCCTGCCCTCGTGCCGTGCGACGAACACTCCGCCGTGCGCGACACCTGTGACCTCCAGTTCGAGGTCGACCGGGTCCGCAACCACCGCGGGGGCAGCGTTCCGCGGACGACTCTGGCGTGTGCGGGCCCCCGAACGATCGACGGAGGCGCTGGATGCGGGGCGGCGGCGAGCGGGGCGAGGCATCCTTCGATGCTCCCATACCCGGGTCGGGAGTTGCCGGGGAGCGCTGCCGGCCCGCATATGCCGCGCGAGGCATCCGTCTGCCCCGGGCGCTCCTGCGAGTCCCTTCACCGGTTACCAACCGGTCGCCCACCACGCGCTCAGGCGCCCTTCGTACCTTCTACTTCTGCGATGTGCGTGAACGGTGCGAGGGGACCGCGTGACCTATTACAAGAACGGCAAACCGCTCGATCCCAAGAAGATCGCCCGGATCAACCGGGCCAGGGAGCGGCAGAACACGGGAAACGACGGATCGAGACCTGCTCCTTCGGCTGAACCGTCGGCTCAGCGACGGAGTGGGACGCCATCCGATTCGGGACAGCCCGCCGGACGGTCGTCCTCACGCTCGCCGTCACCGGCTGCACGTCCCTCAGACCCGTACGAGCTCCTGGAGCCGTATCGCGAGCCGAAGCGCGGACGCGCGTCGGCGACGCCTCCGGCCGCTCCGCCAGATCCCGCGACTGCTCGCAAGCGGAAGTTCCGGCGTCGACGCATCATCGCGGGCATCGCAGCGGCCGTGGTCCTGGTGGTGGTCGGCGCGGGCATCATCGTCTTCACGCAGTACCAGCAGTTGTCGTCCGGTATCCACCGCACGAGCCTTGGACCCGCGCAGAACACGGCAGAGACCAACATCCTGGTGATGGGCCTCGACAGCCGGCTCGATGAGAACGGCAACCCGCTGCCGGCCGATGTCTACAACGCCCTGCACGCCGGAACATCGGATGACGGCGGATACAACTCCAACGTGCTCATGCTGCTGCACATCCCTGCCGGCGGCGGCCATCCGGTCGGCATCTCCATTCCACGCGACGACTGGGTGAGCCTGCCAGGATCGCCCGACGGCGTCTCCATGGGCAAGATCAAGCAGGCCTACGGCTATCAGCTCGACGCCACGCTCACGCACCTCGTGAACACCCAGCCGAACCTCTCGCACGCTGATGCCTATCAGCAGGCCCGCTCGGCGGCTCGCGTCGAGGAGGTGAACACGGTCTCGCAGTTCCTGAACGTGAAGATCAACCACTTCGTCGAGGTGACGATGGGCGCGTTCTACCAGCTTGCCGAGGCGGTGCAGCCGATCCAGGTGTGCCTGAACGCTGCCACGGCCGACAGCTACTCCGGCGCGGACTTCACCAAAGGGCTCCAGGAGATCAACGCCGCGCAAGCCGTGGCCTTCGTCCGCCAACGACGTGACACGACGACCTCCGACGTCAACCTCACCGACCTCGACCGGGAGCGGCGCCAGCAGGCGTTCATCATCTCGCTCGCCAACAAGCTCCAGCACCAGAATCTCTTCGACGACTTCACCGTGATGGAGAAGATGCTCGGAACGGTCAAGAACGACATCGCCGTCGACTCGAACCTCGATCTGCTCAGCCTCGCCTCCGATGCCAAGCGGTTCGGCGGAGGCGGAGTGAGCTTCGAGACGCTGCCGATCTCATCCTTCGGCTACGAGGACGGCCAGGACGTCAACCTCGTCGATCTCGACCAGGTGCGTGCCACCACCGCGCAGCTGATCGCGGCATCGGATGCATCGTCCACCGCGACCGCGCATCCTTCAGCATCGACGGGGTCGGGTTCGGGCTCCGGCTCGTCGGGCACGGGTTCGTCGGGGTCTTCGGGAAGCGGCTCATCCGGATCCGGGTCGTCCGGCTCCGGATCGGCGCCCTCGAACACGTTCGGCACGGGCGGAGTCATGTCGTCGTCGTCGATCCCCTGTGTGAACTGAGGTCGGAGCCGGGACGAAGAGTGCCGGGACGGGCACAATGGGACGGGTGCGCCTCTACCTCGCTTCCACGTCGCCCGCCCGCCTCGCACTGCTTCGTTCGGCGGGAGTGGAGCCGCTGACGATCTCCCCCGGCGTCGATGAACCGGCGACCGTGGCGCGAGCGGAAGACGTGCGGGGGGTACCGCTAGGAGCATCCGACATGGTCCAGCTCCTCGCCAGGGCCAAAGCGGAGGCCGTCGTGGGCGCTGAGGTGGACGGCGCCGCCATCGACGGTCTGATTCTCGGTGGAGACTCGGCGTTCGAGATCGACGGGGTGATCTACGGGAAACCGCACCAGCCATCCGTCGCACGCGAGCGTTGGCATGCTCAGCGTGGACGCACAGGCGTGCTGCACTCGGGGCACTGGCTGATCGACCACACGGGCGGCAGAGCCACGCGAGCGGCAGGCGCGGTTGCGACCGCGTCGGTCACGTTCGCCGACGACGTCGATGACGCGGAGATCGACGCCTATGTGGCGACGGGCGAGCCGCTCGAGGTGGCGGGAGCCTTCACGATCGACAGCCTCGGCGGCCCGTTCATCACCCGGGTCGACGGAGATCCGAGCACGGTCGTCGGCCTCTCGCTGTCGACGCTGCGCGGCCTGGTCAGACGGCTCGGCTACGAGTGGACCGATCTCTGGAGCTGAAGGATGCCGACGGCCACGAGCAGCAAGAGCGAGCAGAACAGCACGCGGGGTCGGCACAGTCGTTGTAGGCATCCGAAAGCGCTCAAGGTCAGTTTTGTGCGCACCATTCAAAACCAGGCATACAAGCGTCAATAGGCTTGAAGACTGTGCCCCATATCTCCAAGGTCCTGATTGCCAACCGCGGCGAGATCGCCGTGCGAGTCATCCGAGCGGCGCGCGACAGCGGTATCGCGTCCGTCGCCGTGTACGCGGATCAGGACCGCGACGCGGTGCACACTCGTCTCGCCGACGAGGCCTTCGCCCTCGATGGTGCGACCAGTGGCGACACCTACCTCTCCATCGAGAAGCTCCTGTCGGTGTGCCGTCGCTCCGGTGCCGACGCAGTTCACCCCGGCTACGGATTCCTGGCGGAGAACGCCGACTTCGCACGCGCCGTGATCGACGCCGGTCTGGTGTGGATCGGTCCCGGCTCCGACGCCATCGAGCGTCTCGGCGACAAGGTGTCGGCCCGCCACGTGGCGGAGAAGGTCGGTGCGCCGCTGGCTCCCGGCACGCTGAATCCCGTCGCGAACGCCGACGAGGTCCTCGAATTCGTCGACGTGCACGGACTTCCCGTCGCCATCAAGGCCGCATACGGCGGTGGCGGTCGCGGCCTCAAGGTCGCGCGCGAACGCGACGAGGTCGCCGAGCTGTTCGAGTCCGCCACCCGCGAGGCGATCGCCGCCTTCGGCCGCGGCGAGTGCTTCGTCGAGAAGTACCTCGACAAGCCGCGCCACGTCGAGACGCAGTGCCTTGCCGATGCCCACGGCAACGTCGTCGTCGTCTCCACCCGCGACTGCTCCCTCCAGCGCCGCCACCAGAAGCTCGTCGAGGAGGCACCTGCGCCGTTCCTCACAGACGAGCAGCGCGACCAGCTCTACAGCTCGTCGAAGGCCATCCTCAAGGAGGTCGGATACCTCGGCGCCGGCACGTGCGAGTTCCTGATCGGTCAGGACGGCACCGTCTCGTTCCTCGAGGTGAACACGCGACTGCAGGTGGAGCATCCGGTCTCCGAAGAGGTCACCGGCATCGACCTGGTGCGGGAGCAGTTCCGCCTCGCCGAGGGCGGCGTGCTCGACTACGAGGATCCCCAGCCGCGCGGCCACTCGTTCGAGTTCCGCATCAACGGCGAGGATCCCGGCCGCAACTTCCTGCCCGCGCCTGGCCCGGTGCATGTGTTCAAGCCGGCTTCGGGTCCTGGCGTGCGTGTCGACTCAGGTGTGCAGTCGGGCGACGTGATCTCCGGAGCGTTCGACTCGCTGCTGGCCAAGCTCGTCGTCACCGGATCGAGCCGCGAGGAAGCCCTGGAGCGCTCGCGCCGCGCCCTCGACGAGTTCGAGGTCGCCGGACTCCCCACGGTTCTTCCGTTCCACCGTGCCATCGTCCGCGACGCGGCCTTCGCACCGAAGGACGGGCATCCGTTCAGCGTGTACACGCGCTGGATCGAGACCGAGTTCGTGAACGAGCTGGAGCCGTGGTCCGGCGAGGGCACCGATCAGCCCGAAGCCGAAGCACGGCACAGCGTGATCGTCGAGGTCGGCGGCAAGCGCGTCGAGGTGAGCCTGCCGACCCGCCTGCTCATCGCGGGAGGCTCGACCGCCGCCATGGGACACGCACCGAAGCGCAAGTCGGCGTCGCACTCGGTCAGCACGGCGACCGGCGACTCCGTCACCGCGCCGATGCAGGCCACCGTCGTGAAGCTCGCCGTCGGCGAGGGCGACCAGGTGGTGAAGGGCGACCTGGTGGTCGTGCTCGAGGCGATGAAGATGGAGCAACCGCTCACCGCGCACAAGGACGGCACGATCAGCAACCTCAACGCCTCCGTCGGGACGACGGTCTCCAGCGGTCACCTGCTGCTCAACATCGTCTAGTCGAACAGAGCGGCGCGGCGCGCGTCAGCACGTCGCAGGCTGCCGATCAGGTGCTGTGGGGCACCGCGCGTCCTACAGCACTATGTGCATCGCGCGGGCCGCGTCCGTGATCGAGCTCGAGAGCGACGGGTACACGGAGAACGCGCGGGCCACCTCGTCCACGGTGAGCCGGTGCTCAACGGCGAGTGCGACCGGCAGGATCAGTTCGCTGGCGCGCGGCGCCACGATGACGCCGCCGATGACGGTGCCGCTGCCGGTGCGGGCGAAGAGCTTGACGAATCCGTCACGGATGCCCTGCATCTTGGCGCGCGGATTCGACTTGAGCGCCAGCTTGTAGATGTCGCCCTGCGCGATGCCCTCTTCGATCTCGCGCTGGTTCCACCCGACCGTCGCGATCTCGGGCGACGTGAAGATGTTGGATGCCACGTTCCGCAGCTCGATCGGCGTCACCGAGTCGCCCAGCGCGTGGAAGATGGCCGTGCGCCCCTGCATGGACGCGACGGATGCCAGCGGCAGCACGTTCGAGCAGTCCCCCGCCGCGTAGATGCTCGGCATCGACGTGCGGGCGACGCGGTTCACGCGAACGTGGCCGCTCGGGGTGAGCTGCACGCCTGCGCCCTCCAGCCCGATGTCGGCCGTGTTGGGGATGGATCCGACGGCCATCAGGCAGTGGGATCCCTCGACGGTCCGCCCATCGCTCAGCGTTGCGATGACGCCGGTCTTCGTGCGCTGCACGGACTCGGCGCGCGACTTCGACAGAACGGTCATGCCATTGCGCTTGAAGACCTTCTCGAGCACGGCTGCCGCATCCGCATCCTCGCCTGGCAGGACCTGGTCACGACTGGAGACGAGCGTCACCTTCGCACCGAGGTACGTGTATGCGCTGGCGAACTCGGCGCCTGTGACGCCGGATCCGACAACGATCAGGTGTTCAGGCACGGAATTGAGGCCGTAGAGCTGGGTCCACGTGAGGATCCGCTCGCCGTCCGGCATCGCCGACGGCAGCAGCCGTGGGCTCGCGCCGACGGAGATGACCATCGTGTCCGCCTCGACGCGGTCGAAGTCCGTGCCCTTGTCCTTCGCAGTGGAGACGATCAGCGCGTTCGGTCCGTCAAGCCGACCCTCGCCTGTGACGATCCGCACACCTGCGTGCACAAGCTCGCTGCGCATGTCCTCGGACTGCTGGCGGGCGAGCCCGAGGAGGCGCTTGTTGACGGCGGAGAGGTTGACGGCGACCTCGGGGCGGATGGGCTTGCCGCTCTCGGTGCGTCCGAAGAACTGCACACCGAGATCTGCGGCCTCGCCGATGGATCGCGTGGCATCCGCGGTCGCGATCAGCGTCTTGGAGGGGACGACATCCGTCATCACCGCTGAGCCGCCGACCCCGCCCCGCTCGACGAGCGTCACCTCGGCGCCGAGCTGGGCGCCGGCGAGCGCCGCCTCATACCCGCCGGGACCTCCTCCGAGTACAGCGATCCTCTGCTTACGCTCGAACTCGAAGGCCATGCGTCCATTGTCTCAAACGTTGCCGACCGCCGCGGATGCCACGGCCTCCGACGGTGAGCGCCTCGCTTCGTCGCGTGTCTCGATGACCGCCAGTGCGGGCCGCGTCCCAAGGCGATGGATCCCTTCGCCCTTCAGCCGAGGCCGACGCCTGACTGCGCGGCTGCGCGAACGAGCACCGGCGAAACCACGGATGAGCAAGCGCGAGAGGCGCGAATATGCTGTTGCAATGGCATCCGACGACGCAGTGAATCCCTTCGACGACCGCTCGGCCGATCCGTTCGAGATCGCGCGGATCGCGGCGGAACAGATCGCCGAACGCACCGGAGTCGAGCAGCACGACATCGCTCTGACGCTGGGCAGCGGATGGGGCAGGGCTGCGGATCTGATCGGCGAGACCACGGCATCCATCCCCGCCACCGACATCTACGGATTCAGCCGTCCCAGCGTTGTCGGACACGTCGGGACTATCCGCTCCGTGCTCCTGCCCTCCGGCAAGCGCGCGCTGGTCATCGGAGCGCGCACCCACTATTACGAGGGCTTCGGCGCGCGTCGGGTCGTGCACAGCGTGCGGACGGCCGCCGCCACCGGCGCGAAGATCATGATCCTCACCAACGGCGCCGGCGGTCTCAAGCCGGAGTGGGCGCCGGGCACACCCGTGCTCATCTCCGACCACATCAATCTGACGGCTGTGTCTCCGCTGGAGGGCGCGACCTTCGTCGACCTCACCGACTTGTATGCGCAGCGTCTCAGGGACATCGCGCACACGGTGGATCCGAGCCTCGACGAGGGCGTGTACGTGCAGTTCCACGGTCCGAACTACGAGACCCCGGCCGAGGTGCGGATGGCCGGACGCATGGGCGGCGACATCGTCGGCATGTCGACGGCCATGGAGGCCGTCGCAGCACGCCACTCCGGCATGGAGGTGCTGGGCATGTCGCTCATCACCAACCCGGCAGCAGGCATCTCGCCGACGCCCCTTGACCACCAGGAGGTGATCGCCGCCGGCGTCGCGGCCGAGGCCGTCATCAGCGATCTTCTCGCCCGTATCGTGGCTGAGCTGTGAGCGAGAACGTGGACGTCCTCGACAGCGCACGCGCCTGGATCGCCGATGATCCGGATGCCGAGACCCGGGCCGAACTGCAGGCCATCGTCGACGAGGCGGTCGCCGGGTCGCAGAGGGCGCTGGACGAACTCCACTCACGATTCGACACCCGACTCTCCTTCGGCACCGCAGGGCTGCGCGGCGAGCTCGCCGCCGGCCCGAACCGCATGAACCGGATGCTCGTGGCCCAAGCCGCCGCAGGCCTCGCCGCCTATCTCAACGAGCAGGCCTCCGCCGTTGACGGCGACACGCCGTCGGTCGTCATCGGTTACGACGGACGCAAGAACTCGCAGGTCTTCGCGCGCGACACGGCCGAGCTGATGGCCGGCGCGGGCGTGCGCGCGATCCTGCTTCCGCGGCTTCTGCCGACTCCCGTGCTGGCGTTCGCTGTTCGGCATCTCGACGCGTCGGCGGGCGTGATGGTCACCGCAAGCCACAATCCGGCACGCGACAACGGATACAAGGTCTATCTCGGCGGCACCGATGAGGGCTCCCAGATCGTGCCGCCCGCCGATGCCGACATCGCCGCTCAGATCGACCGGATAGCGCGGGGTCGCGTCTCCGACCTCCCTCGCTCCGACGAGTTCGAGATCGCGGACGACTCGCTCGTCGACGCGTACATCGCCGAGACGGCCTCCGTGGCGGGGCCCGCAGTGAATCGCGGCACCGTCGCGGCGAGTGGCGATGACACCTCCGTCGCGGTTCGCTCAGGCCTCACCGTCGTCTATACGGCCATGCACGGTGTCGGCTGGCAGACCGCTCGAGCGGTGTTCGCCACCGCCGGCCTTCCGACCCCGGTCACCGTGCCGGAACAGGCCGAACCGGATCCCGACTTCCCGACCGTCGCGTTCCCGAACCCGGAGGAGCCCGGCGCGCTCGACCTCGCCTTCGCGCTCGCACGTGCCGAGCACGCGGACCTCGTCATCGCGAACGATCCGGATGCGGACCGGCTGGCCATCGGCATCCCCGATCCTTCGACGGCTGACGGCTACCGCAGGCTCAGCGGCAACGAGGTGGGGACCCTGCTCGGATGGGTCGCGGCGGAACACGTCCAGGCGGGGGGCGGCGACGGGGTGCTCGCGGCATCCATCGTCTCATCCCCCGCCTTGCGCGCGATCGCGGGTGCGTACGGTCTGCGCTTCGCGGAGACCCTCACCGGCTTCAAGTGGGTGAGCCGCGTGCCCGGACTGGTTTACGGGTACGAGGAGGCGCTGGGATACCTCGTCAACCCGCAGACCGTGCGGGACAAGGACGGCATCTCCGCCGCGACCGTCGCCCTGACGTTGGCGACGGAGCTGCACGCGGACGGGCGCTCGATCGGCGATCGGCTGGACGAGCTCACCGCACGGTTCGGCGCGTACGCCTCCGACCAGATCTCCCTACGGGTCACGGATCTCGACCGCATCGGCCGCATCATGGCCGCGCTGCGGGCGGGCCCTCCCGCGGAGGTCGGCGGCATCGGGGTGATGCGGATCGACGACCTGCGGCCGGGGTCGGCTGACCTGCCGCCGAGCGATGTGCTCAGGATCGTGCTCGACGACGGATCCCGCATCATGGTGCGTCCGAGCGGCACTGAGCCGAAGCTGAAGATCTACATCGATGCGTTCGACGACGACGGAGCGGATGTCCCATCCCGCCGTGCCGCAGCACAGACCAGAGTGCAGACGCTCGCCGACGCGATGCGCGCGCTCACCGACGCCCTGTAGTCGCTGAACCGGCCGTCCACGATGGCGCCTTTTCGCGTCTGAGGACGCGCACTCGGGAAAACGCACGCTTGCGCGGAGAAACAGGCACTCTCGCGCGGGGGAACGCGCACCCTCGCTGGGAGAAACGCGCACTTTCGAGTGGAGGAACGGGCACGCTCGGGTGGAGGAACGGGCACCATCGGCGACAGAGGGCTGCGGGCTCGAGGGGATCAGCCGAGGGCGTCCTCGAGCTTGCGCTCCAGCTCCGAGAGGTCGAAGTAGTTGTCGATGACGACGATGTCGGCGTTCGTCGGCGGGATCCGCGGAACGAGCTCGGGCGAGGTCAGGATGACCTGGGCATCAGATCCCGTCGTCGCGACGCTGGCGACATCCGTCGCGCTGACGTCGGCCGAGATGCCGAGTCGGTCGAGTACACGCTCCGCGTTCACCTTGAGGATGCCGGACGTGCCGACGCCTGCCCCGCAGATGGCGACGATCTTCATCGAGCGCTCACCGACGCGTCGTCGTGCACATTCGGTGCCCCGATGACGCGCCAGACGTCATCCGGGCTCGTCGCATCGGCGAGCGCGGGGATCGACTCTGGGTCGTTGAAGATGTTCGCGAGTTCCGCGACCGAGTTGACGTGCGCATCCGGCGTCGCGACGGCGAGCCCGACGACCACACGAACGGGGTCGTTGTGCGGATGCCCGAAGGACACCGGAGTCGCGAGCGTCACGACCGAGAGACCATCGGCGAGGACGTCGGGACCGGGGCGAGCGTGAGCGAGTGCCAGTCCGGGGGCGATCACGATGTACGCGCCGAACTCGTCGATGACCTGGATCATCCGCTCGGTGTAGCTGTCACGAGTCGCACCCGAACGACGCAGTGCCGACCCGGCGAACCGGACCGCGGCGCGCCAGTCCGCCGCGTGCACACCGAGGTCGATGGCAGAGTCGGGCAGCGGCGGAAGCGACATGATCACAAGCGTATCGCGCCGGTTCATCAAGGCTCGCTGAAAGTGTCCTCCATGGACACTGATGCGTCGTACGAGCGTCCTCAGACCGCGTCGAAACCGGCCGAGATCGCCTCTGCCAGGTCTTCGCGATCCTCCAGAGGGAGGAACGTCGACCTGGCGGCGTTCAGCTGGAAGGTCTCGAGGTCATCGAGGTCGTATCCGAACGCCTCGGACAGCAGCCCGAGTTCACGCGTCAGCGTCGTGCTGCTCATGAGCCGGTTGTCGGTGTTCACCGTCACCCGGAATCCGAGCTGATAGAGCAGGTCGAACGGATGGTCGACGAGCTCGTCGCCCCATGCCGCGATCGCCCCGGTCTGCAGGTTGGAAGACGGACTCAGCTCGAGCGTGATCTCACGATCCTTCACCCACTGCGAGAGGCGGCCGAGCGACACGTAGATGTTCTCGTCGTCCTGGCGCTCGATGGTGATGTCCTCGGCAAGCCGCACGCCGTGACCGAGCCGCAACGCGCGTCCGTCGAGCAGCGCGCCCTGGATGCTCGCCAGACCGTCCGCCTCGCCGGCATGCACCGTGGTCGGGAGGTACTGCTCCGCGAGGTAGTCGAACGCGACGCGGTGGTTGCTCGGCGGGAAGCCGGCCTCTGCGCCGGCGATGTCGAACCCGACGACGCCGGCATCCCTGTGCCGTACCGCGAGCTCCGCGATCTCCAGTGCCCGGTCCGCATGGCGCATGGCCGTGACGAGCTGGCCGACGCGGATGCTCGCGCCGTTCGCGCGCACATCCGCCACTCCCTGCTCCAAGCCGCTCTGCACCGCATCGACGGCCTGGTCGAGTGAGAGTCCTCTGCCGAGGTGCTGCTCGGGCGCCCAGCGGATCTCGCCGTACACGACGCCGTCCGCGGCGAGGTCGAGCACGAACTCCCGTGCGATGCGCGCCAGGCCGTCCCTGGTCTGCATGACGGCGGTGGTCACATCGAACGTCTTGAGGTACTCGACGAGGGATCCGGAGTTCGCCTGCGTGGAGAACCAGTCGCCGAGCGCGTCGGCATTCGTCTCAGGCAGGTCGAGGCCGATGTCGTCGGCGAGCTCGATGATGGTCTGCGGTCGGAGTCCGCCGTCCAGGTGGTCGTGCAGCGACACCTTGGGAAGGACGCGGACGTCGACTCCGTCGACGAGGTGGGCGGTGGTACTGGGAGGCTCCGTGGGGCCAGACGACTCTGCGCTCATTGCTCAAGGTTATCTGCGGCGAGTGCCGCGCGCCGCTGCCCCTCTTAGCGAATCTTGGCGATCGGTCGCTCGTTGACGGCGACGGTCAGCCGATGCGCTCGACGACGAGGCCGGCCCGCGGCGGAGCTGCATCTGCGATGTCCCAGGCGCCGACGAGGGAATCGAGGGCACGCTCGAACCGCACCGGGTCATCCGTCGACAAGGTGAAGAGCGGATCGCCCTCAGCGACGGACTCGCCCACCTTGGCGTGCAGGTCGATCCCGGCCGCGTGCAGCACCGGATCCTGCTGCCGCGCCCTTCCGGCCCCGAGCCGCCATGCGGCGACGCCGAACGCCAGGGCATCCTGTCGGGACACCACGCCGGAACGCGGTGCCGTCACCGTGTGGGTCTCGCGCGGGTGCGGGAGCGGGGCATCAGGATCGCCGTCCTGCGCGCGGATCAGCGAGCGCCAGCTGTCCATGGCACGGCCGGAGCGCAGCGCCTCCTCGACGTCCGCATCCGGTTGCCCGACAAGGCGCAGCATCTCGCGAGCGAGCGCCACCGTGAGTTCCACGATGTCCGCAGGTCCCCCGCCGGCGAGCACCTCGACGGACTCCCGCACCTCGTTCGCGTTGCCGATCGCACGGCCGAGTGGTGCATTCATGTCGGTGAGCAGCGCGGAGGTGGCGACCCCGGCATCCTGCCCGAGATCCACCATGGTGCGCGCGAGCTCGCGCGCCTTGTCGAGATCGCGCATGAAGGCGCCAGAACCGAACTTCACGTCGAGCACGAGCGCGCTCGTCCCCTCCGCGATCTTCTTGCTCATGATGGACGACGCGATGAGCGGAATGGCCTCGACCGTTCCGGTGATGTCGCGCAGCGCGTAGAGCTTCTTGTCCGCGGGTGCCAGGCCTGGCCCGGCGGCGCAGATCGCGCCACCGACATCGCGAAGCTGCGCGAAGAGCTCGTCTGCAGTCAGGGATGCGCGCCAGCCGGAGATGCTCTCCAGCTTGTCGAGCGTGCCGCCGGTGTGACCGAGGCCGCGCCCTGACAGCTGCGGCACGGCGACCCCGAAGGACGCGACGAGCGGCACGAGCGGCAGCGTGATCTTGTCGCCGACGCCACCCGTCGAGTGCTTGTCGACCGTCGGCTTGCCGAGGGAGGCGAAGCTCATCCGCTCGCCGCTGGCGATCATCGCGAGCGTCAGGTCCCGGATCTCGCGCCGTGACATGCCGTTCAGGAGCACCGCCATCGCCCACGCGGACATCTGCTCGTCGGCGACGTATCCGCGCGTGTAGGCATCGACCAGCCAGTCGATCTCCGGCGTGGACAGCTCCCCGTGGTCGCGCTTCGCGCGAATGACGTCGACTGCGTCGAATCGTTCAGCCATCAGTCCGGCTTCCTTCCTCGTCGGCATAGCCGCCGAGGCGCTGGCGTCGCGGCAGAGGCCCACCGGCCCTCTGCTCCCAGCTCCAGCGCGCTGCGTCGAACCATTCAGCCACTGAAGGCCTCCAGGTCTCTGGGACCGAAGGCATCAGGGATGACCTCGTCGATCGTGCGGATGCCGGACACGGTCTCGAGCAGCATCCCCGAGACTGAGTGCTCGTAGAGCAGTTGACGGCATCGCCCGCACGGCATGATGACGTCGCCATCGCCGTTCACGCAAACGAACGCGACGAGTTGGCCGCCGCCCGACATGTGCAGGTCGGAGACGAGCGAGCACTCGGCGCAGAGGGTGAGGCCGTAGCTCGCGTTCTCCACGTTGCAGCCCGAGACGATGCGGCCATCCGTTGCGAGTGCAGCCGCACCGACCGGGTAGTGCGAGTACGGGACGTACGCCCGCCTCATCGCTTCCTCGGCCTGGGTGCGAAGCGCACCCCAGTCGACATCGCCGGAGAAGGTCGCCGTATCGTCGCTCATCTTGTCGTCACTCGGTTTCGGTCACTCGGTGCCGGTCACTCGGCTGCAGTCACTCGGTACGTGTTGTGGTCATGGTTCGTCGTCCGGCCGCCACCCGTTTCACTGCACACGGATCACGACTTGATGTAGGGCTTTCCAGATGCCGCGGGCCCGCGTACGTATCCCACGAAGCCGGCGACGGCCAGGATCGTCACGACATACGGCAGCATCAGCAGGAACTCGCTGGGCACAGGGGATCCGACCGCCGCGAGCGTGTACTGCAGGTTGCTGGCGAAGCCGAAGAGAAGGGCGGCAAGTGTGGCCCTGATCGGATCCCACCGGCCGAAGATGACCGCGGCGAGGGCGATATAGCCCTGACCGCCCGTCATGTCCTCGGTGAACGATCCGACCGATCCGAGCGTGAAGTACGCGCCGCCGAGGCCGACGATGGCGCCCGCCAGCGAGACGTTCCAGAAGCGGGTTCCCGTCACGTTGATGCCTACCGTGTCCGCCGCCTGCGGATGCTCGCCCACCGATCGCAGACGCAGTCCCCATCTCGTGTGGAACAGCCCGATGTAGACAGCGGCCACAGCGATGTACATCAGATACACGATGATCGACTGGTCGAAGAGAACGGGCCCGATGACAGGGATGGCGCTGAGCCCGGGGATGGGCACCGCGGGCAGCAATGGCGGCTCGTTGAGGAAGCTCGCATCCTTGGACAGCACCTGGCTGTACAGGAAGTTGGTCAGCCCGAGTACCAGCACATTGATCACAACGCCGACGATCACCTGGTCGACGTAGTACTTGATGGCGAATGCCGCCAGCACGAACGAGACAAGCACACCGGCGATCAGTGCCGCCAGCAGTCCCAGCCACACCGATCCCGTCATGCTCGCGACGACGGCGGCGAGGAAGGCACCGGCCAGCAGCTGACCCTCGATCGCGATGTTGACCACGCCGCTGCGCTCGGAGATCACACCGCCCAGTGCGCCGAAGATGTACGGCACGCTGAGGCTCACCGTTCCGAGCAGCAGGCTGGTGATCGGCAGAGGCCGCGAGTTCGCGCCGGCAGCCCAGGTGAGAAACGTGACGACGAAGAGGAAAGAGAAGACCGAGGAGTACCAGAGTGGAACCCTCGCGAAGCGCGCCGTCAGCCACCAGCTGAGACCAGCCATGACCACGAGCACGATCGTCAGGACCACGCACGTCGCGGTGGTGGGTACGACCAGTTGCGGAAGGCTGGGCGCGATGCGTCCGCCAGCGAATGTGAACGTGGTGTCTCCGCCACGGCGGAAAATCACAAAGAGGACAATCGACAGCGCGGCGACGACCGTGAGGATGATCGGCGTCTTATAGCTGCGAACGACGGTCTTCTCGAGGACGATCGGCGAGGCATCCGGAATCGTGTGGTCGATGGTGGTCGTCACTTGGCTGCCACCTCCTTCGGGGCCACGGATGCCGGCGTGGCCGGCGACTTCTTCGAGGGCGGACGCTTGCCGGGGGTCGGCAGACGGAAGATCGCTCGCACCAGCGGCGGCGCTGCGATGAACAGGACGATGAGCGACTGCACAACGAGCACGATGTCGATCGGGATGCTGTTGGCCGCCTGCATGAGGAATCCGCCGGCTTTGAACGCACCGAACAGCACGCCGGCGACGAAGATGCCGAGCGGACGCGAGCGGCCGAGCAGCGCCACGGTGATGGCGTCGAATCCGATGCCAGCGTCGATCGACGAGCCGAACCCGCCGGTCGTCGTCCCGAGCACCTGATCGACGGCGGCGAGGCCCACGAGCCCACCACCGATGACCATGGACCACACGATGGCGGAATTCACGCTGATGCCGGCGACCCGCGCGGCGTGCGGGTTCTCACCGACCGCCCGGAACTTGAAGCCGAGGCTCGATCGCTCCAGCAGCCACCACACGGCGATCGTCGCGACGACGGCGATCACGAATCCCCAGTGCAGCTGGTACTGCGGTCCGAACAGCGGTGGGAGGATCGCGTTCGGGAGGATCGCCGGCGACTTCGGGTTGTTCGTGCCGTGCTGCTGCAGCGCCCCCGGCGTACGCAGCAGGTAGGAGATGAGGTAGAAGGCGATCCAGTTGAGCATGATGGTGACGATCACCTCGTGCGCGCCGGTCCTCGCCTTGAGCACGCCGGCGATGCCGGCCCAGAGCGCTCCGCCGACGAACCCTGCAACGATCGCGACGACCAGGTGCAGCACCGGTGGCAGGTCGAACGACCAGCCGATCCAGCCGCAGAATGCCGCGGCGATCAGCATCTGGCCCTGACCGCCGATGTTGAAGATGCCGGTGCGGAAGCCGAGACCAACACCGAGACCGGCCACGATCAGCGGCGTCGCGTACGTCAAGGTGTCCATGAAGGGACGAATGCCAGTGAGGAAGGTCGGGCGGCCGAAGTTGTAGATCGCGCCCTGGAACAGAGAACTGTATGCGCCGGAGACCACGTTCCAGATCGCCTGGAACGTGTCACCGGGACGGGCGAAGAAGTACCCGGCGGCCTTCTGCACGCTCGGATCCGTCACAGCGATGAGGATCGCGCCGACGACGAGCGCGAGCACCACGGCGAGGATCGAGATGACGACACTTCCGCCGGCGATCTGCCGCAGTGCCTCGTTCCAGCGGTTCGGTTCCGGCTCGTCGGGGGCGACCTGCGTGCCCGTCTCGAGCGCGACATCCGCTTCGCCGGCAACATCCGCTTCGCCCGCGATATCGAACGAAGCATCGGCCGCGGCCGGAGTAGCGGGTGAGTCAGTCACATCTTCAGGGGCCTTCCCGCCGGCCGCTTGGTCGCTCACGCGGCCTCTCCTCTCGAGTCGGCTCCGGCTTCGTGGTCGGCGGGCGGGGGCTCGTGAGGCGCATCCGGATTCTCGCCAGCCATCATGATGCCGAGGGTCTCGCGGTCCGTTCCGGCGGGGACGATACCCACGATGCCTCCGCGGTACATCACCGCGATGCGGTCGGCGAGGGCGTCCACCTCATCGAGCTCCGTCGAGACGACGACCACCGGGATGCCCGAGTCGCGGGCCGCGACGATGCGCTTGTGCACGAACTCGATCGATCCGACATCGAGACCGCGGGTCGGCTGCGCCGCCACCAGAAGACGAAGGTCGCGGCTCAGCTCGCGCGCGAGCACCACCTTCTGCTGGTTGCCGCCGGAGAGTGTGCCCACCTGACTGTCGATGCTCTGCGTGCGCACGTCGAATTCGCGGACCTTCTCGGCGGCGAACGTCGCGCGGTAGTTCAGCTGCAGACTGCCACCTCTGACGAACGGAGCCGTGTCCGAGCGATCGAGCATGAGATTCTCCGCGATCGAGAATCCTCCGACCAGACCGTCTTCATTGCGGTCCTCGGGGATGAAGCCGACTCCGGCATCCAGAACCTTGCGGACCCCGAGGCCGCTCAGCTTCTTGCCATCGAGCACGATCTCACCCTCGACGTGGTCCTGCAGACCGAGGAGCGCCTCGGTCAATTCGGTCTGGCCGTTCCCTTGAACGCCCGCGATCGCGAGGATCTCGCCGGCTCTGACGTCGAAGTCGACGTCGTTGACGATGAGCTGCCCGATGTGGTCGATCACTGTGAGCCCGCGTACCTGCAGCGCCGGCTCACCGGGCGTCGCAGGTTCTTTCTGCACGGTGAGCTCGACGGAGCGACCCACCATGAGGGAAGCCAGCTCGGCATTGCTCGCGGTCGGGGATGCCTCACCAACCACCTTGCCGAGCCGCATCACCGTGATACGGTCGGCCACCTCGCGCACCTCGCGCAGCTTGTGCGTGATGAACACGATCGCTGTACCGGCATCGCGCAGCTGTTTCATGATCGCCATGAGCTCGTCGGTTTCCTGCGGCGTGAGCACGGCTGTCGGCTCGTCGAAGACGAGCACCTTGGCGTCGCGAGACAGCGCCTTGATGATCTCCACCCGCTGCTGCACACCGACTGGCAGATTCTCGATGAGCGCATCGGGATCGACGTCGAATCCGAACCGTGCCGAGATCTCGCGCACACGCTTTCGTGCTTCGCCGTGGTTGAGGAATCCGGCGAATCCGGTGTCTTCATTACCGAGCATGACGTTCTCCGCCACCGTGAACACCGGGATCAGCATGAAGTGCTGGTGCACCATTCCGATGCCCGACTTCATTGCGTCGCCGGGTCCGGAGAAGTGCTGAACGACGTCATCGAGCAGAATCTCGCCCTCGTCCGCCTCGAGCAGCCCGTAGAGCACGTTCATCAGGGTGGACTTGCCGGCACCGTTCTCACCGAGGATGCAGTGGATCTCTCCCTGCTCGACGATGAGCGAGATGCGATCATTCGCGGTGAGGGAGCCGAATCGCTTGGTGATGCCGCGAAGTTCGAGCTTCATAGGGGTCAATCTACCTTTCGCCGTCTGCTGCATCGCGGACGATTCGGGCGGACTCGGAGAGGGCTACGGCCCGTCCGGGAGTGGAGCAGTGGGGTCTCTCATGGGCGACCGCACGCAAAGTCGGGAGGCCATCTCCGTGAGGAGACGACCTCCCGACCCGATCAGCGAACGATCTGGATCAGGACTTCGGCGATGCCGGTGACGTGACCTTGATGGATCCGTCGATGATGCCCGACTTGATCGTGTCGAGCTCGGACTTCAGGTTGGAGTCGACCTTCGACGAGAAGTCGTGGAACGGGGCGAGGCCGACACCGTCGTTCTTCAGCGTTCCGACGTACGGAGAGTTGGAGAACTTGCCAGCGGCGGACTGCTCGATGACCGCAGAGGTCGACGGCTTGATGCCCTTCATGACCGAGGTGAGAAGGATCGGCCGCACGGTCTTGTCGGTGTTGTAGACATCCGCGTCCACGCCGATCATCGAGATGCTCTTGCCGGAGCTGTTCGCCTCGTCGATCGCCTGCGCCGCCGACTGGTAGATCGGGCCGCCGACGGGCATGATGACGTCGGCGTTCTGGTCGATGATGCCCTGCGCCACCTGCTTGGCGGTGTCGTTGGCGTCGAACCCGCCGGTGAAGGAGCCCTTCTGGCTGTCGACATCCCAGCCGACGACCTGGACGTTCTTGCCCTTCTGTTGGTTGAAGTACTTCACGCCGTCGACGAAACCATCCATGAAGATGGTCACGGTCGGAATCTGCATGCCTCCGAACGTGCCGACGACGCCGGTCTTGGAGAAGCTGGCAGCTGCGTAGCCGCCGAGGAATGCAGCCTGCGCGGTGTCGAAGATGATCGATTTCACATTCGGCGCAGTGAACTCGTTATCGTCGATGATCGCGAAGTTCGTGCTCGAGTTCGCGCTCGCGGCCTTCTTGGTGGCGTCAGACAGGTTGAAGCCGACCGTGATGATCAGGTTGCAGTTCTGATCGACCATGCTGTTGATGTTCGGCGCGTAGTCGCTCGCGGTCTTCGACTCGGCGGTCTTGTACGTGGTACCGAGCTTCTTGGCGCTGGCGACGAGGCCTTCATAACCGAGCTGGTTGAACGAGTGGTCGTTGAATCCGCCGTTGTCGGAGACCATGCATGGCAGGAACTTCGACGCTGCTTTGGTGGTCGATCCGTTGTCGGACGGAGCCTGGCCGCAGCCGGCGAGCAGGGCGAGCGCACTCGCTGCGGCGAGTCCCGCGAGCGCAACCTTGCGAACTTTGAATGTCACGTTGTCCTCCGTGGTGAAGAAGATCTGCGCGAACGCGCGAGTCGTCGTGGTGCGACGTTACCCAACGTTACGAATGCCTCTGATTGCGGTATGGACTTCTTAACGTCGCCGTTATCATCTTGTTTCTTTTGAGCATTCTGGGATAGAGGGCTGCTCAAAAGTGCAGAGCGATCCGCCTGCAATCAGCAGATGCGCAGCGGTCAGAGGACCTCGGTCGAACCCGTCAGCCTGAGTGCTTCCACGACGGACTTCACCCGTTGCGCGTTCTCGCTCGTCGTGACGAGCAGGGCATCCGGGGTGTCGACCACGACGACGTTCTTGATGCCGATCAGGCTGATCACGCGGCCGGTCTGACTGACTACGATGCCGCTCGAGGCATCCGACAGCACGCGGGCGTGCTCGCCCAAGATGGCGAGATCGGTCGCCCGTCCCCCGCTGTTGAGCTTGGCGAGGGAGGCGAAATCGCCGATGTCGTCCCAGCTGAAGTGGCCGGGGATGACCGCGAGCTTGTCGGCCGCCGCGGCCGGCTCAGCGACGGAGTAGTCGATGGCGACCTTCTTGATGCCGGGCCAGATCCGATCGACGACGGGACCGCGGGTGGCCGGGTCGTCCCACGCCTCCGCGAGCTCCAGGAGGCCGGCCAGCAGCTCGGGCTCCGACTTCCCGATCTCTTCGAGCAGCACAGACGCCTTGGCGATGAACATGCTCGCGTTCCACAGGTAGTCGCCGCTCGCCAGATACTTCGTCGCGGTCTTCAGGTTCGGCTTCTCCACGAAGGAGAGCACCTTGCGCGCCGACTTCGCGCCATCGATTCCCAGCGGGTCGCCCACGTGGATGTAGCCGAACCCGATGGCGGGCTCGGTCGGCGTGATGCCGATCGTGGTGATGTAGCCGGCGCGCGCGGCGGTGACCGCCTCGATGACAGCCGCCCGGAACAGGGGCTCGTTGCCGATCACGTGGTCCGCAGCGAAGGATCCGATGATCACGCCGGGCTCCCGACGCTCGAGGATCGCCGCAGCGAGGCCGATGGCGGCCGTTGAGTCGCGCGGCTCGCTTTCCAGAACGACATTGTGGTCGGCGAGCGCCGGGATCTGCGCCTCGACTGCAGCGCGATGCGCCCGTCCTGTGACCACCATCACGCGCTGCGCGCCGGCCAGTGGGGCCAGTCGATCCCACGTCGCGCGCAGCAAGGTCGATCCCGATCCGGTGAGATCGTGCAGGAACTTCGGCGCATCCGCCCGGGACAGCGGCCAGAGCCGTGATCCGACCCCGCCGGCGGGGATGACGCAGTAGAAGTCGTCGAGTGGCAAAGCGCTCATGCCCTCAGGATAGGTCGAGTCGGGCGTCGCATCCGCCGATCCTTCCGAAGGACGACCGGCCAGGTTCAGGCAGGGTTCACTCGGCAGCCACGGCGGATTCCTACCGTGTGGAGCATGCGGGTCGCCATCGTGAGCGAGAGTTTCCTGCCGACTGTCAACGGCGTGACAACGAGCGTCTGCCGAGTGCTCGACGAGCTGAAGGCACGAGGCCACGAGGCGACGGTGATCTGCCCCGGCCCAGACGCCCCCTCCGAGTACGCCGGCTTCCGGGTGCACGCCGTGCCGTCCATCGCTTACCGCCAGTTCCCGCTCGGCATGCCGAGCGCGCAGGTGCAGCACGTGCTGGCCGATTTCGCGCCCGACGTGCTCCACGCGGCATCCCCCTTCCTGCTCGGGGCGCAGGCCATCGCGGCCGCCGGGCGGCTGGGAGTGGCAACGGTGGCGATCTATCAGACGGATGTCGCCGGGTACGCCAAGCGCAACAGGCTGGGCCTCACGACGAACCTGGCCTGGCGCTATGTGAGGTGGGTGCACAACGGCGCAGACCTCACGCTCGCACCATCGACGGCATCCGCGCACGATCTCGCCACGGCGGGGATCGTTCGCGTGCGGCGCTGGGGCCGAGGCGTGGATCTGGTGAGGTACCACCCCAACAACCGATCCCGCGCGGACACCGTCGCGCTGCGCGAGAAGCTCTCCCCCGACGGCGAGGTCGTCGTCGGGTACGTCGGCCGGATCGCACCGGAGAAGCAGGTGGAGCGGCTGTCCGCGCTGCGCGGAATGGACGGCATCCGCATCGCCATCGTCGGCGACGGCCCAGGCGAGGTGACGGCGCGGCGCGCGCTGCGAAGGATGCCGGTCTCGTGGCTGGGCCGCCGTGGCGGTTCAGAGCTGGGCGCTGCTTATGCCGCGATGGACGTGTTCGTGCACACCGGCACCGAGGAGACGTTCGGGCAGACGGTGCAGGAGGCGCATGCAACGGGCATCCCTGTGATCGCGCCGAACGCCGGAGGACCCGTGGATCTCGTGAGGCACGGCGTCGACGGATTCCTGGTCGACACGGATCGACAGCTGCGAGATGCCGTTCAGACCCTCGTGGACGACGGCTCGCTGCGCTGGCGCATGGGCGAATCCGGGCGGCGAGCAGTGCTGAGATCGTCGTGGACGGATCTCTGCGACCTGTTGCTCGAGCACTACGAGACCGCCATCGCGCACCGCGCGGCCGCTGGACTACGGCTGCAGCGGGCGCTCGAACTCTGAGATCGACCGCGATTTCCGTCGGATGCATGCGGCGGATCGACGCCTTCCCGCGCTGACGGCGCTCGATCCCAAGGGGTCGGACGCTGGCCCGGCGTCGGATCCGCACAGCTGCAGGGGCTTAAGGTGTGTCGGGACGTCTTCCGTCCCGTGGAATCCCGCTCTCGAACGGAGGCGAACCCATGGCCGAACGCAGACGACGCGTCATTCCGATCCCGTTCATGCAACGATCACGCGGGGTCGCCACAGCTCCCGGAACCGCTCCGGTCCCGGTGGCGGACGGCCCGACACGCAGCACGATCGTGGATGCGGCCGTCTACGCCGACGGACGCCGCATCTCCTCCCCGACCACTCTCGCCGAGACGTATCGCGCCCTCCACGAGACACAGGGCGGTGTCGCGTGGATCGGGCTGTACCGTCCGAGCGAGGCGGAGCTGCACTCCCTCGCCAGGGAGTTCGACCTGCACGAGCTCGCCATCGAGGACGCGATCGCGGCGCATCAGCGACCCAAACTGGAGCGTTACGACGACGTGCTGTTCGTCGTGCTCCGTGCCGCCAACTACCTGGACGTGCCTGAAGAGGTGTCGTTCGGCGAAGTCCACGTGTTCGTCGGTCCGAACTTCGTGATCACGGTCCGGCACAGCGAGTCGCCAGACCTCTCGCAGGTGCGCACCCGGATGGAGCACGATCGCGAGCTGCTCGCGCTGGGGACCCAGAGCATCCTGTACGCCATCATCGATGCGATCGTCGACGGGTACGCCCCTGTCGTCGCCGGTCTCGCCAACGACATCGACGAGATCGAGACCCAGGTGTTCGACGGCGATGCGAACGTCTCGCGTCGCATCTACGACCTCTCCACCGAGGTGATCGACTTCCAGAGGGCGACGCATCCGCTCACGGCTGTGATGGAGTCACTCGAGCTGGGCAGCGAGAAGTACGGCGTGACCCAGGAGTTGCAACGCAACCTGCGCGACGTCGCCGACCACCTCACGCAGGTGAACGAGCGCGTCGACGACTTCAAGCGGATGCTGCGCGACATCCTCACCGTGAACGCCACGCTGGTCAGCGAGCGGCAGAACATCCGGATGACGAGTCTCGCCGAGACGACCTACCGACAGGGCGAGGACGTCAAGAAGATCTCGTCATGGGCGGCGATCCTCTTCACACCGACCCTGATCGCCGGGATCTACGGCATGAACTTCCACGTCATGCCCGAGCTGAGCTGGGTGTGGGGCTACCCGATGGCGATCGGCCTCATGGTGCTGCTCGGCGGGGCGCTCTATCTCGTGTTCAAGAAGCGGCACTGGCTGTAGCGCCCTCCGGCACCGGCACCGGCACCGGCACTGACATACGACTCCGACCGCGGTGAGCGGGGCTCAGTCGGCGAGCAGTTCGGCCGCCCGCAGGATGAACCGCTCGTGCTCCTCGACGGTGTCGCCCGACGTCATCACGCGCAGCACGACCTCGTCCACCGCCCGGCGGTACTCCGCGATCCGACCCACGAAGGTCTCCGGCTCGAGCACGGTGTCGGTCGCCTCGACTCCCAGCCGCGCGAAGTTCGCAGCGTAGGCCGGATACCCGCTGTAGCGCCGGGCCTCCTCGCGGAGCCGGGCGACGCCCGACGGATCGACGGCGGTGCGCACATACAGGGCGACGTGCGCATCGGATGCCACGGCGTGCGCGGATTCCGCCTGCTCCGCCGCGACCTCGGGCGTGAGCCAGCTGAGCAGCACGCCGTCCGCCTCGCGTGCGCCGAGCTCGCGCATCTTCGGTCCGAGGGCACCGGTGAGGATCCGCGCCGAGGTCTCCTCGTGCAGAGTGTCGACGGCCTCTCCGACGAGTGCGAGTGCGCCCTTGCGGGCGCCACCGGATCCGACGCCGAGCACCAGTCTGTGCTCAGGCAACTGCATCCGCTGCACGGCATCCACGATCTCGGAGCCGCGGCGCCGATCGACCGGGATGACGCCGGTCGCGAGACCGAGCCGGGTGGTGGCATCCGCTGCCGCCGCGAGTGCGGCGAGCGAGTCCCCTCCCGGAGTGTCGTTGACCCAGAGGGATCGGAAGCCGCACTGCTCGATCACGGGAGCGAGCCGGCCGACGGCATCCGCTCCGAGGAGTCCTGCAACACCGATGGAGACATCCGCACGCGTCATGCCTCGAGCATGCATCGTCGCACCTCGATCCTGCAGCCTGTCCACCGGGTCTAGGTCGCGATGGTGGCCCTTATACGTGCTGATGATGGCCACCATCGCGACCTGAACAGAAGGATGCTGTGGACAAATACGGCAAACGAGGACAGCGGCGGCCAGTGTGGGCTGGTGAGAAGCCACGACCCACTGCCCCTGCACCTCGGCACGGAGTTCAGCGCCGGACAGGCCATGGCGGCCGGGGTCTCACGGAAGCGGATTCGTAGTGAGGACCTGGCGCGTCCGTTCTACGGCGCACGGAGTCTGGCTTCGTGGCAGCAGTCCGCTGCAGCCCAGCCGACGGATCCTTTCGAGCGGCAACGCATGCACCGTGTCACCCGGGCACGGCAGTACGCCCCTCTCCTGCGTCCCACGCACTTCTTCAGTCACGAAACCGCTGCGGCGTTGTACGGCGCCCCGCTTCCGTTGCTCTTCGACGACGCCGGCGTCGTCGAAGAGCTCGATCAGCTCGACCTGCACGTGAGCGTTCTCGGCCGTGGTGCAATCCCGCGAACCAGCGGAATCGTCCACCACCGAGCGCAGCCATCGATGACGGTTGTTCGCCAAGTGAAAGGGATGCCTGTCTCGTCGGCCGCCTCGACATGGGCCAGCCTGGGAATGTTGCCGCTGTCGGATCTGATCGCTCTTGGCGACTACTTCGCCCGACGATGGCGCGCCGGCGTTGGGAGGCGGAGCGCGGGGCGACCTCCGCTGGCGAGCATCGACCAGCTACGGCGGGCACTCGACGCGGGCAGGCGAATCGGTGCTCCGAATCTGCGTGAGGCGCTGGCGCACATCCGTGAAGACTCTTGGTCCCCGAGAGAGTCGGCGCTGCGGTATCTACTCGTGCAGGGCGGGCTGCCTGAACCCGAGTTGAACGTCGACCTCTTCGACTCGAAGGGAGCCTTCCCGGGCTGTGTCGACATGCTCTACCGCGAACAGCATGTGATCGTGGAGTATCTCGGGATGCTGCACGGGGCATCCTGGGCACGCGATGTTGAACGACTCGCAGCGCTCCGTGCTGCCGGCTGGGTCGTGATCGAGGTCACGGCCCCGCTGCTCGCTCACCCCGTCGAGCTCGTGCGCCGCGTGCGCGCGGCCCTCACCCGCTGACCTCCGCCTCCGATCGGCTGGCCGACCAGCCGGGCAGCCGACCGTTCAAGTCGCGATGGTGGCCCTTATCAGCCGCCAGAATGGGCGACCATCGCGACCTGAACGACAGGAGAGGGCGCAGCGGCGGAAATATCTCGACGTCGAGACAGTTAGGGTGGCCTTAGCAGCGACCGCCGGGAGCGGGACGTAAACTGGGTACGCGCCGAATCCGCATGCTTCCAACGCTGCATCGGCGCGCCCGCGAGTACACACCAGGGAGGGTTGTCCGTGCCAGCAGAAACGGCAGACACTCTCGAGCCGACCAAGAATCGGCCCGGGGGAACGCTGTATCGGGGTCGGGAAGGCATGTGGTCGTGGGTGCTGCATCGCATCACCGGCGTGGCCATCTTCTTCTTCCTGCTCGTCCACATCCTGGACTCCGTCGTGCTGGGCATCAGCCCCGAGGCGTACAACGCGGTGATCGGCACCTACAAGAACCCGATCATGGGTCTGGGTGAGACGGCGCTCGTCGCGGCCATCGCGTTCCACGCGCTGAACGGCATCCGCATCATCCTGATCGACTTCTGGAGCAAGGGCGCCAAGTACCAGAAGTTGATGTTCTGGACCGTGATCGTCGTATGGGTCGTGCTGATGCTCGGCTTCGCCCCGATCCACCTCATGAACGTCTTCAGCGAAGGGACCGCCTCGTGACCACCATCGAGGCGCCCCGCACGCCAACCCGTCCCGCCCGTTCGAAGGGCACGAACTGGGAGAAGTGGGGCTGGATCTACATGCGCGCCTCCGGCGTGCTCCTCGTTGTGCTGATCTTCGGCCACCTCATCGTGAACCTCGTTCTCGGCGAGGGCATCAAGGCCGTGGACTTCGGATTCGTGGCCGGAAAGTGGGCGGATCCCTTCTGGCGGGTCTGGGACGGCCTGATGCTGTGGCTGGCTCTCATCCACGGTGGAAACGGCATGCGCACGATCGTCAACGACTACGCGCACAACCGCACGGTGAACGTGACGCTGAAGGTGCTGATCCTTGCGGCGGTTGTCGTGCTGATCCTGCTGGGCACCTACACGGTCACCTTCTTCGACCCGTGCCCGAGCGGCGCTCCGGCCCATCTGCTGCCGCAGTTCTGCTCCACCATCACCAAGTGACCCGCTGCGGCGAGGGCACCACCGAGCGTCAGCACTACTGAAACGAACCGAAAGCTACGGACATCCACGTGACTGAACAGATCGCAGACGGAGCCGTGATCGACGGCGTGCACTACCACCAGTTCGACATCGTCATCGTCGGCGCGGGGGGCGGTGGCATGCGCGCCGCCATCGAGGCGGGGCCGCACGCCAAGACCGCCGTCATCTCCAAGCTCTACCCCACCCGCTCGCACACCGGTGCAGCGCAGGGCGGCATGGCCGCCGCCCTCTCGAACGTGGAGGAAGACAACTGGGAGTGGCACACCTACGACACCGTCAAGGGCGGTGACTACCTGGTCGACCAGGACGCGGCGGAGATCCTCGCGAAGGAGGCGATCGACGCCGTCATCGACCTGGAGAACATGGGCCTGCCGTTCAACCGCACGCCGGACGGCAAGATCGACCAGCGCCGCTTCGGCGGCCACACCCGCGACCACGGCAAGGCCGCCGTGCGCCGAGCCTGCTACGCGGCCGACCGCACCGGCCACATGATCCTGCAGACGCTGTTCCAGAACTGCGTCAAGCTGGGCATCAACTTCTTCAACGAGTACTACGTGCTCGACCTGCTGATGACGGATGTCGACGGCCAGCGTCGTCCCGCCGGCGTGGTCGCGTACGAGCTCGCGACCGGCGAATTGCACGTCTTCCAGTCGAAGGCCGTGATCTTCGCGACCGGCGGATTCGGCAAGATCTACAAGACCACCTCCAACGCCCACACCCTCACCGGTGACGGCGTCGGCATCGTGTGGCGCCGCCGACTTCCGCTGGAAGACATGGAGTTCTTCCAGTTCCACCCGACAGGACTGGCCGGGCTCGGCATCCTGCTCACCGAGGGTGCTCGCGGCGAGGGCGCGATCCTGCGCAACGGATCCGGCGAGCGGTTCATGGAGCGCTACGCGCCGACCATCAAGGACCTCGCGCCCCGCGACATCGTTGCCCGCAGCATGGTGCAGGAGGTGCTCGACGGCCGCGGCGCCGGTCCCAACAAGGACTACGTGCTGCTGGACTGCACGCACCTCGGCGCCGAGGTGCTGGAGACCAAGCTGCCCGACATCACGGAGTTCGCCCGCACGTACCTGGGCGTGGACCCGGTCGTCGAGCCGGTGCCGGTCATGCCGACAGCGCACTACGCCATGGGCGGCATCCCGACGAACAACAACGCCGAGGTGCTCAGCGACAACACCACTGTGGTCCCCGGCCTCTACGCGGCCGGCGAGTGCGCGTGCGTTTCGGTGCACGGCTCCAACCGCCTCGGCACGAACTCGCTGCTGGACATCAACGTGTTCGGCAAGCGCAGCGGACGCAACGCGGTCGAGTACGTGAAGACGGCGGACTTCGTGCCGCTGCCCGAGAACCCTGCAGCCGGTGTGCGCGACCTCCTCGAGAGACTTCGCAACTCCGACGGAACCGAGCGGATCGCAGCCATCCGCAAGGAGCTGCAGGACGAAATGGACCGCAACGCGCAGGTGTTCCGCACCGACGAAACGCTCGCAGCGGTCACCGAGACCATCCACCAGCTGCGCGAGCGCTACAAGAACGTGCAGGTGCAGGACAAGGGCAAGCGGTTCAACACCGATCTGCTCGAGGCCGTGGAACTCGGATTCCTGCTCGACCTCGCCGAGGTCGTCGTGTTCTCCGCCCGCAACCGCAAGGAGAGCCGTGGCGGCCACATGCGCGACGACTTCCCGAAGCGCGACGACGAGAACTACATGAAGCACACCATGGCCTACCTCACCGGCGACCCGCACTCGTCGAATCCGGCAGACCACATCAAGCTCGACTGGAAACCCGTCGTGGTCACCCGCTACCAGCCGATGGAGAGGAAGTACTGATGTCCACCGCCGTCGCTGACGCACCGGCATCCGAGGCCCCCGCAGAGATCAAGTCGTTCATCGTCACGCTGATCATCCGGCGTTTCGATCCGGACGTGGACACCGAGCCGCACTGGCAGGACTACGACGTCGAGATGTACCCGACGGACCGCATCCTCGACGCACTGCACAAGATCAAGTGGGAACAGGACGGATCCCTGACGTTCCGCCGCTCGTGCGCGCACGGCGTGTGCGGATCCGATGCCATGCGCATCAACGGGCGCAACCGCCTGGCGTGCAAGACCCTGATCAAGGATCTCGATGTGCAGAAGCCCATCTACGTGGAGGCCATCAAGGGCCTGCCGCTTGAGAAGGACCTGATCGTCGACATGGAGCCGTTCTTCGCCTCCTACCGCGAGGTGCAGCCGTTCCTTCAGGCGAGCTCGACGCCGCCGGAGGGCAAGGAGCGCATCCAGTCCGTCACGGACCGCGCGCGCTTCGACGACACGACCAAGTGCATCCTGTGCGCGGCGTGCACGTCCAGCTGCCCGGTGTTCTGGACCGACGGCCAGTACTTCGGCCCCGCGGCCATCGTCAACGCCCACCGGTTCATCTTCGACTCGCGCGATGACGCGTCGCAGGTGCGCCTCGACATCCTCAACGACAAGGAAGGCGTGTGGCGCTGCCGCACGACCTTCAACTGCACGGATGCCTGCCCCCGCGGCATCCAGGTCACGCAGGCGATCGCCGAGGTGAAGCAGGCGATCATGCGCGGAAAGCGCTAGGCGGAAAGCGCTAGGCGAAGGAGACCCAGTGGGCCCCCTTCGCGCTTTCCGCTGAGCGAGCTGTGCTTGCGAGGGAGCGCTGAAGCGACTCACCTCCGATGCGCCGGCCGGAACGACGAGTTCCCGCCGGCGCATCGTGCTGTCGGGCGTCAGTACCAGAAGCTGAGCAGCGGGGTCTCCGGACTGCGGAACATCGCGTCGAGGCGTGACGCGGCTCCATCCGTGCGCTCGACGAGCCGCGCAGCGTGCACGAACGTCGATGCACGCCACGCACCGAGGTAAAGGGCGGACAGCGACGCGACGTCGAGCGTGAGGTCGGGCGCGTCATCCGTCGTGCTCACCTCGGCCGAGCCGTCGGCGGCCACCTCGAGTCGGTACACGCCTGTCGCCGTTCCGAGTCGGTCGTCGATGCCGAGTGTCAATGCGCCAGGAGCACCGTAGGTGCGGGCTTCGAGGGCCGCTTTCACGTCGAGGATGCGCAACCAGTGGTGGTCGCTCGTCGCGACCCGGGCGGCGCGCTGATCCCGGATCATCCAGAGCACAGGCTCGTCGGCCGACGCCACGTCGTAACGCACGTTCGTCACGAGATCCAGCTCGAGCAGGTACTTCCAGAGCGCGGCGTATGCATCGTCCGTCGCCGCGCGGATGTAGTCGATCTCGACCGTGTGCTTGGTGAAGTCGGTCTTGTCGGCGACCATCCGGTACGCGACAACGCCCTGCGGCTCACCGGCCGCATCGTCGTACCGGACGACGCGGATCGATGCCGACCGCTTGTCGCGATCGCCGAAGTGCCCGACGAGCCTGCCCCAGTGATAGTCGTCGATCTCGAAGTCGCCGGGCGTGCCGGCGGCGGCGCGATCCACCAGTCCTCTGCAACTCTCGTACGCGATCTGCGGTGACACGAACGCCAGTCGTCCGTTGTCGCCGGATGCCGCCGGCACCCATCCGGCGCGCTTGGTCTCCACGGACAGGTCGGCGCTCAGAGTTGCCGGACCGAATCCGAAGCGCCCGTAGATGGTCGCCTCCGAAACCGTGAGCGACGCCATCGGGATGCCTGCGGCCGCGGCCGTGCGCAACTCGCCCTCCAGAAGTGCCCGTGCGACGCCGCGACGGCGGTGCGTCGGCGCCACCGTGACCGAGCTGATCGCCCAGGACGGCACGCTGCCGCCCGGAGTGCTCAACGCGCCGACCCAGCTCGCGACCGTGGCGACCGGAACGTGCGGATCCGGGATGCCGTCGTCCCAGACACCCGTGATCCTGCGGTGTGCGACATGCTGCGAGTGCTCGGTGATCGCCTCCGGATCGGGCCGTCGGTCGTGGAAGCCGCGGGAGTCCGCCTCGTCCCATGCGGCGAGCGCGTCGCGATCGGATCCGTCGACCAGGCCGTAGCGCAGTCCGGATGCGGCCAGCGCATCACTCGAGATTCGGTCCAGGGGAAGCCGGCGAGTGTCCATCCCATCAGACTATGGCCGGGCCGCTTCCGGTGCGGTCCCCTTCAGCACTCAGCCGATGGCGTCCGCGACGGCCGCGCGGGCATCCGCTGCGCTGCGCTGCACGAGCGCCATGGCCGCCAGCTCCCTGGCCTGCTGGAGCGTGACGCGTGCAAGCGTGGCGCGCACATCTGCCAGTGCTCCGGGTGACATGGAGAGGTCGTCGGCGCCGAGCCCGACGAGCACGACGGCCATGAGCGGATCGGATGCCGACTCGCCGCAGACACCCACCGGCGTGCGGGACGCGCCCGCGGCATCCCCGATCAGCTTGATGAGCCGGAGCACGGACGGATGCCAAGGGTCCTGGTACTGAGCCACCGAGCCCAACTGGCGGTCGGCCGCGAGCGTGTACTGGGTGAGGTCGTTCGTGCCGATGCTGACGAAGTCGCAGAGCGGAGCGATCTGATCCGCCAGAACGGCGGCGGACGGCACCTCGACCGTGATCCCGACGGTGCGCAGGCCAAGGGATCTCGCCAGCGACACGAAGTACTCGGTCTCGTCGACGTCTGCCACCATCGGCGCCATCACCCAGAGATCCGCTCCGGTATCCTCCTGCGCCCCGGCGAGAGCGGTGAGCTGATCGCGCAGCACGCCTTCGTGTTCGCGCAGCGCACGGATGCCGCGTCGGCCCAGTGCAGGATTCTCCTCGTGCGTGTGGCCGAGGAAGGCGAGCTGCTTGTCTGCGCCGGCATCCAGCACGCGCACGACCACCTTGCGACCGGAGAATGCGGACATCAGGTCGCGGTAACGAGAGCGCTGCAGATCGATGGGCGGCGCGCTACGGGCATCCAGGTAGAGGAACTCGGTGCGGAAGAGGCCGACGCCCTCTGCCCCGAGCGCGACTGCGGGGGCGGCCTCCTCCGGGGATCCGACGTTGGCGAGGAGGGGCACGCGCGTGCCGTCGGCCAGAGTGCCGGGCGTCAGAGGCTGAGGGGCGACCACGCGACCGCCGCGTTCTGCGGCCGCCACGACGGCGTCCGCTGTGGGATCCACCACCACGATCCCCTGCTCCGCGTCGACGATCACCGTCTGGCCGTTGACGATGGCGTCGCTTCCCTTCGCACCGACGACGGCGACGAGGTTCTTGTTGCGGGCGAGGATGGCGGTGTGCGAGGAGGTGCTGCCGTCGCGGGTGACCACAGCGAGCACCTTCGTGAGGTCGAGAGTGGCGGTGTCGGCGGGCGCCAGATCGTTGGCAACCAGCACGAAAGGGGCATCGGAGTCCGGCACCGTCGGCAACGCGACACCGCGGAGCCGTGCGATGACCCGGCGCGCGACGTCGCGCACGTCAACGCCCCGTGCAGCGGGGTTCTCCCCCAGTCCTTCCAGGACTGTCGCGTATTCCTCGTACGCCTCGAAGACGGCGCGCTCTGACGTCTTCCCATCGCCGATGCGCCGAGCGATGTCGTCGACGACGGCCGGGTCCTGCGCCATGAGCGACTGAGCCTCGAGGATTCCCTCCGCGTCGCCGCCTGCCTTGTGTCCGAGCTCGACGAGCTCACCGGTGACGGTGCTCAGCGCCTCGTCGACGCGACGGTACTCGGTGGACGCCTCCGCCTGCGACTCAGCGTCCGGCGGCTCGCCGATCGGGTCCGGCATGCGCAGCGCTGGGCCGACGGCGACACCGCGACCTACGCCGATGCCCGAGATCTGGATCGACACGCTCCCACCTTATGCCGACTGGCGCATGCGTTCGCATCCCGGATGCCGTCGGTGCCCTCTTGCGCCACCGAACCCACTGGTGTGATCGGCAGCTCCGGTCGCGAGAACTCGTCAGGTCGGGCCGGCCATCGCGGCTTTGCAGCCTGGGCTCGCACGGCGTGCGGAGGCGGGCTCGCTCGCCGCCGGCGCCCTCGATCGCCCTGTCGCGGCTGCACCGCTCAGGCCCCCGATCGCCCCTAGGCTGAAGGCGTGGCGCGGGGGAACGCGAAAAAGACGGGTGCCGTGCCCCGGCACGCAGATGCGGACACCGAGGCACAGGCATCCGTTTCCGCGCGCGACATCGAACTCGACAAGCTGAAGGTCCACGCGGAACACGACCGCGAGGAGCTGACGGATCGGCTGGAAGTGCTGGCCGACCCGCTGCGGGATCGACTGCGAAAACCGGTCACCACCGTGAACGGCTGGTGGAAGTGGGTCTCGGGCCTCAAGCCCTACCGGGTGTGGAACCAGTTCTCGCACAACGACGGCAACCTGCGCACGGCGGGCATGTCGTACCAGTCCTTGTTCGCCGTGTTCGCGGCGATCTGGGTCGGTTTCTCGATCGCGGGCATCTGGCTGACCTCCAACCCCAACGTGATGAATGCGCTCGTAGGGCTGATCGACGAAGCGATCCCGGGCCTCATCAGCACGTCGGCGACAACCAACAACGGGGTCATCAGCCAGCAGACTCTGACGGGCCTCGGCACAGCATTCGGCTGGACCAGCATCATCGCGGCAATCGGACTGATCTGGACCGCGATCGCCTGGCTCTATTACACGCGACAGGCCGTTCGTGCGATGTTCAGTCTCGCCAGAGACGAGCGCAACTACGCCCTGCAGAAGATCACCGATCTGGCGCTGGCGATCGCTTTCGGTGTCGTCCTCATCATCTCCGCGATCGTCACGGTGATCACCACCGAGGCGATGAACAACTTCCTAGACTATGTCGGAATCGAGAGCAACTCGTTCTGGGTGAACTTCTTCGGCCGGACTGTCGGTTTCGCCGTCGCGATCGCGCTGAACTACCTCGTGCTGACGGCGATGTACCGAGTGCTCTCCCGCGTGGTGATCCCGTGGCGCTACCTGGTGGCCGGTCCGCTGCTGGGCAGTGCGGCCCTGGTCGGGCTGAGTGCATTGAGCGGTCTCCTGATCGGTGGCGCGTCGAAGAACCCGTTGCTGGCGACATTCGCGGTCTTCGTCGGCATGCTGCTGCTGTTCAACTGGATCTGCCGCGTCATTCTGCTGGCCGCCGCGTGGATCGCGGTCAGCATGTTCGACCACGGTGTCGAGCCGCGCAAGCGCACTCCTGAACAGATCTCGTACGAGAAGGCGCTCGCAGAGTACAGGGCGCGGCTGCTGGTGGCGCAGACCGCGGTCGAGGATGCCGAACGGCACGCCGCAAGCGTGCGCGGCCTCGCGAAGTGGTTCGCGAACCGCCAGGTTCGCGATGCTCACACCGAACTCGAAAGGATCGAGAACGAGCCCCGGCCGGTACCACCGAAGAAGCAGAGCTGGTGGCTGGCGACGCCGGGCCCCGATCCGTCGCCGACGACAGCGCAGACCGGCGGTCGGTCGGCGAAGGCGGCCAAGCGCTCGGCCGGTCGTGTCGGAGGCGCCGACTAAACTCTGACCCATGCCCCCACGCCGCACGCTGCGCATCGCCACGGTCAACGTCAACGGCATTCGAGCCGCGTTCCGCCGCGGCATGGGCGCGTGGCTCGACGGGCGCGGGGTGGACATCCTTGCGCTGCAGGAGGTGCGTGCCTCGACGGACGACCTCACGGGGCTCCTCGGCGACGAATGGGACATCCTGCACGACGCGGCGACCGCGAAGGGTCGCGCCGGCGTGGCGCTGGCGAGCCGCGGCAAGGCATCCATCCACCGGGTCGCGCTCGGCGAAGAGGACTTCGACACCGCAGGACGCTGGCTCGAGGCCGACTACGAGGTCGACGGCTCGATCGTCACCGTCGTCAGCGCCTACGTGCCCTCCGGCGAGGCCGGCACCGAGAAGCAGACGTACAAGTACCGGTTCCTCGACGCGATGGATGCCCGCATGAAGGCCCTGCCCCAGCACAGCGAACTCGCTGCGGTGATGGGCGACCTCAACGTCGGGCACCGAACGCTCGACATCAAGAATTGGAAGGGCAACGTCAAGCGCGCCGGATTCCTGCCGGAGGAGCGTGCGTACTTCGACCACTTCATGGGCGCAGAAGACGACGAGCACTACAACGACGGTGCCGGTTACGGCTGGATCGACCTCGGTCGCAAGAGCGCCGGCGAGGTGGACGGTCCGTACACCTGGTGGACCTGGCGCGGTCAGGCGTTCGACAACGACACCGGATGGCGCATCGACTACCAGCTCGCGACTCAGGCATTGGCGTCCAGAATGGTCGAGTACCACGTCGACAAGGCGCCCTCCTACGAGGAGCGATGGTCCGACCACACCCCCGTCGTCGTCGACTACGCGATCTGACCGCTTCGCGTCTCTCTGCCGCCCGGTCTCACGATTCGCCAGAATCGGGAAGACTCACGGGTGCGAGAGAACACCGGTGCGACACAGCAGTTCTGCACCCTCGTCGCAGAAGCGCCCAACAGACATACCTCAGCAGTAGAAAGAACAGCGCATGAGCAAGCCCCGCCTCTTCTCCGGCATCCAGCCGTCGAGTGATTCGTTGCACCTCGGCAACTACATCGGCGCACTGCTGCAGTGGCGTGAGCTGCAGAAGGACCACGACGCGTTCTTCTGCGTCGTCGACCTGCACGCCATCACGGTGGCGCAGGATCCGAAGGAGCTCGCCGAGAAGACGCGCCGAACGGCCGCTCAGTACATCGCGGCGGGGATCGACCCCACCGCGTCCACGCTGTACGTGCAGTCGCACGTGCCCGCGCACGCCGAACTGTCCTGGGTGCTGAACACCATCACCGGGTTCGGCGAGGCCGGCCGCATGACGCAGTTCAAGGACAAGTCGGCGCGCTACGGCACCGACGCGACCAGCGTCGGTCTCTTCACCTATCCCGTGCTGATGGCCGCCGACATCCTGCTGTACGACGCCGAGGTGGTGCCGGTCGGTGACGACCAGCGTCAGCACGTCGAGCTCACCCGCGACCTGGCCGAGCGGTTCAACTCGCGATTCGGCACGACGTTCGTGGTTCCCAAGGCGATGATCCAGAAGGACACCGCCCGCATCTACGACCTGCAGAATCCCACGTCGAAGATGTCGAAGTCCGCCGACTCCGCTGCCGGTCTCATCCTGTTGCTCGACGAGCCGGGCGTCACGCGCAAGAAGATCATGCGGGCCGTGACCGACACGGACGCCGTCATCCGCTTCGACCGTGAGGCCAAGCCGGGCGTGTCCAACCTGCTGGCGATCTACTCCGCCCTCTCCGGTCAGAGTCTCGAGACCGTCGCGAACGAGTACGAGGGCCGCGGATACGGTGACCTCAAGAAGGGCCTCGCGGAGGTCGTGATCGGCGAGTTCGAGCCCGTTCGCGCTCGCACGCTCGAGCTGCTCGCCGATCCAGCGGAGCTCGACCGCCTGCTCGCCGCGAACGCGGCCCGCGCCGCCGAGGTGGCGGAGGCGACTCTTGCCAAGGCGTACGAGGCCGTTGGGTTCCTGCGGCGCGTGCGACTCTGAGACGGTTGCACGGCATGTCGCGCACCGCGAGAACGGCATGCCACGCGATCGCGATGGAGTCTCCTTCGCAGAGCTGATCGGAGCCCGCACATGACAACGATCCGGGCCGTGCTCTTCGACCTCGACGACACGCTCTTCGCACACCGCGAAGCGGTCGCCGTGGCGATCGTGGCGCACGTGCGCTCGCTCGGGCATCCGTACGACGCATCGGATGCCGCGGCCGAAGTCGAGGCCTGGCGCGGGCTGGAGGAGCTGCACTACCACCGGTATCTGGCCGGTGAAGTCGACTTCGACGAACAGCGCAAGTCGCGCGCGAGGGACTTCGCGTCGCGGCACGGAGCATCCCTCGCCTCGGCAGACGAGATGGCCTGGTTCGACCGGTACTTCGAGCACTACGTGGACAGCTGGCACCTGCACGAAGACGTGCGCCCGTGTCTCGACGCGCTGCGTGCGAACTCGCCCGACGTGAGGTTCGGCATCATCACCAACGGTGAGCTCGACTATCAGCTGCGCAAGATCGACGCGGTCGGCCTCGGCGACGAGATCGCCGAGGTGATCGCCTCCGGCGACGTCGGGGTGACCAAGCCGTGTCCGCGGATCTTCCTGCTCGCGTGCGAACGGCTGGGCGTGCAGCCCGCCGAGGCCGTGTACGTCGGCGACCGTCTCGCGACGGATGCGATCGGCGCGGCCCAAGCCGGGCTGACCGGTGTGTGGATCGACCGGCACGCGGTCGAGGTGACGCCGGAGGCATCCGAGACGGCGGACGCGGTCGGCGTGCTGCGGATCGGCTCGCTGGCGCAGCTGCCGGCGTTGCTCTCCTGACCGCGGCCGCCTTCCACGTCCGGCGCTGAGGCGGGAGTGGGCGAACTCAGATTTTTCCACTCACTGTATTTTTCCATCGTGTGTATATTGTTCGGGTGGATGCCACGCGACGCGAACGCAAGAAGCAGCAGACCCGGGCGAACATCGTCGCCGCTGCGGTCAGGCTCTTCGACGAACAGGGCTACGACAAGACGACGGTCGCGCAGATCGCCGCAGCCGCCGACGTGGACCCGAAGACGTTCTTCAACTACTTCCCGAGCAAAGACGAGGTGCTCTTCAACGAGCTCGACCTCGACGTCGACGTCCTGCTGGATGCCATCGGCCGCAGCGACGCAGGCGAGACTCCGGGCGAGGCGCTGGTGCGCGCCGTGCGGGAGTACGCGAGACACGTGCGTGCGAGCGCACCGAGACGCGAGGCGATCGAGACCTCGGCCATGGCACGTCTTTCACTGACGACGCCGGCGCTTCGGACGAAGACCGTTTACCTGCTGCTGGACCTCCAGCAGCGCATCGCCGACCGGCTGCTGGATGCCTTCCCGGACGACCTCGATGCCGTGACGGCGGCCGCGATCACGGGCTCAGTGATCGGATCCATCCAGCAGGTCACCCTGACCGGTGCGCGACTCGGCCTCGCCCAGGACGGTCTGTGGGATGCCGCAGAGCGGGCGCTCGAGGTCGCGGCGAGGGGTGTGAGCGTATGACCGCGACCACACGAGACCTCGCCAGAGACGCACGACGTTCGGTTCGCGAAGGGCAAGAGGGCATCCGCCGCCGGCAACGCGATCGCGTTGCGGACCTCGTCGCGTTCGCGCGCGAGCGCTCGCCCTACTACCGCGACTTGTACCGTGGGCTCCCCGATCGCGTCGACGACACGTCCGTCCTGCCGGTCACGCGCAAGAGCGAGCTCATGGCGCACTTCGACGACTGGGTCACCGATCGGGACGTGACGCGGGAGCGGGTCGAGGCGTTCGCGGCGGATCCGGAGCTGGTGGGGCATCCGTTCCTGGACAGGTATCTCGTGGCGACGACGTCGGGCACGAGCGGGATCCGTGGACTCTTCGTGTTCGACGAGCGTGCTCTGGCGATGGAGAGCGCGCTCGGATCACGGGCGAGTGGACTGCTCAGCGCTCGGGATGTCATCCGGATGCTCGCCAAGGGTGCACGCACCGCGGTGGTCACCGCGCCCGGCGGCCACTTCTTCACCGTGGCGGGGACCCGCCGCTTCCAGCTCGACCACCCTGCGCTCGGCAAGCGGATGCAGGTCTTCTCGATCGCGCAGCCCCTCGATCGGCTGGTGGACCAGCTGAACGGGTTCGATCCCGCGATGCTCAGCGGTTTCCTCGGCATGCTCACGATCCTGGCAGGCGAGCGGCAGGCGGGACGGCTGCGCATCCATCCTGCGGTCGTCATCCCGGGGGGCGAGACGCTCACACCGGAGGTTCGCGACCGCCTCACGACATCGTTCGGTGCAACAGTGCGCGCGGCATACGCCGCGACCGAGTGCAGCTACCTCGGCATCGGCTGCTCGGAGGGCTGGTATCACATCAACTCCGACTGGGCCGTGCTAGAGGCGGTGGATGCCAACCACCGGCCGGTCGCGCCCGGCACGCTCTCGCACACGGCGCTGCTCACCAACCTGGCCAACCGCGTGCAGCCTGTGCTGCGCTACGACCTCGGCGACAGCATCGTCATGCGGCCGGATGCCTGCCCGTGCGGCAGCATCTTCCCAGCCGTGCGCGTGCAGGGCAGGGCCATGGACATGCTGTCGTTCACGGACGACTGCGGGCGCCGCGTCGAGCTGTCCCCGATGCTCTTCGGCACGCTGCTCGACCGCCTGCCGGGCGTCCAGCAATACCAGCTGCTGCAGACGGATCCGCATACGCTGCGGGTGCGCTTGAGCACGGGTGGACCATCCGAGTTCGAGAGTTCCGTGTGGTCCAGCGTGCATGACGCGATCGTGCGCGCCCTCGCCGAGCACGGTGTGGCCGATGCCGTCGTCGAGCGTGCGGCAGAGGCGCCGCAACGCGAAGCGGGTGGGAAGTTCCGGCGGATCATCCCGTTCGTGCCGGCGAGGTAGGGCGTCCGGGACGGAGTCGCGCACTCTCGGGAGTAGATACGGCCACTCTCGGGAGGCGGAACTCGCATCCTCAGGAGATGAAACGGGCACCCTCAGGAGGCGAAACGGGCACCCTCGGGAGGAGATACGGGCACCCTCGGGGGGCGAAACGGGCACCCTCGGGGGGCGAAACGGGCACCCTCGGGGGGCGAAACGGGCACGTTCGGGAGGTGAAACGGGCACGTCCGGGACCAGGGTTGTGGGCGGTCGGCGACGGGAATCGGACCGCCGCGGCGGTCGTGACGCGGGAATACGGGGGCGTCGGGCGTGTTGGGTAGGGTGTACGTAGTGCTCCGGGGTCGGTGAGAGTCCGAACCGGCGGTGAAAGTCCGCGAGCCGAGGTTGAGAGCCTGCTGGAAAGGCGAGTCCGCGAGGATCCGCATCGAAGGCCGGTCGTAAGCCGAGGTTGAGCCGGTGGAATTCCGGCACCGACGGTGATGACGCATCCAGTTCTTCTGGTGCGGCAGAGTCCGGATGGGAGGCAGCACGCGCACGGATGTGTCAGCATCCGTGCCGTCGGCGTTGGCCGACTTCCCCGGAGTCCGTCCGGACCGGTTCGCAGAACCGGCAGTGACAGGGACTCGGTCAAGGACCGAGCAGGACAGACGGAGACCGGGATGATCGAGACGGGGTTCGAGGCGCCGATGCGCCGAGCGCTCGAGCTCGCCACGCTCGGGCCCGCCGAGGGCGTGAATCCGCGCGTCGGCTGCGTCATCCTCTCCCCCGAAGGTTCGGTGCTCGCCGAAGGATGGCACCGGGGCGCGGGAACACCGCACGCCGAGGTCGACGCACTCTCGAAGCTCCAGCCGGAACAGGCGTCCGGCGCGACGGCGGTCGTGTCGTTGGAGCCGTGCAATCACACCGGCCGCACCGGCCCGTGCAGCGAGGCTCTGATCGCCGCCGACATCTCCCGCGTTGTGTACGCGGTCGAGGATCCTGGCCACGCTTCGCACGGCGGCGCCCGCCGTCTGCTGAACGCGGGCGTCGAGGTGATCTCCGGCGTGGAGGCGGATGCCGCCACCCGTCTCATCGAGGACTGGCTCACCGCGGCGCGCCTTGGCCGGCCGCACGTGACCCTCAAGTGGGCGAGCAGCCTCGACGGCCGCACCGCCGCCGCCGACGGCACCAGCCGTTGGATCACCGGCGCCGCCGCTCGGCAGCACGTGCACGAGCAGCGGGCGGCATCCGACGCCGTGATCGTCGGCACGGGCACCGTGCTCGCCGACGACCCGGCGCTGACGGCGCGGGGTGACGCCGGTGAGCTGCTGGCACGACAGCCGGTCCCCGTGGTTCTCGGCGACCGACCGGTGCCGAACGATGCCGCTGTGCTGCGGCATCCGAGAACCCCCATCGTCCTCGGTGGGCACGACCTCGCCGCGGCGCTCGTCGAGTTGCGCGAGCGCGGCATCCGCACCGCCTACGTCGAGGCAGGGCCGACGCTGGCCAGTGCGTTCGTGCGCGACGGGCTCGTCGACGAGTTCCACGTGTTCCTGGCGCCGACGCTGCTCGGAGGGCCGCGCGTCGCGCTCACCGACATCGGCGTTGGGACCATCGCCGACCAGCTCACACTCAGGCTGGCGCACGTCGCACAGCTGGGCAACGACGTGCTGATCGTCGCGCGCGACGAGGCCGCGCGACGGCTCGACCTCGCGCCAGGTGACTCCGACACGGCCGAGGCGGCCGGAGCCGAGCCAGGGCCGGACCGCTCAGACTCCACGACCGCGGCTCGCCCCGGCGACACGAAACGTTCCGCACCCCCGCTCAGCACACCCCGAGGAGCATGACAATGTTCACTGGAATCATCGAAGAGGTCGGCGAGATCCTCGCCGTCGAACGCACGGCGGATGCCGCCCGCCTCACCGTGAGCGGATCCGTCGCGTTCGAGGGGGCGAATCACGGCGACTCGATCGCGGTGAGCGGAGTGTGCCTGACGCTCGTCGACCAGAGCCCTGGCACGTTCACGGCCGACGTGATGGCGGAGACGCTCGCCGTGAGCACGCTCGACGACGCCAGGATCGGCACCCGGGTGAACCTCGAGCGTGCGGCGCTCGTCGGCGATCGGCTCGGCGGGCACATCGTGCAGGGCCACGTCGACAGCATCTCCACGCTGCTGGCCGTAACCCCCGGAGAAGCCTGGCGCGTGCTGCGCTTCAGCCTCTCCCCCGACATCGCCTCACTCGTCGTGCGCAAGGGATCCATCGCGGTCGACGGTGTCTCGCTGACCGTCTCAGCGGTGAGCGATCCGCACGCCGTTCAGCAATGGTTCGAAGTGTCGCTGATCCCGGAGACCCTGACCGCCACGACGCTGGGGCGGCGCGAGGTGGGCGATCGGGTCAACGTGGAGACGGACATCCTGGCGCGGCACGTGCAGCGGATGCTCGCCGTCGGCGAGTCATCCGATGAACCGCGTCACTCCGATTTCCGTGCCCCGAGTGGGGCATCCGCCGGCCCGGCCGGCACAAGGAACACCGACTCCGATGTGAGGAGCAACGCATGACGCTGGCAACCATCCCCGAGGCGCTCGAGTCCCTGCGCGCCGGACGCCCGGTGCTCGTGGCCGACAACGAGAGCCGTGAGAACGAGGGCGACATCGTGCTGGCCGCCGAGTCGGCATCGCAGGAGTGGGTGGCCTGGCTGGTGCGTCACTCGTCGGGCTTCATCTGCGCGCCGCTGACCAATGAGCTCGCCGACAAGCTCGAGCTGCCGGTCATGGTGGTGGACAACGAGGACGACCGCGGAACCAACTACACGATCACCGTCGATGCCGCCGACCGGCTCTCCACCGGCATCAGCGCCGCGGATCGCGCCCACACCCTGCGCGTGCTCGCCGACCCGTCATCGACCGCCAGGAGTCTCCACCGGCCAGGCCACATCGTGCCGCTGCGGGCCGTCGACGGCGGCGTGCGCGAGCGCGACGGACACACCGAGGCCACCGTCGACCTGCTGAAGCTCGCCGGCATGAAGCCGGTGGGCGCGATCGGCGAGGTCGTCGCCGACGACGGCGAGATGATGCGGCTGCCGGAGCTGATCGAGTTCGGCGACCGCGAGGGCGTTCCGGTGATCACCATCGAGTCACTGATCGACTATCTGAACGAGTTCCACGCCGACGGACACCCGGATGCCGTGGTCCCGGTCCCCGAATCCTCTCGCGTGATCTTCGAGGTGGAGACCATGGTGCCCACCACGCACGGTCCGTTCCGGATGCGCGCCTACCGCGACCGCATGACCGGAGCCGACCACGTGGCGATCATCGCAGGAGACCCCGCGGCGGCCGGATCCCTGGTGCGCGTGCACTCGGAGTGCCTGACGGGCGAGGCGTTCGGATCCCTGAAGTGCGAGTGCGGACCCCAGCTGGACGCCGCGCTCGACACGATCCAGCGTGACGGCGGGGTCGTGATCTACCTGCGCGGCCACGAGGGCCGGGGCATCGGCCTGATCAACAAACTGCGCGCGTACCGGCTGCAGGAAGACGGACTCGACACACTCGACGCGAACCTCGCGCTCGGACTGCCGATCGACGCACGCGACTACGGTGCGGCATCCGCGATCCTCGCCGATCTCGGCATCACCTCGGTACGCCTGCTCACCAACAACCCGGACAAGGTGAACCAGCTCACCGAGCACGGCGTCACCGTCGAGGAGCGCGTTCCGCTCATCGTCGGCCTCGGCGCGCTCAACGAGCAGTACCTGGCCACGAAGCGTGACCGGCTCGGGCACCTGCTGCCCGTCGCGGACTCCGAACTGCCGGAGTTCGACGACGCGTTCGAGCAGAACGCAGCGGCGACCTCCGACGACGAGCTGCTGGCGCACCACGTCGCCGCGCCGCATGGAGACCGCGGTGCATCGCGTCCCGATTCCTCCCTGCACACCCCCGACCAGAAAGGCGCGACCCGATGAGCGGAGCCGGCGCACCCGAACACGACACTCTGAACGCCGACGGACTGAGGGTGATGGTGGTCGCCGGGACCTGGCATGACACCATCACCGACGGGCTCATCGCGGGGGCCGAGCGTGAGCTGACGGCATCCGGGGCGACGTGGTCGCTCGTGCGGGTGCCCGGAAGCTTCGAGTTGCCCGTTGTGAGCAAGGCCGCGCTGGATGCCGGTGCCGACGCGGTCGTGGCACTCGGGGTGATCATCCGCGGCGGGACTCCGCACTTCGAGTACGTGTCATCGGCCGCCACCGACGGCCTCACGCGCGTCGCACTGGACACCGGCAAGCCGGTCGGATTCGGCGTGCTCACCCTCGATGACGAGCAACAGGGCATCGACAGGGCCGGCCTGCCAGGCTCGAAAGAGGACAAGGGCGCCGAGGCTGCGCACGCGGCACTGCGCACGGCGATCGTTTTGCGCGAGCTGCGCGACTGATCGGTGCCCGCCTCGTGCGGATCCCCGACCTACCGACCGTTCTCAGGACGAATCGGCCATTTGGGCTCGCACATCGCCTCGGGTGACCCGTGCTCCTGAAAACGGTCGGGGCGGAGCCCAGAGGGGGCGGAGAGCCACGAAAGGGCATTGCGCCATGAGAGGGCATTGCGCCACGAAGGGGCGTCCGGCAACCGGACGCCCCTTCGTCAGCTCGAGCGGAGCTAGGGCTTCCAGACCATGAGAACGACGATGGCGACGAGCAGCAGGCTGGCGATTCCGCTGGTACCCGCGATGGCGCCGTAACCGCCGGTCTGGGCGCTCGAAGCGCCCTTGGCCGCCGGGTCCTCCGCCTCGACGATCTCTTCGCCCTCCAGGTTGTCGGCCGCGCGGCGCATGGCAGGAACGACGACGAAGAGCGTCAGGCCGAGCGCAACGACGTAGAAGACGATGGACAGCCAGATCCACGTCGACGCGATGGTCGTGTGGTACTTCGGATCCGAGAGCCCCATCGCCCCGAATCCGAGGATCACGGTGAGCAACGACAGCAGGCTGAAGACGTTGGTCGACCTCGCCAGGCTGCGCACCTGACCGGCGTGCCCCGCTCGAATGGCCCTCATCGCTGTCATGGGCAGGATGGCCATCGGCCCGACGATGAACACCGCTGCCACCACGTGCAGGATGTCGAAGATCACGCTCGCCACGTTCATGTGGCCAGCCTAGCGGCGTTCTGAACGCATTCGCGACACCCTGTCGCTTTCCTGTGCCGGGTTGCTAATCGAGGAACAGTGCCCGCAGCCGCCTGGTGGTCAGGATCATGCCCAGTATCGCCATCACCGCCAGGTAGAGCACGTGCCACAGGATGCCCACACTCACCGCTCCTGTCGTGAGCGAGCGCACGAGCTCGACGCTCTGCCACAGCGGCAGTGCCTGGATCACGACCTGGATGCCCGGTGGATACACCGACAGCGGATAGAACGTCGCCGACAGCAGGAACATGGGCAGCATGATGAAGTTGATGATGTCCATCTGCTGGAAGGACTTCATGTAGCTCGTGATGCCCATGCCGAAGCTGGCGAAAGCGAGGGCGACCAGCAGCACGGCCGGCAGGGCGAGGATCGCCCACCACGACAGATTCAGTCCGATGACCTGCATCACGAGCATGAACGCCACCGCGTACGCCGCCCCGCGGAGCAGTGCGAGCGAGATCTCCCCGATCGCGACATCGAGCGGGCCGAGCGATGTGGCGAGCATGCCTTCGTACAGCTTCGCGAAACGGATCTTGAAGAACACGTTCCAGGTGGAGTCGTAGATGGCGCCGTTCATCGCGGCGGTGGCGAGGAGCGCCGGAGCGATGAAGGCGGCATAGGAAATGGGGCGTCCGTCTGCTGCGGTCACGGTGCCGACGAACGATCCGAGACCGATCCCGAGCGAGAGCAGGTAGAAGACCGGCTCGAACACGCCGGAGACGACGACCAGCCAGTTCGTCGACTTCGTGGCCAGCCACCCGCGGTACATGACGGATCGCGCGTTGCCCGCGTAGAGCGATCGGATGGGACGCCGTCCGACGGGCGCCTGTGCTCGCGTCCGAACCTCAACGCCGGTCACGAGTACAACCTCCGTCTTGCGGTACGTCGGGACAACAGCCAGCTCGGCGCCACCAGCGCGAGCAGGTACAGCACGTGCACGGCGACCAGCCATCCTGGCTCGACCGCTCCGTACGTGACGTCTCGTGCGAGTTGGGTGCCGTGCCAGATCGGTGAGAGCCAGCCGATCCACTGCAGGTAGATGGGCATCGCCGTCAGAGGGAAGAAGGTGCCGGAGAACAGCGTCAACGGCAGCAGGACGAAACGCATCAGCATGGCGATCTGCCCGGTATCCGTCTGCAGTGTCGCGACGTACGCCATGATGGGCGTGCCGAACGCGAGCCCGACGAGACTGGCGATGAGCACGGAGAGGACCGCAGTGCCTGCAGGCGTCGCGCCGAACGCCAGCATGAAGAGCCAGTAGATGACGCTGGTGGCGACGAGCCGGACGATCACCGAGATCACCATGCCGTCGATGATCTGGCCGGGGGTGATCGGCGACGAGCTGATGCCGAGGAACGTCGGATTCCACTTGAATCCGAGCATGATCGGGTAGGTGAACTCCTCGGATGCGACCGTCACCGCCGCCGTGCACAGGAGCGCCGGAGCGACGAACTCGAGGTAGCTGACGCCGTCGACGGCGTGCGGCCCGAGGTTGGCGCTCACGAGGGCTCCGAGCCCGACGCCCATGGCGAAGAGGTAGAGCAGCGGGGTGCCGACGGCGCCGACGAGCACGGTCGAGACATAGGAGCGCATCACGCGCAGCCTGTGCTCCGCGACGTACCACGCGCCGAACCGGCGCGGCTTCACGGCGACGCGGCTGACGGCATCCGTCGAAGAGTGGTCCAAGGTTGTCATTCGATCAACGACCTTCCTGTCAGCCGCAGGAACACGTCTTCAAGGCTCGAGCGGCGCACCAGTGAGGTGAGCGGCCGGATGCCGGCATCGGTGAGGCGGGCGAGCTCGGCCTCGCCGTCACCCGTGTAGACCAGGACGCGATCGGGAAGCGGCTCGACGCGATCGCCGGCATCCTTCAGTCGTTCGGCCATCTCGGCGTTGCGATCGGCGCCGAAACGCAGTTCGAGGACCTCACGCGTCGAGTACTCGCGGATGAGGGATGCCGGGGTCCCCTCCGCCATGATCGTGCCCTTGTCCACGACGATGAGGCGGTCGCAGAGCTGCTCTGCCTCGTCCATGTAGTGAGTGGTCAGCACGAGCGTGGTGCCCTCCTCCTTCAGGCGGAACAGCCGGTCCCAGAGGATGTGCCTGGCCTGCGGATCCAGCCCCGTCGTCGGCTCGTCGAGCAGCAGGATGCGCGGATCGTTCATCAGGCCGCGCGCGATGGTGAGCCGACGCTTCATGCCGCCGGAGAGATCGGTCACCTTGGCCTTCGCCTTGTCCTGCAGCTGGGCGAACGCGAGCAGGTCGTCGGCCTTGCTGCGCACCCTGGCCATCGGATACCCGAAGTAACGGCCGTACACGATGAGGTTCTCGCGCACACGCAGTTCCTCGTCGAGGTTGTCCGACTGCGGGACGACACCCAGCTGGGCACGGATCTCCGGCCCGTTGCGGTCGGGATCCAGCCCGAGGATCTCCAGGCGCCCGCTGGTGCGGGTGGAGACGGCTCCGATCATGCGCATCGTCGTCGACTTGCCGGCACCATTGGGCCCGAGCAGCCCGAACGACTCGCCCGGTGCGACCTCGAACGAGATGCCTCCGACGGCGGACACCTCCCCGTACTGCTTGACGAGGTCTGACGCGACTATCACCGGTGATGGCACGCGTTACAACGTAACCCACACGGGCGACAACGGCGGTTGTTCTCGGTACGAGCTCGGCCTGCCGCGGCGGTGCCCGCAGAGGAGCCGATCAGGCGTCCGTGTCGGCGGCGACCAGTTCCTCGCGCGAGAAGCGGACGAACCAGGCGAACACGGCCGCGACGGCGCAAAGCACACAGGGAAGCACGATCATGAGGAAGCGCGCGGCATCCGCGGCGTGCCGGCCGGGATCGTCACCGCTGACGTAGCCGAAGAGCCCGGTCATCGCCACGAAGGCCAGCGCCTTGACGACCACAGAACTGCGCTTCGTGAAGGCGAAGGCGCTGGTGAAGATGCCTTCGCGGCGCACTCCGGTGCGTGCTGAGTCGCCGTCGATCAGTCGAGCGATCAGCAGGTCCGTCGTCGCGATCACACCGCTGTAGCCCAAAGCGATGCCCGCTCCGGAAGCGATCGCCGCGACGAGGGTGTGGGCGAAGAACATCGGCACGAAAGAGAAGGTCAGAACGACGAGCGCGACCCGCCAGACCGCGAGGGCGCCGAAGCGACGCACCGCATAGGTCCATCCGATGAGGAAGACCATCGACATCACGAGCACGGTCGCGAGGATGTACGTGGCGCTGCCTCCCTTGACGTCGCCGAGCACGTACTTCACGAAGAACGCGACACCGGCCATGAGCAACGTGATGACCGAGGCGTAGCAGGCGTTCGCGACGGCGATGATCCAGAAGTTCCGATTTCGGGCGAGCGATCGGAGGCTGGATGCCAGGGACGGCTTGGGTGCGGCATCGCCGTAGTGACGCGGATCCTCGTGGGCCCCGAGTGCCACGAACACGAGCACGATGGCAGCAACCACGCCGAGCGCCGTGGCCGTGAGGGCGTATCCGATCGCGGACGCGATGAGCGGGACGAGCGCGACGGAGACTCCCATCGCGACCAGCTGGAATCCCTGTCGAAGAGAATTCGCGATGGAGCGCTTGCGCTCACTCGTGAAGATCTCAGGGAGAAGGGCCTCGTAGTTCGCGGTGACCAGGGAGTCGAAGCTTTGGGTGAGCACGATGAAGGCGGCGAAGTACGCGATGAGGGCCGCGCCCTGAAGTGCGCCACTCGCGCAGAACAGGGCGATGAAGACCACCGCCCACAGCGGCGCGCCGATCAGGATCCACGGACGCCGGCGACCCCACTTCGTGCGAGTGCGATCGGAAAGGTATCCGTAGATGGGATTGCCGATCGCGTCGAGCACTCCGTAGATCGCCATCACGACACCGAAGGCGATGGCCGACATGCCGAGCCGGTCCACGTAGAAGAAGGCGACATACGTAGACACCATGGGGCTCATCAGTGAGCCGGCGAACATCCCCAGTGCGTAGCGTGCAGGATTCGTCGGCCGAACGGGCTCGACGAAGGGCTCCTGCACGGAGGACGCAGAGGCGTCTGGTGCGCTGGACGGGACGGTGACGTCGGTGTCTGCCATTCCTGGTTCCTCGCTCGGGTAGGTGTGGGGATGAGCCGTCATCGCCACTTTTTCTCAATTTGACGAAAACTGCGGAGTTCAGCAGACTCTGCCAGAGAGAAGCTGAGAAGGCAAACCAGCGCCAGGCCGAAACGAGACAGGAACCACGATGTCCACGCCCCTCCTCCCCGCTCCGACGATCGCCGGGGACCCCACCGAGGTCTCGGTGCGGCAAGCGACAGGCAGAACGGTACATCGCCTCTCGGCAGACGGCATGGTGCGCGACTGGCTGACCGGTCCGCTCTGGGAGTGGCCATGCGACGATCTCGACGCCGTCGTCTCCCCCACCGGATCACCGTGGGAGAAGGATGCGCAGCCCGACGGTCTCGCGCGCTGGCGCCTGACGAACGGGCCGGATGCCGCGCCGGTGAAGTCGGCACTGTACCGACGGCATCCGCTCGTGGAAGACCAGCGGATGCCGCACGCCGCGGCGGGAGCGTCCTTCGCTTGGACGTCGCACGCCGGCAGGCACGACGGCGAACTGTCTCGCACGCACACCGGCACCGATGGCCTCGTCGACTGGAGCGGTTTCGCCAGAACACCGCAGTATCGCCTCGCCGTTGCGGTGACTCAGCTGGAGGTCGACCAGGCAGAGTGGCGCGACCTCGAGGTGCACAGCACGGGTCCGGTGGCGGTGTGGGTGAACGGCGACTGCGCAGCCGTGTTCGACGACATCACCTACATGGAGCCCAGCCGGCATCGCCTCCGACTACGCCTCGAGGCCGGAATCACGACCGTCACAATCGCCAGCTGGCAACTCGCCCTCCGCGAATGCCGACACGTGGTCGGTCTGAGGGTGCTGGGCCAGCCGGTCGCGGTCGTGGTCCACCAGCCCGACGCCGACGAGTACACGGCGGCTGCAGAGGAGTCCCGGCTCGACGCTATAGCCTTCGAAGGATCCACGATCGTTGCCGGGAAGCTCGCGTTCCGCAGCACGCCGGGCATCTCGCTCACGGCACGGGTGCACGGCATCTCGGTGCCCGGCACAGGAGGAGGTGCTGCGGTCGAGGAGGTGCGCGAGGCGGTCGTGACCCCCGACGCGTCGGGGCTCGCCGTCGTGGCGCTGCCCGCGATCCGCGCCGGGGTCCACCACCTGCCGTACGAGGCTCTGATCACACTGAGCGAGACCGGATCCCGGAACGGACTGTCGCGCACCTTTCCGCTGATCAATGCATCCGAGGTTCCGACGCGACGGGTGGCGACGGGAACTCCGGAGGACTGGCGCACCGACCTTCTGGACTACGCACGCGTGCTGGATCCGGGAATCGCCTCGGCCCTGGCACACGCCGACGCGGGCGGAACCGTCCGGCACGTCGATCTGAGGCATGCGCTCGGCTTGATCATCGAGCGAGGCGACTGCTCCGACTTCGAGGCGGTGGGCATCCTCCTTCTACTGCACAGGGTTCCGGACTCGCGCTGGGAGCCGGGTGTCCGCCAGGCCGCTGTCGACGCGTTGCTCGGGTTCAAGTACTGGATCGACCAGCCAGGAGTCGACGCGCAGTGCTACTTCACCGAGAACCATCAGTTCGTGTGGCACGTCGCCGAGCATCTGGCAGGCCGCCGCTTCGCCGGCCAGACCTTCACGGGCACAGGATGGGACGGCGCACGGCACGCCGAACACGGGGCGCGGCTCGCCGCCGAGTGGCTGAGCGCCAAGCTCGCCGGAGGCTTCAGCGAATTCGAGTCCAATGCATACGCCGCCATCAACTGCTTCTCGCTCGTCGCGCTGGCCGAATTGGGCGACCAGGAGTTGGCCGCCTCCGCGCGCAAACTGCTCGACCTGCTGCTCTGCTCGCTTGCGACGGCATCGTGGCGCGGCATCCACGCCACGGCCCACGGCCGCTCGTACACACGGATGCTGCGAACCGCCCGACTCGAGGAGACGGGCCCGCTGATGTGGCTGTGCTGGGGCACGGGGTCGCTCAATCCCGCGGCAGCGCCCGCTGTCGCCCTGGCCACCACTCGGGCGTATCACGTGCCTCAGGTGGTGCGCGAGATCGCCAGGGCGTCATCGAGTGACTGGTCGTACTCGACCGTGAACAGTGGACGGCTTCGACCCGAGACCGACCTTCTGGACCGCCCGTTCCGCTCCGTCGTCACCGGATTCCATACACCGCACGCCGCCATCGCCTGCGTCGAGGACTACCGGGTGGGGCTGCCAGGACTGCAGGAGCACGTCTGGGGCGTCACGCTCGGACCCGAGACGCAGGTGTTCGCGACGCATCCGGCGACGTCGTCGCGATCGGGTGACGTGCGACCCAACGCGTGGTCGGGCCACCGCGTGCTGCCGAGAGCGCGGAGGCACGAGGGATCCGTGATCGCCCTGCACCGCATTCCCGTGGCTGATCCGACGGGTCGTACTCACCTCTGGTTCCCGTCATCGCACTTCGACGAGGTGATCGTCGAAGGTGATTGGATCGGCGGGCGCCTCGGACACGGCCTGGTCGTGGTCGCCACGGACGGCGGATTCCAGCGCATTGCGCGCGGAGACGAGGCCGGTGAGGAGTGGATGCCTCGCCGCGCGGGTCTCTGGTACGTCGCGACGATCGGATCCGTCGACGAGCGCGGCTCGCTCTCCGATTTCATCCGCTCCCTGACGGATCCGGAGTACGGGATCGACGCTCACGGTGAGCCCTGGTTGTGCTGGACCGCCCCGAACGGGAACCACATCGAGGCGGACTACGCCGGATGCTTCACCGTGGACGGAGCACACGTCGCCTCCCCTTCGCGCCGGTTCGACTCACCTGCATGCCCGGACGACGCGGACCCGCACGCCGAGCGCGATGCGGACATCACCTTCTCGCTCGGCGGTGCGTCCCTCAGCGTGACGGTACGGTGACGAGGTGTCCAGAGACTCGGGGGTGTCGACAAGGGGCCGGCGAATCCGCATCGGCGTCGGACTCGCTGCAGCGATGACAATCGCCGTGCCGTGCGCGTTGTTCGCTGCGAGCTGGATCACGGTGAACGACCTCACGCCACGAAGACTGCGCACGCTGGCCGGCAAAGGCGACCGGATGCTCGTCGTCACGGCCCACCCCGACGATGAGATCGTCATGGCCGGCACCCTCGCCATCGCGGCGGCCTCGGGAGCATCCGTGGCCCTGCACTGCTTCACTCGTGGTGAGGCGAGTCGCTCGGCGCAGTGGCGCGGGCGCACGGGAGCCGACCAGATCGGTGCTGCCGGGCTCGCCGATATCAGACACGAAGAGCTGCGGCGGTCGGCGGCAGCCCTCGGACTGGGATCCGTATCCATCGGCACGTGGGTCGACGGCACCCTCGCCTCTCACGTGGACGAGCTTGTCCAGGAGCTCGAGGGCGTCATCCGCGAGTGGCGTCCGACGCTCGTCGTGTCGCTGGATGACGCCCTCGGCCTGTATGGACATCCGGACCACGTGGCGTCGGCGGCCGCAGCACGACGTGCCGTGCTCGGCGCTCGCGCCGCCGGACACGGACTCCGGCTCTTCCAGGCGACTCTCCCCACCCGACAGGTGTCGCTGGCGCGGCGGTTCTCGCCCGTCTTCCAACGCGCGTCGGCGGAGGCCGGCGCCACCCCTCCCACACCGACGACGTGCGTGTCCATCGCCCGCGCCGCCCGCCGCAAGCTCGCGGCGATCGATGCTCACGCGACGCAGAGGGCCGTCATGCAGGACGTGCAGCCGCTGCTCGGAACCATCCCGCGGCCCCTCTACTTTCGGGTGTTCTCGCGAGAGTACTTCGCGCGAGTCCTGTAAGGCATCCAGATCGTGGCCACGGCCAGGGACGTCCGAAAAACAGGCTCAACCGCCGTGCAGCACCGCCAGCAGGGGCCCGGCCGACTCGATGGCGGTGAGCCCTGCCGCGGACAGCCACGCGGTCTGCCCGAGACCGGATGCCGTCAGTCGCGGAACCGCGGGCAGAGTCCGTTCCAGCCTGGGCATCAGGCGCGGCGCGAACGCATCGATCCGTCTGCCGACGACCCCGGCGAAGACGATGACGTCCGGATCGAGCACGAGCGTCAGAGTCGCGATCGCCGCGGCGACGTCGTCGAGCATCGACTCCAGGAGGTCACGTACCCCGGCCGACGAATCTCCCACGTCGTTCGCCGCTCCTGCGAGCAGATCGACGACGTGGAGCTCATCGAACCCGCGGCCCTCGATGTGCGCAAGCCGTCTCGACAAGGCCGCCACCGAGATCCGCTGCTCGAGGGTGAGCGGCTCAGGAGCACCTGATCCCCGCTGCGCCCCTGCCCCCTTCACCTCGTCGCGAACAGAACCCACGAGGAGCCTGCCGATGTCTCCCGCCCGTCCCGCAGACCCCCGGTACACGTCGCCGTCGACGACGACCCCCGCGCCGACGCCCCAGCTCCACGCCAGGGCGACGACGACACGGCCGCGGCTGCCCGTGCCCCAGCGTGCTTCGGCCATGGCCAGCAGGTCGGCATCGCGTTGGATGGTCAGCGGCAGCTCGAACCGTGCACCGAGACGGTCCGCCAGAGCGTCGGGGAACGACGCCGACCCTCCCGCGGGCACGGAGACACCGAGCGCAAGGCAACGCTCGTCATCGCGGCGTGCGACCGCGAGCGCCTCGTCGATCGCGTCGACGACGACATCGACACGCAGCTCGGGCGAGGAAGCGGGATCGACAGAGCGCACGTCGAGCTGACGGATGCCACCCGCGACGTCCACGAACGCGGTCGTCACGAGGCTGGCGCCCACGTCGACGGCGATCGCGGATCCGGCTGCCGGATTCAGCCCCACCAACCGTGACGGCCGCCCGTTGCCGCTCCGACGGATGCCTGCCTCCGCCAGCACGCGTTCTCGCATCAGCCGCGCGACGACGCGCGCTGTCGTGGCGGTGGGGAGCCCCAGCCTCTCGCCGAGCTCAGCCCGTGAGAGCGGACCTGACCTCTGCACCTCGGCGACGAGAGCCTGCAGAGTGGCCCCGAGCGCCCCCGTACCGATCACACGATCCGCCGCGGGCACCCCATCCCGTTCGCTGCTGAGCACCGCGCACCCTTCGTCTGCCGTTAGTCCATCCTGCCCGAGCACGGACCGGACCGGACGCTGCGTCGGCCCGGCCGGACGCCGCCGCGATCCGTCCACACAGCGGTACCCGCGTCTGATGTCCGGCCCAGCCAGCGTTGATACCCTTTCGGCGCCCCCTTGTTATGGAGTCCTCATGAGTGCATCCGCCCCGAGTTCATCCGCGCCCGCCCGCCGCCGGTTCGGCCGTCCCACCAAGGACGACGGGCCGAGGGCCACGTTCGGACAGCTGCTCCCCTACATCTTCGAGCACAAGGGCACGATGGCGGTCGTCATCGTGCTGAGCGTGCTCGGCGCCGCCGCAAGCCTGGCGCAGCCCCTGCTCGTGAGCCAGGTGATCGGTATCGTGCAGAAGGGCGAGACGCTCGGCGGCCTCGTCTGGGCGCTGGTCGCGCTCGTGATCGTGTCCGGTCTCATCTCGGGCTACCAGCACTACCTGCTGCAGCGCACGGGTGAGAGCGTCGTGCTCTCCTCGCGCAAGCGGCTGGTCGCGCGGATGCTGAACCTGCCGATCAGCGAGTTCGACGCCCGGCGCACCGGCGACCTGGTCTCACGCGTCGGCAGCGACACGACCCTGCTGCGCGCGGTGCTCACCCAGGGTCTCGTCGAAGCGGTCGGCGGAGCGCTCACGTTCATCGGCGCACTGATCGCCATGCTCATCATCGATCCGGTGCTCCTCGGACTCACCGTGCTCGTCATCGCGGTCTCGATCGTGGTCGTCGTGCTGCTCTCCGGGCGCATCCGGGTGGCCAGCACCAAGGCGCAGCAGCGCGTCGGCGACCTGGCGGCATCCGTCGAGCGTGCGATCACGTCGGTGCGCACCATTCGCGCCTCTGGTGCCACGGAACGAGAGATCGACGGCGTCGAAACCGATGCCACTGCCGCCTACCGCATGGGCGTGAAGGTCGCGAAGATCTCGGCTCTCGTCGTTCCCGTTGCGGGTATCGCCATGCAGGTGTCGTTCCTGGTGGTGCTGGGCGTCGGCGGATACCGCGTCGCCAGCGGCGCCATCACCGTGGCGAACCTCGTGGCGTTCATCCTGTTCCTCTTCATGATGATCCTTCCGCTCGGCCAGGCGCTCGGCGCATTCACCTCGGTGAACTCGGCGCTCGGCGCGCTGGGACGCATCCAGGAGATCGTCGATCTGCCGAGCGAGGACGCGAACGATCTTCCCGTCGACCAGCGCGCAGTGATCGTGGGCCCGGCGAACGCGGCCGTGAACCCGGGCGCTCCGGCCATCGCGTTCACGGACGTGCGGTTCTCCTACCCGGACGCGGTCGTCGCCGCCAGGGCGGCACGAGCCGCAGAGGCCGAATCCGTGCTCGAAGGCGACACGGCGCTCGAGAACGCCTCCGACATGCGGAGCGCTGCGGACGACAGTGCCGCTGCAGGCGCCCTGCCGCTTCCGGAAGCGCTCATCGAAACGGTCGCCATCTCACTGCCGCGAGGCGCGTCGGTGAGTGGGCTGACGGCATCCGACGCCATCGCGGAAGCGGGCGTGTTGCACGGCGTCAGCTTCGCGGCGCAGCGCGGCAAGCGGACAGCACTGGTCGGTCCGTCTGGCGCGGGCAAGAGCACGATCCTCGCCCTGATCGAGCGGTTCTACGACCCGGACAGCGGATCCATCTCGATGGGCGGGCTCGACATCCGCACCGTCGACCGCACGAAGCTGCGCGCTCAGATCGGCTACGTGGAGCAGGATGCGCCGGCGCTCGCCGGATCCCTGCGCGACAACCTCACGCTCGCCTCCCCGCACGCCACCGAACAGCAGTGCATCGACGTGCTGCACGCCGTCAACCTCACCGAGGTTCTCGAGCGCACCGCTCTGGGGCTCGATGCCCCGGTGGGCGAGGGCGGCGTGATGCTGTCCGGCGGCGAACGCCAGCGTCTCGCGATCGCCAGGGCCCTGCTCGCCGCTCCGCCGATCCTGCTGCTTGACGAGTCCACGTCGAGCCTCGACGGACGCAACGAGCAGCTGATGCGCGAGGCGATCGATGCCGTTGCGGAGAACCGCACGATGATCGTCATCGCGCACAGGCTCTCCACTGTCGTCGACTCGGATCAGATCGTGGTGATCGATCAGGGGCGCGTCATCGGTACCGGCACGCACTCCGAGCTCGTCGAGACCACACCGCTGTACAGAGACCTCGCGAAGCACCAGTTGCTGGTGTGACCTGTCGCTGGTCGCATGCAGCGGTACGTCAGTGCCGCAGCCGGTAGCGCAAAGAGGCGAGCTCCGCCCCGAGCGCTGCCGGCACCCGGCCACCGAATCGCGCGAAGAAGTCCTCCGTGAGGTCGCACTCGGCCAGCCATGCCGCCGGGTCGATCTCGAAGAGGTGGTCGAGGGCATCCGGAGCCAGCGCGAGCCCGTCGACATCGAGGGATGCCCGCGCCGGCACCCTGCCGACCGGCGCGTCGACGGCAGCAGCTGTGCCCTCGAGCCGCTCGGCGATCCAGGCGAGCACCCTCATGTTCTCCGCGAACCCCGGCCACAGGTAAGAGCCGTCCGGCCCCTTGCGGAACCAGTTCACCTGGAACACGGCGGGTGCCGCGGATCCGAGTCGCTCACCGATGTCGAGCCAGTGCGCCCAGTGATCCGCCATGTTGTAGCCGCAGAACGGCAGCATCGCGAACGGATCCCGACGCAGCTCACCGACCGTCCCCTCAGCGGCCGCTGTCTGCTCGGATGCCACAGTTGCACCGAGGAACACGCCGTGCTTCCAGTCCCTGGCCTGCAGCACCAGCGGCACGTTGGTCGCGCGACGACCGCCGAAGACGATCGCGTCGATGGGAACGCCGTCCGCGTCCTCCCAGTCGTCAGCGATGGTCGGGCACTGCTCCGCCGGCACCGTGAACCGCGAGTTCGGATGCGCCGCCGTGCGACCCGAATCCGGCGTCCAGTCCTCGCCGCGCCAGTCGATGAGGTGCGCGGGCGGGGTCTCCGTGAGGCCTTCCCACCAGACATCCCCGTCGTCGCGCAACGCGACGTTCGTGAAGATCGTGTTGCCCCACATCGTCTCCACGGCAGACCGGTTCGTGGACTCCCCCGTTCCGGGCGCCACGCCGAAGAAACCGCGCTCGGGGTTGATGGCGCGCAGACGACCTGTGGAGTCCGGCTTCAGCCACGCGATGTCATCGCCGATGGTCTCGACGCGCCATCCAGGCAGCTGGGAGCGCAGCATGGCGAGGTTCGTCTTGCCGCACGCCGACGGGAATGCCGCCGCGATGTGATGCGTTCGTCCGGACGGTGAGAACACCTTGACGATGAGCATGTGCTCGGCGAGCCAGCCGTCTTCCCTGGCCATCTGCGAGGCGATCCGCAGTGCGAAACACTTCTTGCCGAGCAGGGCGTTTCCGCCGTATCCGGATCCGTACGACCAGACCTCGCGATCCCGCGGGAACTGCACGATGTACTTCGTCTCGTTGCACGGCCACGCGACGTCATTGCGGCGGCTGCCCGCGGCATCCCTCAGCGGGTATCCGACGCTGTGCACAGTACGCACCCACGGCCGGCCGGCCTCGATCAGGTCGAGCGCAGCACGCCCCATGCGGGTCATGATGCCCATAGACACGACGACGTAGGGCGAATCGGTGAGCTCGACGCCGAGTTGCGAGATGGCCCCGCCGACCGGGCCCATCGAGAAGGGCACCACGTACATCGTGCGACCGCGCATGCTGCCCGCGAAGACCGCGTTCAACTCGACGCGCATCGACTCCGGATCGCGCCAGTTGTTCGTGGGGCCGGCATCGCTCTCGCGGTCGGAGCAGATGAATGTGCGCGCCTCGACCCTGGCCACGTCGCCCGGATCCGTACGCGCGAGGTAGCTGCCTGGCCGCCACTCGGGATTGAGCCGGATGAGCTGGCCGGACGCGACCTGCAGCTTGAAGAGACGGTCGGCCTCGGCGCGGGATCCGTCGCACCACACGATCTCATCGGGCTGCGTGAGCTCGGCGATGCCGAGCACCCATTCGGCGAGCGCGGAATCCGTGGTGCCGACCGCCCAGAGGGTGCCGTCATGGCCGGCGTTCGAAGAAGAAGCCGGGCGGACGTCGGTGCCCTCAGCATCCGCCCGGCTGGTCTGTGTGGTCTGGGAGGTGGCGACGCGGGCTCTCTGCGCCTTCGTCGAGTCCTGTGCGTTCTCGGTCGTCGGGATTCGGTGCGTGCGGGGCCGCTGCGTGATGGTCATGCTCGCCTACTCTCGTCGTCGGCGCCGACGCTTCGGGAGTTCGCCCTGCCCACGTCAGCGGTGCTGTCTTCACTCTCACGGCACTTCAAGCGCGTGACATGGCGGATCCGCGCGAAAGAATTACGATTCTTTTGCTACCGTGAACGAATGGATGCCGACACCGCAGACATCGCCACGATCGGGCACCGCATACGCCACTTCCGCACCCAGCACGGACTCACGCTCGAGCGCGTCAGCGAGCTGGTCGGGCTGTCGCAGAGCCAGCTGTCGATGATCGAGAACGGCAAGCGAGAGCCCAAGCTCACGACGCTTCAGTCGATCGCGGGCGCCATCGGCGTCGACCTCGCGACCCTGCTCGTCGCCGAGCCGCCCGACGAGCGCACCGCATACGAGATCGAGCTCGGCAAGGCGCAGAAGTCCGCTTTGTACACGACGCTCGGGCTGCCCGACGTGCGCCCGACGAAGGGCACGCCGACCGAGACGTTGGCCGCGCTCGTCGGCCTGCACCGCGAGCTGGCTCGGCAGGCCAGCAAAGCGATCGCGACGCCCGAGGAGGCCAGGCGCGCCAACACGGAGCTTCGCGAGCAGATGCGCGGCCGCGACAACTACGTGCCCGAGATCGAGGCGGTGGCCGAGGAGCAGGTGAAGGCGTCCGGTCACGTCTCCGGCGCCCTCACTCACCGCGAGGTGAGCGTGATGGCCAAGCGCCTCGGGTTCCAGCTCGTCTACGTGGACGACCTGCCGAACTCGACGCGGTCCATCACCGATCTCGAGAACGGACGCATCTACCTTCCGCCCGCGTCCATCCCGGGTGGCCATGGGCTGCGGTCCATGGCGCTGCAGGCGCTCGCACACCGCGTGCTCGGGCACGAGAAACCCACGAGTTACGCGGAGTTCCTACGCCAGCGCCTGGAGATCAACTACTTCGCCGCGTGCTGCCTCATGCCGCAGAACGCGGCGGTCGCCTTCCTGCAGGAGGCGAAGAGGGATCGGGATCTCGCGGTGGAAGACTTCCGCGACGCGTTCGGCGTCACACACGAGGCGGCATCTCTCAGGCTCACCAACCTCATCACGGTGCACCTCGGCATCCGGATGCACTTCCTGCGCGTCGGCGAGGACGGCGCCCTCTACAAAGGCTACGAGAACGACGGTCTGCCGCTGCCCACCGACGTGACGGGCGCCATCGAGGGCCAGCTGGTCTGCAAGAAGTGGAGTGCGAGGGACGCGTTCACGCAGACGAACCGCACCACCGAGCTCTATCAGTACACGGACACCCCCGCCGGCACCTATTGGTGCGCGACTCAGACCGGACGCGGCGACGACGGCAGCTTCACGATCACGGCGGGCGTCCCGTTCGCGGATGCCAAGTGGTTCCGCGGCAGGGAGACCACGGTGCGCGCGGTGTCGACGTGTCCGGATCCGTCATGCTGTCGGATCGCCGACGCCTCGCTCGAGACGTCGTGGGCGGAGAAGGCGTGGCCGAGCGCGAGGCTGCACTCGCACATCCTGTCCCCGCTGCCCACCGGCGCGTTCCCCGGCGTGGACGATGCCGAGCTGTACGCGTTCCTCGACGCCCACTCGGGTCCGCTGGGCGAATAGCGCGCTGGGAAGCATCGGCATAGCGCGCTCGGCGCCGGCCTTGCGACGAAGGCCGACCAGGCCTTCGCTCCCCGCTCCAGTGCGCTACTTCGGCTGCATGCGGATCGCGCCGTCGAGCCGGATCACTTCGCCGTTCAGCAGCGGGTTCTCCACGATGTGCCGCACGAGCGCCGCATATTCGGCGGGAGTCCCCATGCGGGATGGATGCGGGATCTGCTCTTCGAGCGACCGCTGCACGTCCTCGGGCATGCCCGCCATCATCGGTGTCTGCATGATGCCCGGCGCGATCGTCATCACCCTGATCAACAGTTTCGAGAGGTCCCGCGCGACCGGCAGGGTCATCGCTGCGACTCCGCCTTTGGATGCCGAGTACGCGGCCTGGCCGATCTGTCCGTCGAAGGCGGCGACGGATGCCGTGCTCACGATGACCCCGCGCTCCCGCGTCGCCGGGACGCCGGACAGCGACTGCGCCTCGACGGGCTCGTTCGCGGACATTGCTGCCGCAGCCAACCGGATCACGTTGAACGTGCCGATGAGGTTGATGCGGATCGTGCGCTCGAATCCATCCAGGCCGAGGGGCCCTTCGCGTCCGACGGTCCTTCCAGCAGTCGCGATGCCGGCGCAGTTGACCGTGATGCGAAGCGGCGCGAGCGCCTGCGCGGCGTCCACGGCGGCCTGCACCTGAGCGGCATCGGTCACGTCGGCGGGCGCGAAGACGCCGCCGAGTTCCGCGGCCGCCTCCTCGCCACGGGAGGACGGCAGGTCGACGATCACAACCTTGGCGCCCGCCTCCGCGAGCACTCTCGCCGTACCGTTACCGAGTCCCGATGCGCCGCCGGTGACGATCGCACTGCATTCCTGAATCTGCATATGTCCTCCGTTGTAGCTTCTGTACCGTTGGGCGAGCGAGTCGTACGCCATGTACTCGGCCGACTGCGGCGCGCCGGGCCGGGGAGCTCGAGCTAGGAGTGGAGGCATTTTCCGGCCTCCACCGCGATGCCAGCGCCGACGCTCGTCTCGGCCGGCGGGTCAACGGCGCGCACGACGACTCAGAGCCGCTCGATGATGGTGGCGTTGGCCATTCCGCCGCCCTCGCACATGGTCTGCAGCCCGTAGCGACCACCCGTGTGCTCCAGCCGGGCGAGCAGGGTGCCCAGAAGGCGCGTGCCGCTCGCGCCCAGCGGATGCCCGAGCGCGATCGCCCCGCCGTCGGCGTTGAGGCGATCCGGATCCGCGTCGAGCTCGCGCAGCCACGCCAGCGGCACGGAGGCGAAGGCCTCGTTCACCTCGTACGCGTCGATGTCGTCGAGGTTCAGGCCGGTCTGCTTCAGGATCCGCGCCGTTGCAGGCATGATCCCGGTGAGCATGTACAGCGGATCGCTGCCCGTCACGGTGAAGGAGTGGAACCGAGCGCGCGGGGTCAGCCCGAGCTGCTCGGCGCGGCGGGCGCTCATGATCAGCGCGGCGGATGCGCCGTCGGTCAGCGGCGACGAGTTGCCCGGCGTGATCTTCCACTCGAGCTCCGGGAAGCGATCGGCGAGGGCATCGGTGCGGAACGACGGGTTCAGTCCGGCCAGACCCTCCACGGTGGTGGTCGCACGGACCGTCTCGTCGGCCGCGACGACGCGCTGGGCGCCGTCCGCATCCGTCACCTGAACAGGCACGAGCTCGCGTTCGAACTCTCCGGCTTGCGTCGCCTCCGCCGCCAGGCGGTGCGAACGGGCGCTGAACTCGTCGAGGTCGTCGCGCGAGAAGCCCCACTTCTGAGCGATCAGCTCGGCCGAAACGCCCTGGCTCACCAGGCCCTCCGAATAGCGAGCCTTGAAGCGCGTGCCGTAGGGATCCCGTCCGATCGTGGAGGTTCCGATGGGGATCGCGCTCATCGACTCGACGCCGCACGCGATCACCACGTCCTGCACACCCGCCATGATCGCCTGGGCGGCGAAGTGGGCGGCCTGCTGGCTGGATCCGCACTGACGATCGAGCGTGGTGCCAGGCACGTGCTCCGGAAAACCTGCGGCGAGCGCGGCGTTGCGCGCAGTGTTGAAGGACTGCTGACCCACCTGCCCGACGCATCCCGCGATGACGTCGTCGATGACGCCGGGATCGAGATCGTTGCGTCGAACCAGCTCGGCGAGCAGATCACCCAGCAGATCGACGGAATGGATGCCGCTGAGGGCACCCCCAGGTTTGCCGCGGCCGCTGGGCGTGCGCACGACATCGATGATGACGGCTTCTTCGACGTTCATCGCACCAGCCTACGGTGGCGGCGCAGGGCCCGGCGCACGGTGGGAGGACGGGCCGATCAATCCGTGTCAGCGCACGTCGGCGATCGCCGCGGTGAGCGCCGCCATCAGCTCGGCGCAACCCGACAGGGAGTTGCGCGCAGCGGTATCCGTCTCCTCGGCGAGGTCCTCGAGAGCGGATGCCGCAGCCGACTTCTCCTTGTCGGCCCGCGCCCGCAGTTCCCCGGCGAGGAGCACGCCGTCGCGATGGTCGCCGAGCGCGTTCTGCACCGCCTCCGCCGCGCGGGACAGCTGCTCCGCCCAGGATCCGGCAGCCTCTGCGGCGTACCGGAGCCGCCGGGACGCCTTGCGGAGTGCGTGCAGCTGTTCGAGAGTCGCAGTCGGTCGCAGGGCGATCACCGCGCGATCCGTGACACGCTTAGCCGCCCTGCCCAGTGCATCGCGAGCCACGACCTCCATCGGGTCGGTCGCAGCGGATCCGACGGGTGCGTCGACGACCAGTGCGGCCAGTCGCAGCATGAGGGATGCGTGATCCGCGCTGTCGAGTCGTGTCAGCACTCGTCGGGTCGCGCTGTCGGCCTCTGAGCGCGCGTCACTGCACAGCGCGTCGAGAGCGGCGACGAGATCGTCATGACGCGGATCGTCCTGCCGGACGTCGTCCCGCAGTTCTCCGAGCGCCAGCTCCCGCACTTCCGCGTCGCGCGCTGCGCCGAGCACGGCGCCGTATGCCGCCAGCGGACCGTCGAGCCCGCGTCGAGCCCGGCGATCGAACGCTGTGCGATACACGGATGCCACGCTGCGCAAAGCCCGCACGCGCACCCTCGCCTGATGCAGCGCGTCGACCTCACCGGATCGCGTCCGCGCCTCGAACCCGACGAGGTCGCCGACCTCCGAGAGCCACCAGGCATGGAGGACCTCGGCGGCCGTGCCCGAATCCGCGACGAGTGCACGATCGATCCGCTCCGGCACCGGCCCCGCGGTCTCCGCCTGGGGTCCTGGATCGATCACCGCGTCGTCGCTCGACGGCATCGCACCTCCTCGGACGCCCCTGCCGGGTGGTGCAAGCCTAGGATTCGCCCGGTGGGCTTCCAAGGAGCCTGGCGGGGACGCGCCGGAGACAAAGCGACACCTGCACTGGACGGGTCCGCGCGCCCCTAGTGTTGACGAGTCGACCGGACCGAAGGAGCACGCGTGATCGGAGAATCCGACCAGCGTCCGTCGGGAAGCTGGACCATCCTCGATGAGGGCCCCGCCTTCAAGGTGAAGCGGATCGAGGTGAGTCCCCGCTCACGGCTGTCGTATCAGACGCACGAGCACCGGGCAGAGGTCTCGGTCGTGGCAGCGGGGACAGCATCGGCCGTCATCGACGGCGAGACGGTCACCGCCGAGCTCGGCCAGACCATCACCATCGCCGTCGGGCAACCGCATCGCATCGTCAACGATCAGGACGTGCCTCTGGTCATCGTCGAGGTCCAGCTGGGCGACTACCTCGGTGAAGACGACATCGTGCGACTCGAGGACGACTTCGGGCGAGCCTGACGGGGCTGGCGCCGGCGCGAGCCCATCATCCTCCGCCGACCTGAGCCCGACGGCGCACGAGGTGCGCGCGCATCACGGGATCGACCGTGAGGTCGATGGCGCGTCGGTAGGCGGCATCCGCCTCCTCCCTGCGTCCCGCACCGGCCAGCAAGTGCGCACGTGTCGCCCACGTCGGCTGGAACCGAGTCAGCGCCGGGTCCTCGATGGCGTCCAGCTCCGCAAGGCCCGTTGCCTCGCCGTCGGCCTCGCCGATCGCCGCGGCAAGCGCGACCCTGGCGCCGAGAGTGGGCTGGGCGGCCACCAGCGCGCGGTGCAGGGTCACGAGCATCCGACGATCCACGTCTCCGGTGCGCGCACGATCGTCGTACGCGGACTGGATCGCTGCCTCGAGTTGGAACCGTCCGACCCGGCGCAGGTCTCCGGCCCCGCTGATCGCCAGTCTGCTCGCCGTGAGCAGGTGCCGCTCCCCGCTCGCGATCAGCTCGCGGTTCCACAGCTGCGGGTCTTGCTCGTCGATCGGCACGAACCGTCCGTCTGCGTCGAGGCGAGCGGATGCGCGCGCCAGCGACAAGCAGATCAGCGCGGCCAGACCCAGCACCTCCGGCTCGTTCGGCATGAGGCCGGCGGCGACCTCGGCGAGCGCGAGCGCTTCAGCGCTCAGCGATTCGACCTCGATACGACCGGCGACAACGGGCCAGTCGATCGCATACGCACCGTAGATCGCCTCCAGCACCGGCGGAAGCCGCTCCGGCATGACGCGCGCGTCGGGGACCACGAACGGCACCCCGGTCTCCTTGATGCGCCGTTTCGCGCGCACGAGGCGCTGCGCCATGGTCGGCGTCGGAAGCGCGAACGCGGCGGCGATGCGCTCAGCGTCCAGTCCGAGCACGGTCTGCAGCATGAGCGGAGTGCGCGCGGAGGGATCGATCGCCGGATGCGCGCACACGAAGAGCAGCGCGAGGCGCCGGTCGGGGATCTCATCCGGCTCCACGCGATCGTCCACCGGCGCCGCCGGCTCCCGCCTGGACTCGTCGTCGATGGAGAGCGCCTTCGAGCTCGGGGAGCGCAGGCGGTCGAGCATCCGGTGCCGCGCCGTCACGACGATCCATCCGGCCGGGTTTGCAGGGATCCCGTCGCGCGGCCACGTCACCATCGCCCGCTCGAGCGCATCGTGCAACGCGTCTTCGGCAGCGGCGATGTCGCGGGATCCGGATGCCAGCACCGCGAGCATCCGTCCGTACGACTCACGGACGACTCGTTCCAGCGCGTCCCGCACCGACTCTTCGGTGGTCAGCCCGCCATCACCCATCGGCCACCCGTGAAGGAGATCGCCGACGGACGCACCTCGATCACGCCGTACTGCGCGCCAGGGCACTTCTCCGCCCAGGCGAGTGCCGCGTCGAGGTCGGGCACATCGATTACGAACGCGCCGGCCAACCGCTCCTTGGTATCGATGAACGGTCCGTCCTGAATAGTGAGCCCGCCGTTGCGGAGAGTGACCTGCGTGGTGTCGGCGACGGGCTGCAGGATCTCCGCTGCTATCAGCACGCCGGCCGCCTCGAGGGCGCGACCGTACTCGTCGAACGCGACCTTGAACGGCTCCATGTCCTCTTCGCTGATGTCGGCGTCTTGCGCTTCCAGATTGTTCAAGAGCAGTGCGTACCGCATTTCGTCATCCTCTCACCGGGTCGCAACCCACGACCGTCTCATAGTGATGACGACCGACAGGGCCCCTGATCGACACGAGCCAGACATCCCCCGAAAGTGCCCGTTCCTCCCCGCGAGAGTGCGGATTTCTGCACGCGAGACGCGGGGCCGCCGCAGCCACGGCATCCGCTCGGCATGCCGCGTTCAATCGCGGTCGCGCCTGCCTCGGGCGTGTTCGCGGCGCGCCGCTCCGACGACGTGGATCGGCTCTCGCCTCGATCAGTTGTTCGACAGGTTGTTGCCGCACTCGTAGAACGCGGTCGTCAAATTGTCGATCGCCGAGAGCGCCGCATCGTCGCCCGGATAGTTCAGTGCGTAGATGGCGAACGTGAGGTTCGTACCGTCCTTCGCGTGGATCACGCCCGCGAGAGTACGTGCCGTGTCGATCCATCCCGTCTTGGCGTTGACGCTGCCGACAGCGGCCGACGAGAAGGACCCGTCGAAACGGCCGTAACCCGGACCGAGCGTGCCCGTCTTGCCCGCGACGGGCATTCCGTCGTAGATCGACCCGAGCGATCCCTCCCGGTTCAGCACCTTCACGAGGAAGCGGGTGAGATAGGAGGCCGGAACCTTGTTGTTCGCACTCAGGCCGGAACCGTCGGCGAAGTACAGGCCGGTCTCGTCGATCCCGTAGCTCTGCAGACCCTTGAGCGTTCCGGCGTTGATCGCCGAGAAGCTGTTGCCCGTTCCTGCCTTGATGGCGACCAGACGGGCGAGCTCCTCCATGATCGTGTTGTCGGAATAGGTGAGCGCCTGCTCGGCGAGCGCCGACACCGGCTGCGAGAGCACCTGTCCGAGCTGCTTGGCGCCGGCCGGCGCTGTCCCCTGGCTGATGGAGATGTTGCCGCCCAAATCGTCGGCGAGCGCATTCGCGGCGCGTCCCACCGGATCAGTGCTGCGCGGCGACTCCACCGCCGTCGGGTCGTTGCGGTCGCCGTCCACCATGAACGAGGTCATGTACGGCGTCGAGCCCTCGACCACGCGCTCCTCGTGCTCGTCCCAACTGCTCTCCCACACGGGGCCGGAGTACAGGGACGTGTCCACGACGAGCGAGGTGATCTGCTGGCCCGCGTTCGATGGATCGGATGCCCACGCCTGCTTCACCTGATTCGCCAGGTCGTCGAGGTGGGGCGCGTTCGTGTAGAACGAGTTCTGTCCGGTCGGGAGACGCGACAGCGTCACGTCCCCTCCGCCGATCACGACGACCTGGCCGGGCTGCGAGCCCTTGACGACGGTGGTCGGCACGCGGTAGTCCGGTCCCAGGATGCTGAAGGCCGCTGCGGCGGTGAGCATCTTCAGCACGCTCGCGGTCGGCGCCGGGTTCGAGCCGTTTCGGTCGTACAGCACCTCGCCCGTCGTGGCGTTCACCACCTGGGCCTCGAGCGTTCCGAACCCGGATGCCGACGCGTACGAGTCGACGGAGCACGTGCGGATCTTGCTCGCCGCAGCGGATGCCGTCGGTGCCGGCCGAGTCGTCGCCGTGGCCGTCGGCGTCGCGCTCGGGCTTGCGGACGGACCGGCACCGAGCGCACTCGCCGGCGAGGTCGCAGCACCGATGCCGAACGACAGTGCACCGAGAATGACGACCCCGATGACGATGCCGGCGATCAGCGACGTGCGAGGGTTGCGCCTTATCCAGGTCAGGACGCCGTTGAAGAACTGACCGGGTCCGCCGCCCGAGCCGCCACGGCCGGAACCACCACGCCCCGGACCGCCGCGGCCGGAACCGTTGCCTCCAGAACCGTTGCCTCCAGAGCCGTTGCCGCCGGATCGGCCCGCGCCGCCGGATCCACCGGACCCGCCGGATCCACCGTTTCCGCCACCGCTCGCGTTGCCCTGGCCGGAACCGCCGCCAGAGGCGCCGAACGCTGCAGAACCGCCGAACCCGTCATCCGCTCCTGACGCCTCCTGCGCCGCAAGGTCGCGGGCACGAAGGGGCTGCGACGATGCGGATGCCGCGTTCGCTCCGAACACACCTGCCGCGGCCGTCGCCCACGCGGCACCCTGCGCTGATGCACCGGCTCCGGCAGCCGTCGCGCCGTAAGGGGCACCTGCAGCGGACGCTCCGGTCGAGCCGGCACCGTATGCAGCCGTGCCGAAACCGCCGACACCGTATGCAGCCGTGCCGAAACCGCCGGCACCGAATGCTGTTGTCTGGGCGTCCGCCGCGCCGAACGCGGCAGTGTCCTCGCGGGCCTCGAAATCGTCCTCGTCCGCAGTGTCGAAGGGATCCCATGGCCGGTCGACGGCGGTCGTTGCGACATCGTCGGCCGGCTGGAAGGCCGCCGTCGCGCCGTCGTCCCAGGAGGGGAACGCCGTCGTCTGCGCCTCGGCTGCCGGATCGAACGCCCTGGTCGGGACGTCCGCCTCGGCGGCGAAGGCCGTGCTGGGCGCCGATTCGTCGTCGAACGCAGCGAACGGCCACGCAGGCACGGGGTCTGCGGTGCCCCGCGCAAACGTGGATGCCTCGTCGGCACGATCCGCGTATCCGTCGAAGGGAACACCGGTCACCGACTCGACTGCAGGTTCCGTTGCTGCAGCTTGTGCGGGCGTGGGTGAGAGCCCGGCCGCGTCTGCGCCGAACAGAAGTGCCGTCGCCGACTTGAGCCAGGCATCCCCCGACGATCCGTCGGCGTCCGCCGTCGGGACCGGCGCAGCGTCGACGTTGGTCTCGGGCGCGATGCCCGGATTCGCCTCCGGCGCGAACGGCCAGTCCGGCTCACGCACGTCCCCAGGAACGGCCGGATCCGCGACCGGTGGCGCTCCGAACGGCTGAGTGGAGAGGGGCACGGCGCCGTATGGCTGAGCATCGAACTGCGGGGCGCCGGGCGACGGCGCGGCCGGCGGAAGGACGAACGGTGCAGGCTCGGAAACGAACGGCGTGAAGCCGCCGGACAGGGTGCCGGCGTCCTGGCCGGCGTCGTCCACTGCAGCGGCGCCCCAGGCATCGGGCTCGACGGCAGCCGAGTCACGGGCATCAACGCCGACCCCGTCTTCGGTGGACGCGTGCGGCCGGGCGGTCCCTTGGTCGGCCGCATCCGCGTCGAACCATGAGAACGAGGAAGGCCGTGCCGACGAGGCGATGGCCACAGCGGCCGTGTCGCTCGACAGCCACGGAAGCTCCGAGGGTGCGCCGGCCGGCCGATCCGCTCGATCGTCCGCGTCCTGCCACTCAGGCTCGCCGTGGACCGGCTTGGCGCCGAGCGGGTCGACCGTCTGCGGCTCCTCGCCGAGCCATGAGGGATGAGCCAGCCCGACAAGCGAACCCGATGCCGTCACCTCGGTCGGATCGAAATCCGTCGGCACCTCGAATGCGTCGGGCTCCTCCACGGTGCGCGGCTGATCCCAGCGCGGACGCATCCACAGCTCCTGCGGCTGCTCCGCATCCGGTTCGAATTCGTCGGACGGACGCCTCGCGTCGTCTTGATCCTGCGACAACCCGCCGAACAGTGCGCCGAGCCCGCCGGTCAGCGGATCCGGGCCGTCCGAGAATCCCGTGGCGTCGCCACCGAACGGTTGCGTCGACCATACGGACGGTGTCGTGTTCGGATCGCCGCCGGGATCCTGCGTCGAAGCCCGTTCGGCACGCGGGAACACAGACGTCGCAGGCTCGTTCGCGGGCGGCACGATGCCGAGGAGAGCGGTGCGGTCGAACACATTCTGCGCCGGGTTCTCCGTCGGCTGGGCCGACGCGAAGTCCGTTGGTGGGCGCCAGGCATCCCCCGAAGCGTCGATCGGTGTCGCCGGTGCAGGTTCCGAAGGAAGCGCGGACGCAGACGGCCGGGTGAACGCGACACGAGGGTCAGCGACGGGCTGCGACCACGACGGATACCCGGGTGAGGTCTGCGCGGACGAGTCCGATCCGGACCACGCCTGACCGGGCGACGACTGGGCCGGCGCCTGCGCCTCGGCTGGCGCGGCCGGGAACCTGCCGAGCACCGGCGGTACCCAGGACGTTTCCACCGGCACGGATGCGGCAGGCGGCGTCCATACCGGCGCGGCAGGTTGGGCCCAGTCCTGTGCGGCAGGTTGCGCCCAGCCCTGGTCGGCGGACTCGGTCCAGTTCTGCGCCGTGGGCTCAACAGAGGTCGGCGACGACGAGGGTCGCGCCCAGTCCTGAGCCGCCGGCTCGGTCCAGTCCTGCGGGGTCGACTGCGCCCACTCCTGGGCGGCGGGCTGAGTCGAGGACTGCACAACAGGCGGAACCGGCGGCGTCCACTGCGGCGAGTTCATGAGGTCCGCGACCGCGAGCTGCTGCTGCGCGGGAAGCTGCTGGCTCTCGGTCGGCGCGGCTGCGGACTGCCGCTCGACGAACGGCTGCTGCTGAACGGGCGCCGCCTGGGGTGCCGGCTGCGGCTGAGGCGCTGGGCGCCATGGGAACAGATGCGCGGGCGGATGCGAGGAGATCGTGTCCGCGAACGCCGTTCCACCCTCCCTGGGCGGCACCGGCGGAGCCGCTGCAGCAGGCGGGACGGGTGTCTGCTCGGCCGGCGCTGCCGGCACGTACGACGGAGTCGAGCCGAACGGGCTCGCCCCCGGCGCCTGCGGTTCCTCGTCGAACCACGAGAAGGCTGCCGCCGACGGCGCGGGCACCGAAGGCGGTGTCGGCTCGGGTACTGCCGGATACGTGTGTTGCGCGGCGGGGCCATCCACCACGGGGTTCTCCCTCGTGGGGTCGCCGAACAGCGCGCTCAGGCCGAGCGCGTCGAAGGGCGAGTCGGTGGAGTCGTCGGGACGACCGCCACGGCGCGACTGGGGGGAGTCGTCGTGCATTCGGTCGAGTGTAGTAACGCACCCTGTGAGAGTGCGCCACTGTTCGTCATCCGATTCCGATCAGCGCTCCTGCGGGTGGAGTTCAGCGCTCCTGCGGGTAGACCAGTCCGATCCGCTCTCGCACGTCGTCCAGCGTGCGCATGATCGCGATCGACTCGGCCGGCGGCATCACGTTGCTGGCGGTGAGACCGGACTCGATGAGCCGCTCCACCTCACGTGCCTGGAACTGCATCCCCTGGCCGATGATGCGCGTCTTGTACTCCTCGATGACCTCGCCCTGCGGGGTGACGACGCGGAAGTTCGTCGGTGCGTACCAGACGGAGTCGATCTCGATGCGCGCGTCCGTCCCGATGATCGTTGCCGTGTTCGTGCCGCGCACGTCACTGGCGCAACGCGCGACCGCGAGCGCGCGGTCCCCATAGCCGAGCACGACGTCGGTGGCGGCATCCGCTCCCGTTGCAGTGAATCGGGCGGATGCGTGCACCGACTCGGGCGCACCGAAGAGCATCGATGCGAAGGAGAGCGGATAGATGCCGAGGTCGAGCAGCGCGCCACCGCCGAGCTCGATCGCGTTGATGCGATGCCTCGGATCCGCCGGCAGCAGCTGCAGGTGGTCGGCGGCGAACTCGCGGAGCACCCCGAGCCGGCCGCCCGCGATGATCTGGCGGATGCGCTCCACGTGCGGCAGGAAGCGGGTCCACATCGCCTCCATGATCAGCAGGTTGCGGTCCGCAGCCAGTTCGACGATGCGTCTCGCCTGCGCCGCGTTCAACGTGAACGGCTTCTCGACCAGCACGTGCTTGCCCGCGGAGAGTGCCAGCTCGGCATGCGCTGCGTGCTCCGGATGAATGCTCGCCACGTACACGACGTCCACATCGTCGTCGGAGACCAACTCCTCGTAGCTCGGATGCGCCGTCGGGATGCCGAACTCGTCCGCGAAGGCATCCGCCGTCTCCTGCACCCTCGACCCGACCGCGACGAGCTCGTGCCCGTCGTCGATGAGGTCTTTGGCGAACGTGTGCGCGATGCCGCCTGTGCCCAGAATGCCCCACCGGATGTCGCTCATCGCTCCCCCGTTTTCGCTCGACCACCGCGTCTTGCACCTGCGGACAGCGTAGTGCGGCCGCGGTCACACCCTGGCAGCGTCGCTCGTGCCGAACAAGCCCGCATGGTGGTCGGCGAGCGTGTCGAACGCCGTCGCCACGTCCTCCGGCCGGGGCGCGTTCGGCGCGAACCGCGCCAAGACCAGACCCACGATCCCGAGGCCGGTCGACGTGTCCGCCCGGTCCTCTGCCCGGAGCAGCGACGCCGGAGCAGCCGGTACCCGCGGGATGGCGATCTTCGGCCACGTGGAGGCCGGCCTGGCGCTCGATCGCGTCACAGCAGACAAGAGGGTTCGAGCCGCGGCATCCCTGTCGGTCAGCGGCGCCAGCGCGTGCTGGGCGCAAAGCGTTGCGATCACCGATGTGTGCCCCACGACGTCGTTGACCACGGTTCCCGGGTCGATCCACGATGAGACGACGATGGCCGGAACGCGAGGTCCGAGGCGATCGAAGGTGAAGCCGGACTCGCCGGGTGTCGCCGCGTCATCCGGCGGTGGCGCGGCAGGCGGAGGCACATGGTCGAAGAGGCCACCGCTCTCGTCGAACGTGATGATCAACGTCGTGCTGTCCGCCTGAGGAGAGGTTCGGATGCCTTCGTACACCTCAGCGACGAGCGCTTCGGCCGCGATCATGTCGGCGACGCCCTTGTTGTACACGGAGAGACGATCGACGATGTCACCCGATGCGACCGCCGCAGGATGCATGCTGTTGCGATTGAAGATCATCCGCGGCTCGATGAAGGAGTACGCGGGCAGGCGCCCGGAACGCGCGTCCGCGTGGAATTGATCCATGCTCCTGAAATTCGTCTTCCAGTACGCCTCGATGGAGGGCGCTGCGAGGATCCCCGTCAGCGAGACGGCCTGCGTCTCGTCGTAGTACACACGCCAGGGGACCCGGGCGTCGTTGAGTCTGTTGAAGATGGTCGGGACGGCCGGAACGTTCCACCACTTCTCGTATCCGCCGCTGCCGGCGTTGGTGACGTAGCCGTGCGAGGTACCGGAGTGAAAGAACGAACGGTTGCAGAACGTGTCGGACGGGACGGCGGCGAACCAGTGGTCGAAGATCCCGAAGCTGCGCGCCAGCGTCGTCAGCACAGGCAAGGCGTCCGGCGCGAATCCGCCCATGACCTGCCGGTACTCGTCCTTGGTCGGGGCGTGGCCGCGCAGGCTGCGGAAGTTCTCCACGTAGTCCGCGACGAATCCGCTCATCGCTGGACGGCCGACCGCCGAAGACGTTCCGAAGAGCTGGTGGTTCACGTGGCCGAGGTCCTCACCGGTGTCGGTCGTCGGCTGCACGAGCACGGCATCCCGCGACCCGGTGTAACGGTAGGCCGGAATGACCACCCCACCGGGTCCGACATTGGACGACGGATGCTGGTACAGACCATCGACACGCTGCCCCGGACGAAGCTGGTCGTCGCGGTACAGCCATCCGAGGACGTGATCGAATGACCTGTTCTCCAGCATCAGGACGACGACGTGGTCGAACGCCCTGACGTCGGCCGGCACAGCCGGACCCCGGCCCTCCGCCCTGGCGTGCACGTCCCCCTGAGCCGAGATCGTCGAGAAATCACCGAGAAGGGCGAGACCTCCGACGCCCAGCCCGATACCGGCGAGGAGCGAGCGGCGCGTGACCTCCCGGGACATGACATTCCGGCCGACGCCCGCTCCGGGTGTCGGTGTCACGGCCGGCTCGCTGTCCGTCACGCTGCGAGCTTCACAGGACCGTTCCGAGTTTCCTCCCAGAAGCCCAGGTCGGGCCCGAGTGACAACGCGCCGACCGCCGCACCGGATCGATCCGCGGTCAGGGGCCGACGGCGACCTCGAACACCTCTGAGACCGGCGACTCGAGCCTGGCTTCCGCCTTCACCTGCTCCCGTACCGATGCGTTGTCGGCTTCGAGCCGTCGCACGTCTTCCTCGGTATCCCAGAACGAGATCACCAGCGCCTTTCCGTTGTCGCGGTCGACGAGGTAGTAGAAGTCACGGAATCCGTGCAGTTCGGGCGCTGCCGCGAGCTGCTCGTGTGCGAGCTTCGCCAAGGCGTCGAGCTTTTCGGCCGGTTGATGAACGGTTTGCACTCGTGCGAACATGATTCTCCAAACGTAGTCGTACCATGTAGAGACATCAGTGTCTCATTAACAGCCTCAGTCGTCTAGAGTGCATACACTCGCAGCACATCGACAACGAGGACACGGGGATGACCAAGGGCGAAGCATCGCGGCAACGAACACAGGCGGCCATCATCGACGGTGCGGCGAAAGTCCTCGCCGCACGCGGAGAAGCAGCCAGCATGGATGAGATCGCGGCATCCGCCGGAATCGGCCGCGCGACGCTCTACCGTTACTTCCCGAGCCGTGAAGACCTGCTCGGCGCGATGGCCGCGGCAAGCGTCGCGGAGCTGGCGGCGCGGATCGCGGAAGCGAACCTGGACTCCGTCCCCTTCGACGAGGCAGTCGCGCGACTGGCCCGCGCCATCCTCGCCACGGGCGGCAAATTCGCGGCGCTGAGCGCCGACAGCGCCGCCTACAGCAAGACGTATCCGGACTTCGACGCCAAGGTGACAGAGCCGATGCGCGCGCTCTTCCGCCGAGGATTCGCAGACGGTTCACTCAGAGCGGATCTCCCCGCCGACGTTCAGCTGGACCTGTTCTCCGGTCTGATCAAGGCAGCCCTCGACACGACGACGAGTGGTCGCGGAGGCATCGAGGACGCAGCAGCCGCCGTGTCCTCGATGTTCCTGCACGGAGCACGCGCCGGCTGACGCACGGCCGGGGACTCTGCACCGGCCGGCATGACGAATGGCCTCTTCCGGGACCGTTCTTCGTGTGGAGCCGCCTAGGGGAATCGCCCCGCCCAAGGGTTCAATACCCCATCACGATTCGAAATGAAGAACGGCCCCTTTCGGGGCCGTTCTTCCTTGGAGCCGCCTAAGGGAATCGAACCCTTGACCTATTCATTACGAGTGAATCGCTCTGCCGACTGAGCTAAGGCGGCGTGACGCGACATCCGCGCGCACAGCAGACAAGCTTACCGGATTCCCGAGGGCCCTCCGACCACCACCCGGGCGCCGGCTCACACCTGATCGCGCACCAACGACTGCAGCTCCTCGAACGAGGCCACGAGCCTGTCACTGAGGGCGCCCCTTCCGCCACCCTCTGCCCAGCACGACCACGCGTGCCGGATCGCCGCGAACGCCACATACGTCACGAGGCGCGCCCTGCTGTGCAATCGCGCCACGTCGTCGGAGGTCTCCGGGTGATCACGCACCAGGCGCTGCTCGATCACCGATCCGAGCTCGAGCTCCATTTGCTTCATGCTCGCCATGCGCAGCGTGAAGAGATACGGATGCTCCCGCAACAGCCTACGACGAAGCGCTTCGGTGTCCGCCTGGCCGAGATTCGCCTCATCGTCGACCGTCGTGATCAGGAGATCGCGGATGCCGTCGAGGATCGGCTGCTCCGGGCCCGCTTCGAGGAACCGTTCGACCGGCTCGCCGTGCGGCATCTCGGGCACATCGCCGAGGACGGCCGCTTCCTTCGTCGGGAAGTAATTGAAGAACGTGCGCGGAGAGACACCTGCGGCGTGACTGATCTCCTCGACGGTGACGCCGTCGAATCCGCGTTCCAACGACAGCGTCAGAACGGCGTGCTGAATGGCGTTGCGCGTCGCAAGCCGCTTGCGCTCGCGCACGCCACCCTGTGATGCCGCTATGTCGCCGACGAGATCCACCACACCATTATTGCAGTGAGTGCAACTATCAGCACTCGGGATCTGTCTTCGGAACCGTTCCCTGAACGAAGAAGGAGTCGACGGCGTCGTTCACGCACGAATTGGACTTGTTGTATGCCGTGTGACCGTGTCCGTGATACGTGATCAGGTGGCCGCTGTCGAGCTGCTTCGACAGGTTGACCGCCCACTGGTACGGAGTCGCCGGATCTCCCGTCGTGCCGACGACGATGATGGGGGCTGCGCCCGCGGCGTGGATCGGACCCTCTGTGCGGGTCGGCTTGTAGGGCCAGACCGCGCAGCCGATGTCGCCGTAGGACATGTACGGGCCGATCACGGGTGCCGCCTTCGTCAGTGCGGCGGCCTGCGCACGCATGCTCGCGGGGTTCGCGTTCACTGAGTAGTCCAGGCAGTTGATCGAGACGAAGGCCTCTGTCGAGTTGTCCGAATACGAGCCGTCCGAGTTCCGGTCGTAGTACGCGTCCGCGAGGATGAAAGCCACGCGCGCGCTGCCCTGCATGACGTCCTCGAAGAGCTTGTCGAGAGCGCTCCACGCGCTCGAGTCGTAGAGCGGGTAGATGATCGCCGTGACCATGGTGTCCGCGCCGAGCTCGCGGCCGTCCGAGTTGCGGATCGGGCTCGCATCCAGGGACGCGAGCAGATTCGAGACGGTGGAGAGTGCGTTGTCGACGGATCCGGAGAACGGACATCCCTTTCGCTTCAGGCAGTCCGTGAGATAGGACGTGAGCTCGGACTCGAAGCCCTTGGACTGACCGAGATTCACGTCGAAGTTCGAGGAGGCCGGATCGAGCGCCCCGTCGAGCACCATGCGACCGACGTTCTTCGGATACAGCCCGGCGTACGTCGCGCCGAGGAGCGTGCCGTACGAGTAGCCGAGGTAATTGAGCTTGGCATCACCCAGCACGGCCCGGAGCACGTCGAGGTCGCGAGCCGCGCTCGACGTCCCGACCTCGCCCAGCAGCGATCCCGTGTTCTGCTTGCACGCCGCAGCGAAGCTGGTGGCCTCCTGGGTCGACTCGGCGATCCACTGGTCGGATCCGCGCTGTCCAGGCGTGATCCCGAAGAGGTAGTCGTCCATCTGCTTCGGGTCGTAGCACTTCACCGCCGTGGACGATCCGACACCGCGCGGATCGAATCCGACGATGTCGTAGTGCTCCTGAAGGTTCTTGTCGACCGCGTAGTCGAGCGAATTCTTGATGAAGTCGACACCGGATCCGCCGGGACCGCCCGGGTTCACCAGCAGGGATCCAAGACGCTTACCCGTTGCGTAATGCCTGATCAAGGCAAGTTTCACGCTCCCCGACGACGGATCGGACCAGTCGAGCGGAACCTTCGCATCCGCACACTGGAAGTTTCCGCACGTGCTCCAGTCCAGCCGCTGCCCGTAGAAGGGCTGCAGTGCGGACGCCACCTTCTCCGCGCGCGGCGTCGAGGTGACCGGCGGTCGTGCCGCGGGGAAGCATCCGCTCAGGGTCAGGGAGACGACGGCAGCGATCGCCACCACCACCCCGGTGCGCCACCAGTGCCTCGAGCTCGTCATCGGGTCTCCCTTCCCCCTTCGGGGTTCCTCGGGCGTCTCGCCGACACCAGCATCGCCTCCAGGGCGAGCGCCGGCGCGACATTGCCCTCGATCCGCTCGCGGGCGGTCTGCACGGCATCCATGGTTCCCAATGTCTGTGCTGCCGTCGACGTGCGCGCCGACGCTGCCAGCCGCTCGTGGAGTTCCGCGTTCACCAGGTCGGCTCCCGCGTTGATCTGCAGCGTCAGGATGTCGCGGTACAGCGACAACAGGTCTGTGAGGATGCGGTCGATTCCGTCGCGCAGGCTGCGCGTCGCCCGTCGCTTCTGATCTTCCTCCAGTTGTCGCAACTGGCTGCGCAGCTGCGGCGGAATCGTTCCGCCCTCCTGCACGCCGAGCGACTGCAGCGCGTGCGCGCGCTCCTCGGCGTCGCGCTCCTCGGTGATCGCCTTCGCGTCGGCCCCCGCGATCTCGAGCAGCCTGGCGGCCCCTGCGATCACGTCCGCCACGGTGCGGATGCCGAGCGCGAGTTCCAGCGTCTCCTCGCGTCGCTCCCGCGCTTCGATGTTCGTCGCCAGTCGGTGCGCCATACCGATGTGGCTCTGCGCATGGCGCGCTGCACGTTCCGCCACCTCGGCGCTCACACCGTCGCGGTGCTCGATGAGCTCGGCGACGTCCGCGACGGATGGGACCCGAAGACGGACGGTGCGCACACGCGACCTGATCGTCGGCAGGAGATCAGCGTCGCTGGGAGCGCACAGAATCCAGACCGTGCGCTCCGGCGGCTCTTCGAGCGCTTTGAGCAACACGTTGGACGTGCGCTCCGACATGCGGTCGGCGTCCTCGATGACCATCACGCGATACCGGCTGACGGATGGCGAGAACTGCGAACTCGAAACCAGCGAGCGCACCTCGTCGATCGAGATGATGACTCTTTCCGTACTGAGCACGCTGAGATCCGGATGCGTCCTCGCCTGGACCTCCCGCGTCGTCACGGGATCGCCGTCTGCGCCGTCCGAGCTCAGCAGCGCTGCTGCGAAAGAGTAGGCGAGGTTCGACCGACCGGACCCGGGGGGTCCCGTGATGAGCCAGGCGTGCGTCATCGCTGCGGATGTCGTCGCCGCGGCCGCTGCGCACAACGTCGCGATGGCCTCCGGCTGCCCGGCGAGGCCGTCCCACACGGACATCTGGGCTACCGGCATGCTTCGACGCTACCCGGTACGGACGTCACTGCCGGACGCCGACGTCGCCGATTCGATGCCGCGCTCGGCGAGAAGCTCGTCGATGCGGGCCGCGATCTTCACCGCGAGGTCGGATGAGGACTCCGACCCGTCGACGACCAGGAATCGACCGCGCTCGACCTCGGCCAACGCGAGGAACGCGGTTCGCACGCGGGCGTGGAACTCCGTGCCTTGCGCCTCCAGCCGGTCGAAACGCTTGTTGGCCGCGTCGAGGCGACCCCGGGCATCCGCTTCGTCCAGGTCGAGGAGCACGGTCAGATCCGGCAGAAGGCCCTCGGTCGCCCACAGGGAGAGCTCGCGGATCTCCGCGGCATCCAGCTCGCGGCCGACCCCTTGATAGGCCACGGATGAGTCGAGGTAGCGATCCTGTACGACTGTGACGCCCGAGGCGAGGGCCGGACGGACCACCGTCGCCACGTGATGCGCGCGGTCCGCAGCGTAGAGGAGCGCCTCGGCACGCGGAACGATGTCACCGCGGTGGTGCAGCACGAGCTCGCGGATCTCGTGTCCCACCTCGGTGCCGCCGGGCTCACGAGTGTGCAGCACCGTGTGGCCCGCGTCCCGGAGATGCTCGGCGAGCAACCTGGACTGCGTCGATTTGCCCGACCCGTCCCCGCCCTCGAACGTGATGAAGAGGCCGCGCGGCCGAGCGGATGCTCCGTCCTTTCCTGCCGAGGACGGTGCCGCCTCCTGCTCGTGGTCCGTCACGACTCTTCGCCGGCCGACTTCGCGGCAGTCGACTTCGCCGACCTGGCTCTCGCCGTCGAGGGCGCCGCCTTCGCGGCCGTGGTCTTCGTCGTGGCCGTTCCCGTCGACGCCTTGGTCGTCCGTGTGGCCGCGGACGTCGCGGATGATGACTTCGCCCTCGTCGACTTCGCCGCCGTTGCCTTCGCGGCAGTCGACTTCGCCGCCGTTGGCTTCGCCGCCGTTGACTTCGCGGTCGTAGCCTTCGCAGTCGTCGACTTCGTGGTCGTCTTGGCGCCCGCGGCCGACGACTTCGACGTGGTGCGACGCGAGGTCGTCGTCCTCTTCACCGGACCCTTCGCGCGCTTGTCGGCGAGCAGTTGTTTCGCTCGTTCGAAGTCGACGTCGTCGACGGATTCGCCGCGCGGAATCGTGGCGTTCGTCTCGCCGTCGGTCACGTAGGGGCCGAATCGACCGTCCTTGACTCGCACCGGTTTGCCACTGACCGGATCCGCGTCGAACTCCTTCAGCGCGCTGGACGAACGCCGCGCTCCGTACTTGGGCTGGGCGAACAGCTCCAATGCACTGGCGAGATCGATCGTGAAGATTTCGTCCTCGCCCGGGAGTGAGCGCGTGTCGGCACCCTTCTTGAGGTAGGCGCCGTATCGGCCGTTCTGGGCGAGGATCGGCTCTCCGGATTCAGGGTCGTCGCCGACGGCCCTAGGCAGATCCAGAAGCCGCAGCGCGGTCTCGAAGTCGACCGTCGCAGGATCCATCGATTTGAAGAGGGATGCCGTGCGCGGCTTGTCCACCGCCTTGGCGGCCTTCGTCGTCTTGGCGGCCTTCTTCTTCGGTGCTCGCACCTCTCCGGTCTCGAGGTCGACGACCTCGTCGACGGCGTCGGTGATATCCACCGCGTCGGGCACCGGCTCGATCTCGGGTTCGACCTCCGTCACATACGGACCGAATCGCCCGTCCTTGACGACGACGAGCTTGCCGTTCGCCGGATTGACGCCCAGCTCGCGGTCGGACTGCACCGGCGCCTCGATGAGTTCGCGCGCCTTGGTTGTGGTGAGTTCGTCCGGGGCGAGTTCCTGAGGGATGTTGACGCGCCGCGGCGTGGCATCCGGGGCCGCGTCGGGATCGATGACCTCGAGATACGGTCCGTAGCGCCCGATGCGCAACGTGATGTCGTCGGCGATGCGCACGGAGTTGATCTCGCGTGCGTCGATCTCACCGAGGTTGTCGACCACCTGGCGCAGACCCTTGTGGTCTGCGCCGCCGAAGTAGAAGCCCTTGAGCCAGTCGGCGCGGGTGGCGTCGCCGTCGGCGATCCGGTCGAGGTCGTTCTCGAGGTCGGCGGTGAAGTCGTAGGCGACGAGGTCGCCGAAGTGGTCCTCGAGCAGTCGGACGACCGCGAACGCGATCCAGTTCGGCACGAGCGCCTGACCCTGCATCGCGACGTAGCCGCGATCCACGATGGTCGAGATGATCGCAGCGTAGGTCGACGGGCGGCCGACTCCGAGTTCCTCCATGCGCTTCACCAGACTCGCCTCCGTGTAGCGCGGAGGCGGTGACGTCTCGTGGCCTTTGGCCTCGACTTCTGCCACGACCAGACTCTGGCCCTCAGTGAGCGGAGGAAGCTTGGCTTCGGATGGCGCAGCATCCGAGTTGCGTTCCTCGTCTCTGCTCTCCTCGTACGCCTGCAGGAAGCCGCGGAAGGTGATCACCGTACCGCTTGCGACCAGCTCGGCGATGGTCCCGTCGAGCGCCCCTTCGGTAACCGCAGCCTCCATCGTGACCGAGGCGGTCTGTCCCTTCGCGTCGGCCATCTGCGACGCAACAGTGCGCCTCCAGATGAGCTCGAACAGACGCAGATCATTTCCGTGCAGCACGGAGGTCATCTGAGAAGGCGTGCGCCAGGTGTCCCCGGCGGGGCGGATGGCCTCGTGCGCCTCCTGCGCGTTCTTGCTCTTGTTGGCGTAGCTGCGAGGCGACGCAGGAATGGAATCCGCCCCGTAGAGCGCCGTCGCCTGAGCGCGCGCCGCACTGATGGCCTGCGCCGACAGCGCGGTCGAGTCGGTTCGCATATAGGTGATGTGCCCGTTCTCATAAAGAGACTGGGCGACGCTCATGGTCTGCCGCGCGGTGAAGCGGAGCTTGCGCGCCGCTTCCTGCTGCAGCGTCGAGGTGGTGAACGGAGCGGTCGGACGACGCGTGAACGGCTTCGTCTCGAGCTTGCGCACAGTCACCGTCGTCGACGGCTGCTTGAGGGCGTCCGCGAGCGCGGATGCCGACGCCTCATCGAACACATGCGCCTGCCCCTTGAGCGCTCCGCGGTCGTCGAAGTCACGGCCGGATGCAACACGCTCGCCATCGACCCTGCTCAGCCGTGCCGGGAACGATGCGTCGTCGGTGGCGGGGGCGAGTTGCGCCGACAGATCCCAATACGAAGCCGACACGAATGCCATGCGCTCGCGCTCACGGTCGACCACGAGCCGCGTCGCCGGAGACTGAACGCGGCCGGCGGACAGTCCCTGACGGACCTTGCGCCACAGGACGGGCGAGACCTCGTATCCGTAGAGACGATCGAGGATCCGTCGTGTCTCCTGCGCGTCGACGAGCGCCATGTCGAGGTCGCGGGTGTTGTCCTTGGCCTTCTCGATGGCGTCCTTGGTGATCTCGTGGAACACCATGCGCTTGACCGGCACTTTGGGCTTGAGTTCCTCGAGAAGGTGCCACGCGATGGCTTCGCCCTCGCGGTCCTCATCGGTTGCGAGCAGGAGTTCGTCCGCACCCTTGAGCAGCTTCTTCAACTTGGTGACCACGCTGCGGGCCCGGTCGGACACCACGTAGTACGGCTCGAAGTCGTTGTCGACATCCACCCCGAACTGGCCGAATGCGCCGCGCTTGCGGTCGGCTGGGATGTCCTTGGGTTCGATCAGATCGCGGATGTGGCCGACCGACGCCTCGACCGTGTACCCATCGCCCAGGTACTTCTCGATCGACTTGACCTTGGTCGGCGACTCGACGATGACCAGCTTGTTCCCTGGCACCTGTCTCCTTATTTCGACTGCTTGGTTGCTTCGTGCCGGGCTTCGACACCCGGAAGTTCTAGGGATGCGCGCTGCGACTCGTCGCCATGACCGATTCGCTCGCCGTCTGCGACAGCAGCGACCGATGTATCTGACGCGTCAGGATGCGACACCGACGAGCCGGATCCACGAACCCGCGCACCAGACGCGAGTCCGCCGGCAGCCCCCGCTTTCTTTCCCCCGATGGCTCCGCCGGTCCGTCGTGCTGTGGAGCAGCGCCGCTCATCAGGCACACCATACACACGTTCTCCGGCGGAGCACCTAATCATCGAGAGGAGTCCACGGCTCCATCGCTCGACGCTGACGAGCCAGGAAGCATCTTCGAAACCAGCGTGGATCCCTCGCCCATTCGCACCCAGGAACGGGATCCGCACCAGCTGGATGTCGAAACGAAGAGCCACGACCGGGCCGGATCATCGACGCGATGAGTCCTCTTCTTTGTGCGTTTCGAGGGGTTGCTCCTTCGTGCCTCCGCGGGACAATAACCGTATGGGTACTTCACCGAACGGTGCCTACACCGCGAAACTGACCGACGGGCCGCTTGAAGGGCGGACCATCACCACGGATTTCCTGGACTCCGGCGAACCGCAACCACGGCTGGAGATCTCCGCAGTCGGCGGCGAGAAGCGTTACGTCTACTCTCGATCCGGTGGGGTGGAGTTCGCGTCCGACTCGGGTGATTCGGATCGCCCGTCTGCTGTCGACTATCGCTACATCGAGGCGGTCTTCAACTGAGGCGGTCCGCCCGGCCCGACACACTTGACGTCACGTGATGCGTGACCGGCTCCGTCCAGAGATCCGTCGCGTGGCCTCATCGGGATGTCCGTAGCGCGGGCCAGTCCCACCGGCACGTCCGTCGTGTGACTAGCGCCTCACCGGGAAGTCCGGCGCGGGACTCGAGCCTCACCGGGAACTCCGGCGCGGGACTCGAGCCTCACTGGGACCTTCGTCTGACTCACGCCTCACCGGGACGTTCAGCGGGTCATCTTGATTCAGGCGGACCAGCTCGAGCACGAACTGTGATCGGCACGCCTCCCCAGGTACCCACGGCGATGACTTCGACGTTAGGGCCGTCAACGTCGCAGTCGTCGATGGCTGCACTGTTCAGTCCAGCGGCGTAGGCAGCACGTTCGCACGGGATCCCTGCCACCCGACCGCTTGCAGCATCGGCCGCGGCGAGCGCGGCAGCATCGGCGGCAGCTTCTACCCGCCGCTTTTCGGCAAGCAGCGAGCACGCCCCGAGCGCACCGATCGTGGTCAGCACCAAGGCCGCGAGCAGCCCAACCGTCAGGATCGTCGCCGAGCCTCGTTCTGAACGTGTCGGTGTTCCGGCGTCGGGGACGCAACTCCCGGGACAGCCGATCGAGACGAAGGAGCCGGCGTACCTCATCGTGATGCACCCTCCGTGTCGGCCGCACTCTGCGCGTTGGTTGCACTCTGCGCGTGAGCTGAAGCCCGAGCGTCGGCCGCGCCCTGCGCGTCAGCAGCGGTCTGCTCGGCGGCTGTGCCTTGCGCGTCGCCCGCGCCCGAGTCGCCCAGCGAGCATCCCGACCCGCTGATGCTGACGCCGCTGAATGCAATGGGGCCCACAGCACCTTGACGCACCGTCACGCAGACCAGGTCATCACGTCGGTCGACTGACACCGCCGCGGAACCGACAAGGTAGCGGATATGGCCATCCGCAGTTCCCTCGGCATCGCCTCGGGCGAGTGACCGAGCGCCGTCGGCCGCCGCATCCGTCAGTCGCGCCTGCTGCACGACCACCTGGACGGCCCCCATCCCGAACGCGAGCACGAGCAGAACAGCCGGCACGACGGCCGCGAACTCCGCGGTCACGCTGCCTCGATCGCGCCGAAGGGCTGTATACGACCACCCGTCGCCGAGACCCGGGATCCCGTTCATGTCAGTCGGTCACGGTGAGCGCGCGACGCACGAGGTCGGTGAGGATTCCTCTTACCTCGTCGCCTCGCAGGATCAGCACGAGCAGCCCGGCGAATCCAACGGCGGCCATCGTCGCGACCGCGTATTCGGCGGTCGCGGATCCGCTCTCATCGGCCAGTGCTCGTCGCACCGATCGCAGTCGATCGAGGCGGCCGAGTCGCATGCCATCGTCCGCGGGGCGTACGGCCTTCGCGGTGGGCGGCGCACTCGACAGGTTGTTCGCGCTTATGGGTTCGCGTGAGGTCGCAGGCTGAACTGAATACTCCGGCATCGTTCTCTCCTTGGTTCTCGGTGTACGGATCAGAAGGTTGGTGACGCAGTCGGGCCCAGGTTCTCTGAATCGGGTCTCTACCGCTGCTCCCGACGAAAGCAGTCGGCGGATCGGAGAACCGTCGATCGGTTCGGTCGCATGAATCGGGGGGGGGTGCGTCGTCGGAAGGCCCGCGAAGGGAACGGACGTCGGGTATCCGAGTGCACCGGTTGCGGCCCTCTCGACCGCTGTGCAACGAGCATCGTCGTGCGGTGTCGAGTGCGTCAGGCGAACGACGTGATCCGTGAACGTCGGTCATATCTGCCCGACTGTGGACGACAGGATGGACATCACCAACGGCGCGACGGACAACACCATGAAGGCCGGCAGTACACAAACGGCCAACGGGATCATCAGCCTGACCGCGAGTGCGGCCGACGCCGCTTGGGCCGAGCCTCGCGCATCCCGTCGCAGCTGCTCGGCTTCGGCGCGCAGGAGTTCCACCGTCCCCACCCCCGCGCGCTCCGCGAGGTTCAACACGGATTCCACCGCGGCGTCGCTCGTGGGCGGCAATCCGAAACGTTCGCACGCGCTTCCAACCCGGGCGGTCGCGGACGGCACAGAGCCACCACCGGACATCGCGATCGCCAGCAGATCCGGGATGAGTCCAGGCAGGGCGTCCTTCGGTGTCGCGCGCCGCAGGAGGGCACGGTTCCACGCGGCGGCCACGAGCATCAGGACGGCCCCGATCACGAGGCATCCGAGGCCCATCGGCGTCGCGAAGAGCACGCGGAGAGTGTCGAATCCGAGACCCGCTCCGAACAGAATCCCGACGGCGGGAAGCGCGAGGACGGTTCGTGCCGTTGCCTTCGGCCCGGCAAGCGCCGTCGCCCGATCGCGTTGCGCCTGGCCCAGATCCCTCAAGGACTGCGCCAGGTCGCGCAGCGCGTCGGCGAGCGGAGCGCCGGCATCGGTCGCGACGCTGACGGCTGCGGCGAATCCGCACCATGCCTCCCGGACCGCGGTCTGATCGACCCTGCGTGAACGGATGCTGCGGCGCCCGGAGGAGGCAGCTGCGATCGCATACGGAACGTCTCCCCCGCGACGAGCGGCGCGAGCCGCACTCAACACCACGGCGACGGCGACGCTCGCCTGAGCACGGGCATCCCCACTCTGCTCGAGTGTCTCGGCGAGATATCCCCACGCGAAGGCGGTCGGCACACCGGCCGCAAGGAGGACCGCCAGCCGCTGCGAGACGTCGGCCACGTCTTCGACCGGAGGCCTCCGCATCCGTGGAGCGGAGCGCTGGCTGCGCTGCGCTTCGCCGTGCGCGACGACGCGGCCGGACACTCGATCGGGCCGATCGGCATCCGTTTCTCGGATCTCTTTCATGCCATCGTCTCCTTCACGCAGAGCCGTCCTGACGGGTCGATATCGAAGATCCCGCAGCGCTCGACGGCGCGACGACCTTCGATCCGTTGCAGATGGACCACGATGTCGAAAGCGCTGACCGCCTGTCGCGCGAGGGCCGGCGGGTCCAGTCCGGCGAGCGCTCCCAGCGCCTCGAGCCTTGCCGGCACGTCATCGATCGAATTCGCATGAAGGGTGCCGGCCCCGCCATCGTGGCCGGTGTTGAGCGCGGACATGAGTTCTCGCACCTCGGCTCCGCGGCATTCGCCCACCACGAGGCGATCGGGTCGCATTCGCAGTGCTTCGCGCACGAGCCGCTCGAGACCGATCGAACCAGCGCCTTCGAGATTGGCCTGCCGCGACTCGAGCGCGATCACATGCGGATGACTCACCCGCAGCTCGGCCACGTCCTCGATGCACACGATGCGTTCCGAGGCACCGGCCTCGGCGAGCAGTGCCGAGAGCAGGGTGGTCTTACCGCTGCCGGCCGCCCCCGTGACCAAGAGGTTGGCTCGGGCCGTGATGGCGGTGGAGAGCAGACGGCGATAGCCGCCGAGCATTCCGGCAGCCTCGAGATCGTCGAGCGAGAAGCGATCCTGCCTCGGGACACGGATCGAGATCACGGTGCCGGTCTCCGAGATCGGAGGAAGCACCACATGCACGCGGATGCCGTTCCCGAGCCGCACATCCACCAACGGGTTCGCTTCGTCGACGTGGCGTCCCCCGAGCGCGACAAGCCGCACGGCGAGTGAGCGCAGCGTCCGTTCGTCGCAGCTCCACAACGGATCCCGCACGCAGCCGTGGCCATCGTCGATCCAAAGGCCGCCCGCTCCGTTCACGAGCACGTCGGTAACCCCTTCAGTGGCGACATAGGGCGCGAGAGGACCGAACGCGGACCAATCTGAAGTCGCTGCCACGTCGGTCCGCTCAAGCGGGGGTTGACCCGTGGTCCCGGATGGGTTGATGGAAGTCGACACGCTTCGCCGGTCCGTCGTTGAGTCCTCGGACGGTGCCGCGGATGCGATCCGCCCGTCACGCGTCTCGCCTCCGGGACCCACACGCTTCGGCGGACCCTCGGTGGCCCATTCGCCGCTGGAGTCGTGGGCTCGAAGACGTTCGGAGATCCGCAGCGCGTCCGCTCTGGCGCGGAGCTGCTCTCCGGGCCCCAGCGGGTCCCCGGTCGCTCTCGGCTCAGGGCCCGGCAGAGTCGTCACGACGCTTGAGGCGACTGCCGAAGGTCGCGGCACGAAGGGGACGACAGATCGGGCTCGGGTCGGAACGGACATGCGGCGACGCTAGGTCGAGCGGCGCCTCATAGAACGGCACAGGAGCAGATCCGTGGGCATCGCGCGGTCGCAGATCCCTGGGGACGAGAAGAGCAGGATTCTCGCTGCGACGGCCAGCTGGATGCGGCCGGGTCGAGGGCCTCCAGAACGATCGCGGGGCCCCCGACTCGACTCGCGGGACCGTTCCCGATCCTTCGCGTTAAAAGCAAGGGGCGGCACCTATTGGGGGGAACAGGTGCCGCCTCAGCGACGAGGGATTGGGGGGAATCTCGCTCGCCGCACGCCAGAATTATCATTCGGCCGATCGATAGTGTACGCCATACCGAGCTTTGCGCAAGACGTTTTTCTCACACTCGTCGTCGACCCCGATGAAGCCGCCGTCGAAGAGGGCCGATCGCGCGTGCCGACACGGATGAGAGCGCGCACAAATCACACTCATCGATCCGCCTCAGCTCACGCGTCGAGTACCTGCGACGACGGGCTCACTCGTCCTCCACAGGCCGCCCCGCGTGCACCATTGCCACCCGTGCTCGCAGGGGCGGCGGTCAACCGGTATCGTCTTTTGCGTTGTGCCAGCCGCCCCTTGACACACCTCGCGAAGGAGCGAAATTCCATGTCTTCAGACACGATCGACAACCTGTTGCACGAGTCGCGGCGATTCGCGCCGAGTCCCGAGTTCGCGGCAGACGCCGTCGCGAAGCCTGCACTGTACGAGGAGGCCGCCGCCGACCGCCTCGGCTTCTGGGCCGATCAGGCGCGCGAACTTGTCCACTGGCATACCCCCTTCACGCGCACGCTCGACTGGTCGAACCCTCCGTTCGCCAAGTGGTTCGACGACGGAGAACTGAACGTCGCGTACAACTGCCTCGATCGTCACGTCCTCGCAGGCAACGGCGACCGCGTCGCACTCCACTGGGAGGGCGAGCCCGGCGATTCCCGGTCGATCACCTACGGGGAGCTGACGGCCGACGTCAAGCGCGCCGCGAACCTCCTGACGAGCCTCGGCGTGCGCGAAGGCGACCGGGTCGCGATCTACATGCCGATGATCCCCGAAGCCGTCGTGGCGATGCTGGCCGTGGCGCGCATCGGAGCCGTCCACTCCGTGGTGTTCGGCGGCTTCAGCGCCGACAGCCTGCGCTCGCGTATCGACGACGCGAACGCGAAGCTCGTGATCACTGCCGACGGCGGTTACCGCAAGGGCAAGGTCTTCCCGCTCAAGGAGGCGGTCGACGCCGCGCTGGCGGATGGCGGCACCAACGTGCAGAAGGTGCTCGTGGTCCGCCGTGGCGGCAACGACGTCCAGTGGGTCGAAGGTCGCGACCTGTGGTGGCACGAGGAGATGCCGCTCGTCGACGCGGACCACGAGGCGAAGGCATTCACCGCCGAGCATCCGCTGTTCATCCTCTACACGAGTGGCACGACAGGTAAGCCGAAGGGCATCGTGCACACCTCCGGCGGCTACCTCACCCACGCCGCGTACACGCACAAGTATGTTTTCGACCTCCACCCGGAGACCGACGTCTACTGGTGCTCCGCCGACGTCGGCTGGATCACCGGGCACACGTACGTCGTGTACGGTCCGCTCGCCAACGGCGCCACGCAGGTGCTGTACGAAGGCACGCCGGAGTACCCCGAGCCCGGACGCTGGTGGCAGCTCATCGAGAAGTACAAGGTGAGCATCTTCTATACGGCGCCCACGGCCATCCGCTCGTTCATGAAGCAGGGCCGCCAGATTCCGCAGCAGTACGACCTTTCGTCCTTGCGTGTGCTCGGATCCGTCGGTGAACCGATCAACCCGGAGGCCTGGATCTGGTACCGCGACGTCATCGGCGGCGACCGCACTCCAATCGTCGACACGTGGTGGCAGACCGAGACCGGCGGCATCATGATCTCCGCTCTCCCCGGCATCACGGTGACGAAGCCTGGAAGCGCCCAGGTTCCGTTGCCGGGAATCTCCATCGATGTCGTGACGGAGTCCGGAGAGTCCGTCGGCGCCGATCAGGGCGGCTTGCTCGTGGTCACCGAGCCGTGGCCGGGCATGCTGCGCGGTATCTGGGGCGATCCCGAGCGATACAAGGAGACGTATTGGGCGAAGTTCGGCGACAAGTACTTCGCCGGCGACGGCGCTCGCCGCGACAAGGACGGCGAGATCTGGCTGCTGGGTCGCGTCGACGACGTGATGAACGTCTCGGGTCACCGCCTGTCGACGGCGGAGATCGAATCCGCCCTCGTCGCCCACTCGCTGACCGCTGAGGCCGCCGTCGTCGGCGCATCCGACGAGACGACCGGTCAGGCGGTCGTCGCCTTCGTGATCGTCAAGGAGAACCAGCGCGAGGCTGCTGCGCAGTTGGACGTCAATGCCGAGCTCCGAGCGCACGTTGCACAGCAGATCGGTGCGATCGCCCGTCCGCGCGACATCTACATCGTCGAGGAGTTGCCGAAGACGCGCAGCGGCAAGATCATGCGTCGCCTTCTCCGCGATGTCGCCGAAGGTCGTCCGGTCGGTGACACGACGACTCTCGCGGACACGACCGTGATGGCGATCATCACCGACAAGCTCACGGGTGGCGCGGCGCCGTCTGAGGACTGAGCAGGCAGTCGTCCGCGCGGTCGGCGCGGCGAATGCCCTGAGAGAGAAACGGGCGGCCGGAGGAAGTGACGACTTCCTCCGGCCACCCGTTCGTATCCGAGCCTCGGCAGGCAGCCGCTACTCGAACGCGACGATCAGCTCGATCTCGACCGGAGCATCGAGCGGCAGCACCGCGACGCCGACGGCCGACCGTGCATGCTTGCCCGCATCGCCGAAGATCTCGCCGAGCAGGAGCGAGGCGCCGTTCACGACACCCGGCTGTCCGGTGAACGCAGGATCGGATGCCACGAATCCGGTCACCTTCACGATCCGCGTGATCCTGTCCAACGACCCGATCACGGACCTGACGGCCGCGAGCGCGTTGAGAGTCGCGGTCCGCGCGAGAGCCTGCGCGTCGTCCGCGGGGACGAGCCCGTGGCCGTCGCCGACCTTGCCCGTCGCGGGGAGCTCGCCGGACACCATCGGGAGCTGGCCGGCGGTGTACACCAAGGATCCATCGATCAGAGCGGGAACGTATGCGGCAACGGGCGGCACGACATCCGGGAGGTCGATCCCGAGCTCGCCGAGACGTGCTTCGAAGGCTCCCATCAGTCCTCTTCCACCGGACGCTTGAAGTACGCGACGAGACCGCCCTCGGGTCCGGTGACGACCTGTACGAGCTCCCAGCCCTCTGATCCCCAGTTGTTCAGGATGGCTGCCGTGTTGTGCACGATCAGCGGTGTTGTCACATACTCCCAGCGACGCATCGGTCTCTCTCTTCGTCTGCGGCGCGGGCGTTCCCCGCGCGATGGCGCATCTGAAGGCAATCCCATCACGGATGCTCGGCGCAACCGTTCCGCGGGCCAGACGGTTCCCTGACTCAGGTGTGCGTTCCCTGAGAGCCGGATGGGAAACGGCGCAACCCCTGAGAGTACGGCAGACCGGGCGCACCACCCGTCCTCCCCAGCACTGGACTGTCCCACAGCGTCCACAGGGCCACCCTCGGTACGCGGTTTGCCAGGTTCTGCCGCTAGCCTGAGCGACATGTCTGCCCAAAAACCCACGGCTAGAGGTGCGCTCAGCGCCCTCGGCGCGTTCATCGGAATGAGCGTTGTCGCCGGCCTTCTTGTGACAGCAGCGGTGACTCCGGCTATCGCCGTCACCGGCATGGCCGCGAACAACGGCATCGGTGCATTCGACGGCCTCCCCGAGTTCCTCGACATCGGCACCCTGCCGCAGGTGTCGACCATCTACGCCACTCAGGGCGGGCAGCAGGTGCCCATCGCCACGTTCTACTCGCAGAACCGTGTCGAGGTGGGTTCCAACGACATCGCCCAGGTGATGAAGGACGCGGCGATCTCCACCGAGGACCCGCGCTTCTACGAGCACGGCGGCATCGACGTGCAGGGAACGTTCCGAGCGATCGTCGAGACGGGTTTGCTGCACAAGTCGACGTCCGGTGGTTCCTCGATCACGCAGCAGTACGTGAAGAACGTGAAGGTTCAGCAGTGCGAAAAGCAGAACATCAAAATCACGGGCGGTGACGAGAAGACGCTCAAGAAGCGCCAGCAGGCCCAGGACGACAAGTACATGACCTGCTACAACGACGCCACGGCCCCGAATGTCGGCCGCAAGGTCGAAGAGATGAAGCAGGCGATCGGACTCGAGAAGAAATACTCGAAGAACGAGATCCTCAACGGGTATCTCAACATCGCAGGTTTCGGCGGCTCCGTCTACGGCGTCGAATCAGCCGCGCGCTACTACTTCGGAGCGACCGCGAAGACGCTGACTCTCCCGCAGGCTGCAACGCTGGTCGCGATCCTGAACAACCCCGCCAACCTGCGCATCGACCAGGACAAGGCGACGAATCCGAGCAACAACGCCGACAACGGCTTCAAGCTGACGCTCGACCGACGCAACTACGTGTTCCGCAGCATGCTGAAGAACCACAAGATCACCCAGAAGCAGTACGACGAGGCCGTCAAGACGAAGATCGAGCCGAAGATCACGCCGCAGCCGAACGGCTGCGAGACGGCTGCACAGTACAACGCTGCGTACTACTGCGACTGGGTGCAGCACCTCGTCACCGAGGACACCGGACTCGGCAAGACCGCTGCCGATCGCGACACGCTCCTGCGGGCCGGCGGACTGAAGATCTACACCCCACTGAACCTCGACATCCAAGCGGTGGCTCAGCAGTCGCTCAGTTCGATCATTCCGTCGTCGAAGCCGGGCATCAGCCTCGGCGCCAGCAATCTCTCGGTCGAGGTCGGCACCGGTCGCGTGATCTCGATGGTGCAGAACACGAACTACACGGCCACCGCGACCGATGACCCCAACTACTCGGGGATCAACTACAACACGGACTACGACCAGGGCGGGTCCATCGGATTCCAAACGGGATCGACGTATAAGTTGTTCACGCTCCTCGAGTGGCTGAAAGAGGGTCACTCGATCAACGACCTGATCTCGGCGCCGAACGGTCCGGTGTCTATTCCGGCAAGCAAGTGGCACACGACGTGCCCGGACGATGCGCCTGCCGTCACCTGGCCGAGCGTGGGCAACGATGGCCCCGGCGAGGGCGGAACTCGCAGCGTTGCTGCGAACACAGCCGCATCAGTGAACACGGCCTTCGCGGAGATGGGCACGAAGCTCGACTTGTGCGGCATCCGACAGACCGCCATCAATATGGGCATTCACACGGCCAGCCCGACGGTCTGGAGCAGCGACCTCAACAAGGAGGTGCCCAATCCGCTGCAGGGAAGTCCGGCCACGATCCTCGGCACCAACAACTTGTCCCCGCTGACCCTCGTCAGCGCGTACGCCGGTGTTGCGAACGGCGGCAAGGCATGCACGCCGGTCGGCATCGACAAGATCGTCGGATCGGACGGCAAGGAGCTTCCCGTCACCGCCACGAAGTGCACTCAGGGTGTCGATCCGAACGTGGCGGCGGGTGCAATTCAAGCCCTCCAGGGCGTCGTCCGCGGCGGAGGAACCGGATCTGCCGCGAATCCCGGCGACGGGGTCCCGCTGTTCGGCAAGACAGGCACTACAGACCATGCGGCTCAGAACTGGTTCGTCTCCTCGACGACGAAGACCGCGACCGTGTCGTGGGTCGGCCAGACGATTGGCAACTCCTTCAACTTCGGGAACACCTCTTTCGCTGGGCACGGCGGTCGTGACGCCAAGCTCTACGTGGCGAGGCCGGTCATCGCCGCGCTGAACCATCTCTACGGCGGCGGCCCGTTCCCGCAGGCGACAGGAGCGGTGCTGCAGGCCAAGCAGATCGCCGTTCCCGATCTGACCGGCAAGTCCCCCGCTGACGCGCAGTCCACGCTCGAGGGCCTCGGCCTCCAGTACCAGGACGGCGGCCCGGTCGACTCGGCGCAGCCGGCCGGAACCGTGGCGAAGACGGACCCGGGCGCCGGATCGAACGTCGCCATCGGCGGAACGGTCACGGTGTACACGTCGAAGGGCAACATGGCGGCGATACCGGATGTCACGGGCAAGACGGTGGCGGAAGCCACCGTGGCCCTGATGTCGGCAGGGTTCTCCGTGCAGCAATCCGGCAACAACGATCCCACCGCGATCGTGACTGCCACGGATCCCCCGGCAGGCACGCCCGCACAACCTGGCACGAAGGTCAAACTCACCGTCGACAGCGGTGGAGGCGGTAAGAGCACGGCCAGTCCGAATCCAGGGAACGGCTGATGACACGCCGCGGGGGCGGGAGCGCGATCGCGACGGTCGCGCTCGCCCTCGGGGTGGCATCCGCTGCCGCCGTCGTCTGGGGCACGCTGATCGAGCGTCGCTGGTACGCCCTGCGGCAGGTCAGCGCCCCGGTACTCCCGGCGGGCGCCAAGCCGATCCGGGTTCTGCACCTCAGTGACCTGCACATGGCGCCGTGGCAGCGGGACAAGCAGGAGTGGATCCGTTCGCTCGCGGCCTTCGCGCCGGACTTCATCGTCGACACGGGCGACAACCTCGGGCACCAGCGCGGATTCGACGGCGTTGAATACGCGCTCGAGGCGTTCCGCGGCATCCCCGGCGTCTTCGTCAACGGATCCAACGACTACTACGGTCCGATCCCGAAGAACCCGATGCGATACTTCAGCGGTCCGTCGAAACTGCAGTTGAAGCCGTCCAACCTGGATACGAACGAGCTGACCGGATTCTTCACGAACGAGCTCGGCTGGCTGGATCTGAACAACCACGCCGGCGAGCTGACCGTGAACGGCACGCGGATCGAGTTCTTCGGCGTGGACGACCCGCACCGGAGCTTCGACCGCCTGGACAAGGTGACGGGCGAGCTCGACGAGCTGCGCGCATCCGAGGTGACCGACGGAACGTGGCCGGATCGGATGTCGGCGCTGGAGGCCGACGTGCCGACCGTGTCGATCGGGGTGGCTCACGCGCCGTACCGACGCATCCTGGACTCCTTCGTCACGAACGGCGCCAGCATGATCTTCGCCGGGCACACCCACGGCGGCCAGGTCTGCGTTCCGGGCGTCGGCGCGCTCGTGACGAACTGCGACCTTCCGCGCAGCCAGGCCAAGGGCCTGAGCACGTGGACTCACGCATTGCGCGTCGCTTACCTCAACGTCTCGGCCGGGTTGGGCACCTCCATCTACGCACCGGTGCGCTTCGCCTGCAGGCCGGAGGCGACACTCATCACGCTCATCCCTCAAGACGCGGTCGACTGATTCCTCAAGCCGGCGGCCGACTGCCCGAACGCGGTGCCGTGACTCGGAGGAGCCCGTCGCCTGATGTCGCCCGCCACCTGTCGGCTCACCCACCCGAAGTACATCGGAGTTTCCCAGAAGACCTCGGCCCGTTTCTGAGACCAGACATAGTCGTCGTCCACGGCAGGGCCAGAGTGCCCACGTAGCCTCCTCGGGTGGTATTCCGTTCGACTCGCGCACCCTCGTCCCGACGTCTGGCAGCTTTCGGCGCCTTCGTCGCCATGAGCGCTGTGGCCGCCGTGCTGGTCGCGGCCGCCGCGACTCCCGCAGCCGCCGTGACCTCACTCGCCGTGAGCGATGCGACCGGAGCCTTCAATGGCCTCCCCGACTATCTCGCGCTGCAACCGCTCGACCAGACGACGACGTTCTACGCCCAGAAGGGCGGCCAGAATGTCCCGATCGCGACGTTCTACGCCCAGAATCGCCAGGACGTGTCATGGGATCAGATGGCGCAGTCGGCGAAGGACGCCACTGTCGACACGGAGGATCCGCGGTACTACTCGGAGGGCGGCATCGACGTGCTCGGCACGATCCGCGCCGTCATCGCCACCTCGTCGGGCGGTGATGTGCAGGGCGGCTCGTCCATCACGCAGCAGTACGTGAAGAACGTGCTCGTGCAGCGCTGCGACCAGCAGGACGTCGTCGATTCCACGGCATCCAAGGCTGAACAGGCGAAGCAGCAGGCAGCGTTCGAGCAGTGCTACCAGGACGCCGCCGGCGTCACCGTGTCGCGCAAGCTTCAGGAGATGCGGTACGCGATGGGCATCGACCAGCGCTACAGCAAGCAGCAGATCCTGCAGTCGTACCTCAACATCGTCGGCTTCGGCGGTCAGGTCTACGGCATCCAGGCCGCCGCCCAGCACTACTTCGGCGTGGACGCCAAGGATCTCGACATCGTGCAGTCGGCGACCCTCGTCGCGATCGTGAACAACCCGTCCAACCTGCGCATCGACGAGGACAAGACGACGAACCCGGCGAACAACGCGGACAACGGGTACAAGCTCACGAAGGAGCGTCGCGACTACGTTCTGCAGCGGATGCTCGTGCACTCCTCGATCACGCAAGCACAGTACAAGCAGGCGGTCGCCACGCCGGTCACGCCGAAGATCACCGAGCTGCAATCCGGATGCCAGTCCGCCGTCGCGTACGACGCCGGGTTCTTCTGCGACTACGTGCAGCACGTGATGCTGCAGGATCCGGCGTTCGGCAAGACGGCGGATGCCAGGCAGCTGAGCTTCCAGCGCGGCGGCCTGAACGTCTACACGACGCTCAACCTCGACTTGCAGGGCACAGCGCAGTCGGCCCTGAGCACGTGGGTGCCGTCATCCGATTCCGAGGTGGACATCGGCGGCTCCAATGTCTCCGTCGAAGTGGGCACCGGTCGCATCGTCACGATGGTGGAGAACAAGGCGTTCGACGACACCGGTGGTGGTGACCCGGGCAGTACGGCCATCAACTACAACACGGACAACGCGTACGGCGGGTCGAACGGCTTCCAGACCGGATCGTCGTTCAAGGCGTTCGATCTCGCCGCGTGGTTCGAAGCCGGGCACTCGGCATCCGAAACCGTCGACGGCCACTACTCCGGATACGCGTTCCCGTTCAGTGACTTCACCGCGTCGTGCGAAGGCGGCAAGCTCAGCGGCGGATCGTATCCGGTGAGCAACGACTCGTCATCCGAGGGCGGGCAGATGAGCGTGCTGGCCGCGACGGAGTCGTCCGTCAACACCGCGTTCATGCAGATGGCCACCCAGCTCGATCTGTGCAACATCGCGAACGTCGCCAAGGCACTCGGCGTGCACTCGGCATCACCGTCGGCGAATCCGTTCCAGATCGTGCCGTCCATGGTCATCGGCACGAACTACATCGCTCCGCTGACGATGGCGACCGCCTATGCAGCGATCGCGAACAACGGCATGTACTGCTCCAGCGTGGCGATCGACCAGATCGTGACGACGACGGGCGCGAGCGTCGCGGTGCCGAAGTCGACGTGCACGCAAGCCATCCCGTCGACCGTCGCTGCGGCACTCGCCTGGACGCTCGAGCATGTGATCACAGCCGGAACGGCGACGTCCGCGAACCCCTATGACGGCACGCCGATCCTCGCCAAGACGGGTACGACCGACAGCTACCAGCAGAACTGGCTCGTGACGTCGAGCTCCAAGGTGGCGAACGCCACGTGGGTGGGTCAGATCAGCGGAAGCCACGACCTGCGCGACTACTACTTCAACGGATCCCCGCTCAACAACGCGAAGTTCTACGCCGACCGCACGATCTTGAAGGCGCTCGACGACGTGTACGGCGGATCCGAGTTCACGACCCCGCCCACCTCGCTGATCTATGGATCCGCCAAGTCGTCGACCACCCAGTCGGACAACGGCCAGACCTCGCAGAACGGCACAGACGGCACCGGCAACGGCGACGGCAGCGGGAACGGGACCGGCGATGGCAACGGGACCGGCACGACCTCGGGATCCGGAGACGGATCGGGGACCGGCACCGGCACTACCGGCACGGGTGGCACACCAGGCAACGGATCCGGCACGGGGTCCGGCACCGGTACCGGAACCGGTGGCAGCGGGAACGGCGCAAGTCCCCCTGCTACCGGCGGATGACGGATGAAGAATGACGGACACGATCCGGACACGAGCTGCGACATCCCCCAGCAAGCCGTGACTCGAACGAGCGTCACGCGTAGCCTCGGATGGTGAGATCAGCTGTGCAGGCCTGGGGGGCACTCGTCGGGTTCATCGCCATGAGCGCCGTTGCCGGCGTTCTGGTCGTCAGCGCGGTCACACCTGCGGCCGCCGTCGCCTCCCTCGCGGTGAGCGATGCGACTGGCGCGTTCGACGGGCTGCCCGACTACCTCGCGCCCCAGCCCCTCGACCAGACGACCACGTTCTACGCGCAGAAGGGCGGCCAGGCCGTCCCCATCGCGACGTTCTACGCACAGAACCGCGAAGACGTCGCGTGGGATGCCATCTCCCAGTCCGTCAAGGACGCCGCCGTCTCAACGGAAGACCCGCGGTTCTACAGCGAGGGCGGCATCGACCTGGTCGGCACGGTGCGCGGCGCATTGTCCACAGCCGCAGGCAACAACGTGCAGGGTGGATCCTCCATCACGCAGCAGTACGTGAAGAACATCCTCGTGCAGCGCTGCGAGCAGAACGACGCGGTCGATCCCGACGCGAGCGCTGACGTGCAGAAGAAGCAGCAGACCAAGTTCGAGGCCTGCTACAACGACGCCACCGGCGTCACCATTCAACGCAAGATGCAGGAGATCCGCTACGCCATCGGGCTCGACAAGCGGTACAGCAAGGATCAGATCCTCCTCAGCTACCTCAACATCGTGGGGTTCGGCGGTCGCGTGTACGGCGTGCAGGCCGCCGCGCAGTACTACTTCGGCATCGACGCGAAGAACCTCAACCTGCCGCAGGCCGCGACGCTGATCGCCATCTTGAACAACCCGAACAACCTGCGCATCGACGACCAGGCGACATCTACGGACAACGTCTCGGCCAAGGGTTTCCCCGCGACGTTGGAGCGGCGCAACTACGTGCTGAAGCGGATGCTCGTCGCCCACACGATCACGAAGGCCGAATACACGCAGGCGGTCGCCACCAAGATCGAGCCGCACATCACCCCGAAGCCGTCCGGATGCCAGAGCGCCGTGGCTTCGGACGCCGGCTTCTTCTGCGACTACGTGCGGATCATCATGCAGTCCGACCCCGTGTTCGGCAAGACGTCCGAACAGCGCCAGCAGCTCTTCCAGCAGGGCGGACTCCAGGTCTACACGTCGCTCAACCTCGATCTGCAGAACACAGCGCAGGCGGCGCTCAGCGGATACATCCCACCCACCTACAGCCTCGATCTCGGCGGCGCGAACGTGTCGATGGAGGTGGGTACAGGGCGAGTCGTCACGATGGTCGAGAACAAGCAGTTCGACGACAGCGGCAGCCCAGACCCCGGCACGACCGCGATCAACTACACGACCGATTACGCCTACGGCGGGTCGAACGGATTCCAGACCGGGTCGTCCTTCAAGGCATTCGACCTCGTCGCGTGGCTCGAGGCGGGGCATTCGCTCTACGAGAGCGTCAATGCGAACGTGCACACGTACAACGAGAATTCCTTCGCGACCTGCGGCGACGGGTTCAACGGAGTCACCTGGAACGTCGCCAACGACGAGTCGTCGGAAGGCGGCACGATGTCTGTGCTGCAGGCGACGGAGGCATCCGTGAACACGGCGTTCGCCATGATGGCCACCAAGCTCAACCTCTGCAACATCTCGAATGCCGCGAATGCCCTCGGAGCACACTCGGCCAACCCGGCCCCGTCGCCGGATGGCAATCCGTGGGTCATCAACCCGCCCATGGTGATCGGCACCAATTACATCTCGCCGCTCTCGATGGCGACCGCGTACGCGGGCATCGCGAACGGCGGCCGCACCTGCACTCCGATCGCGATCGACAAGGTCGTGGATTCGTCAGGCAAGGAACTCCCTGTACCGAAGACGACGTGCACGCAGGCCATTCCGGAGAACATCGCCGCGACCGTGACCTGGGCCCTCCAGCACGTTCTCACCGCCGGCACTGCGACCGGCGCGAACCCCAATGACGGCGTCCCGATCATGGGCAAGACCGGAACGACGGACTACGCGCACGAGAACTGGCTGGTCACCTCGACGAGCAAGGTGGCGCAGGCGACCTGGATCGGACTCATCACGAGTCCGCTGACCCTCGATTTCCACCACTATTTCTTCAACGGGGTCCAGGGCAACAACGTCAAGTTCAACGTGGTGAAACAGATCCAGAGCGCCCTCGACTCCGTCTACGGTGGAGCCGCCTTCCCGGCACCCGACAACAAGCTCATCTACGGCGCGGGCGGTGCTCCGAAGCCGCCGTCGACGCCGAAGACCACTACCCCGAGTAATCCGGCTCCCGGGAACGGGCCGAATCCACCTGGGCAGACCCCCGGAGGCGGGAACGGTAACGGTGGCGGACCCGGAGGCGGAGGCGGAGGCGGCCAGGGGTGAGTTGTCACGGCCAGAATCCTCTGATCGAGTCGCGGGCCCCGTATCGCTTCCTCGAGCTGATTCCGAGCGTTCGCGCCTCGGGCATCCGTCGGGGCCCGTGGTCATGAGGGCGCCCTGACACCGTGTATCCTTATGAAGGCCTTTCGGGGCCATCGGGGTGTGGCGCAGCTTGGTAGCGCGCTTCGTTCGGGACGAAGAGGCCGCAGGTTCAAATCCTGTCACCCCGACGTTATAGAAGAAGGACCGGTCGATTGACCGGTCCTTCTTCTGTATCTCGTACTTGTCAGGCGGGGTCCCCGCCGTCGGAGGCTCGGCACGTCGCTTTACGGCGTGCCGAGGGACGTCGGGGCGCGCCCCGAGGTGGTTCGCAGAAGGACCCCGTCTAAAGACCTGGTCTTCTGCAATGTGCAGCGGTCGCGGACACCCTCGGGAGGAGAAACGCGCACCCTCGGGAGGAGAAACGGGCACCCTCGGGATGAGGAACGGGCACGCTCGGGCGGAGGAACGGGCACCCTCGGGAGGGCGGTCAGGCGAAGAGTTCCGCGACGAGCTCCAGGGAGTGGGCTCGGGCATCTGCTTCTGCTGCGCCGGAGGCGATCATGAGCTCGTCGGCTTCGGTCGAAGCGAGCAGGGATGCGAGTCTGTCGCGCACGACGTCGGGCGTACCGAACGCCTGACGTGCGTTGCGCTCCGCGATGAAGTCCAGCTCGAGCTGACTGAATTCGTACGCGGATGCCTCCTCCACCGACACCGGCTCCGGCTTCTGTCCGCGGCGCATCTGCAGGAACGAGATCGCAGCGGGCAGCGACTGCCGTCGTACCTCGTTCGGATCCTCGTTCGCGAGCACCGTGACGGCGATCATGGCGTGCGGCCGCTCGAGGGATTCGCTGGGCTGGAAGCGGTCCCGGTAGAGAAGCAGCGCATCCTCGGTGTGCTCTCCTGCGAAGTGGTGTGCGAAGGCGAACGGGAGGCCGAGCGCCGCAGCGACCTGGGCGCTGTATCCGCTGGATCCGAGCAGCCACACCTCTGGCTGATCCCCCAGACCGGGCACTGCGCGCAGCCCGGCCAGCGGATCGTTCGGGCTGAAGCCCCCGGTGAAGAAGCCGAGCAGGTCCAGGAGCTGCTGCGGGAAGTCTTCGGCGCCCAGGGCATCCTGAGAGCGTCGCAGGGCCGCAGCGGTCGCAGGGTCGGTGCCCGGTGCGCGTCCGATGCCGAGGTCGATGCGGTCGCCGTACAGCGCGCGGAGCGTGCCGAACTGCTCAGCCACGACGAGCGGTGCGTGGTTCGGCAGCATCACTCCCCCGCTGCCGACGCGGATGCGTTCGGTTCTGGCCGCGATCCCCGCGATCAGAACCGCAGGGGCACTCGAGGCGACGGCGGGCATTCCGTGGTGTTCCGCCACCCAGAAGCGGCGGAAGCCGAGCGACTCGGCGACTTGCGCCAGTCGGATGCTGCCGGCCACGGCATCCGCGTTGCTTGCGCCCGCCCCGCGCGTGGCGAGGTCGAGCACGTTCAGGGGAACCTTGCGCAGATCGGTCACTCAGTGTTCAACCGACGAGCGCGGCGGATGTTCCCAGGCGCCGCAACGGCCGCGTTCCAGAAGGCCGCTCCGGCCGATCATCCGCCGGGCGGGACAGCGGATGCTTCGACGCAACCGAACGGCGGATGGTCGCCATCCGCCGTTCAGCACGCTTGCCGTCAGGAGTTGATCCGCTGGCGACGCACGACCAGGCGCACGACCACGATCGCGGCACCGAGGAGCACGAGGCCGCTGGCCACCCAGATGATCAATATCGGGATGGTCGACCCTGTGGCCGCCACTTCGCCCGAGGTGCTCGTCGTGCCTGACACCGCCGCGGCCGGCGCGACGATGGTGAAGGTCTCCACGTCGACGTTGCCGGACTCCGTGCCGGTCGAGGTCACGGTGTAGGTGCCGCTCGCGTTCGACGGGAGAGCCAGGTTCACGGCGTCCGCCCCTGTTGCGCTCGCCACCGTCGTGAACGGCCCCGACGTGACTGCCGTGCGGAATGCGGCAGCGGTGACAGAGGTGTCCCCGCTGACAGTGATGCTGATGGTCTCGCCGTCGGTCCAGGTTCCGGCAGCGCAAGTGATGGTGACTGTGCCTCCCGGCACGGGCGAGCCGCTCACTCCGCACGCACCGGATGGCACGTAGCCAGCGGCGTTGGCGGCGAGCGGAACCGCGAAGATGCCGAGAACGGCAAGCGCGGCTACAGCGAATATTTTACGAATCATCGAACATCTCCCCCGAGTAGGACCGGCTCAGAAGCGGCCCCGTTCGATTGCTACCTCGTCAGGGTATAGCCGCGTTGCAGTCGACCGAAAGCCCTTTCTGAGATATTCCTTGGACCAACGGCGTCACGAAGGCGCTGATCCCTTTTGCTGATGACGCATCATTTCGTCCCGAGAAGACCCCGAGGTCCACCCCGTTTCCCGCGAGTTCACGGGGAACGACGGCCATTGCGGCTGAGCTCGATCCGGACGACCTGTCCACTCCGGATGCCGATGTCTGGGTACCGACGGCATCCGCAAGAAAATCGAATCTCACCGTCTTGCTCTCCCCCGGCGCTAGCTGCATCGTGTAGCGGGACACCGCGCGACCGCCGTCAACGGCTGCCTTGGCCGTCACATTCTCACCGCCCACGGTCGTGCCAAGCCACGCTGCGCGCTGAGGCGCGTACACGGCGATCTGCGTGGCCACATTGCCGGGCGCGACCCCGAACACGCCACCGCCGGTGACGTATGCCGGGAGCGAAGTGGCGGCATCCTTCGGAGCCGTGTTGGTGAGCGTGACGGCGACCGCCAGGGTCGCCTTGCCGTCTGCACGGCACACGGCCCGCCCGACCGCCACCGTTGCGCGAAGGTAGTAGTCCATCTTCGCGCCGGTCGCGTCGTTGAGGTACACGCCGAAGCGCGGAGATCCGTCATCACTCGTCGGCAGGTTGCCTGCAAGGGACGTCTCGGCGATCGACGACTGCTCGTTCTGATGCGCACTCCAGACCAGGATGCGCCCCTCACCTGCCGCGCGGGCCAATGCCGAAAGCATCGTGCTGGGACTCGCAGATCCTCCCGTGACTGCACGGAACACGGAGGTCGCCGCACCCGCGAAGAACGCGTCCTGCTGCGCGACCGGATACTTCGCGTAGCTGTCGCTGAGCAGCACCTTCACGGCATTCTGCGCGGTGAGCGTCTCGCCCGTCGGCACCCTGACCGGCCCCGTCGCCTTCAGCAGATAGCTCAGCGCGATGGGATCCACGGAGATCACCCCATCCACCTGCTGGCCGGTAGCTTGCTGCCACAGCGTGCGCGCCAGCTGGCCGCTGAGTGCAAACTGGGGTGGAAGCGTGACGTCCTGCATGTACCGGCCGGGAAGGTCGCCGTAGAGCGCCACGGTGGACTTCGGAAGGATGCTCGTGGCATCCGCCGCTCCTCCGAACTCCGCGGCCGACGCCTGCCTGGTCAGCGTGATCTGCCCGTTGTCGACGTGCACGACGGCGAGGGCGCCCGGAATCCCGCCCGTCGATCGCGTCTCAGCGTTGTTCTGGAACAGCAGCAGGTAGTCTCGCGGGCCTCTTGCACCGAGCATGTCCGGGAGCAGCTTCGCGGCGCGGTGGGCCGCATCCGCCTCCTCGGATGCCGTGTGCAGCTGAGTGCGCAGCGTCACGACCGCATCCCTGACAGGGCCGATCGCGCCCGACGCCTTGATCGCGTCGGCGTCGGAGGATGCCCTGCCCAGCGCCGCGGACACCAGTGAGAGAGTGCCGGCGGCTGAGCCGATGACAGGTGTGTCGACTCGTGCGCCCTTTGGCGTGAAGTCCGCTGGCGTGAGATGGCCGGCGAGAGTGGCGAGCGGGGCGACGGCATGATCCGAGGCATCCACCGCGACATCCGATGCCTCCCGCATCGCCACCAGATTGCCGCCAAGCAACGGAAGGAGCTCCGCGGCGCGCCACACCGCGTTGTGCGTGTCGCTCTGCGCCCTGTGCGTTGATGCGGAGACGGAGCTCGCGGCATCCTTCGCCGTCGTCAACGCATGATCCGCATCGCTCGCCGTCAACGACGACTGCACGCGCGCCAGCTCGCCCGCCGATGCCTGCAGCTGATCGCGTGCGTCGAGCGCGAGCATCCCGACATAGACGCCCGCACACACGACGGCCACCACGAACCCGGCGATCACCCATCCGATGAGCGCACCGATGCCGCGCTTGCGCGCGGCGCGCTCATGCCTACGTCCCCCCGGCATGTGGTCTATTCAAACACCGCGGAGGTGGGCGAGGTCCAGAGCCCAGCGGAACACGAGTGCGTGGGTGGTGTGGTCAGTTGTCTTGCAATGACTGGGTGCCGGCACGCCGATAGAAGTAGAAGTCGGCGAGCGACCCGCTGTGGTCCCGAGGATCGTAGGCGTACGGATTCGCGAGGTGGTGGTCGAGGACCCATTCCGGGCAGTTCTCACCGACCCAACGCGTGAATTCTCGGTGCCTGACGTGAATCGCCGATTCGACAGAGTCGTAATTCGAAGCGTAGACGGCCACGTAACGCGTGCTTGCGCCGAACAGGAGTCGCATATGGGCGTCGAATACGTCATCCTCCACCAAGTGGTACACGACGTCGAGCGAGAGTGTCAGCTCCGCAGGCTGGTCGTCGAAATCGGCGAGAAGCCCGAACTGCTTGGTCCGATCGTTTTCGAAGCGCGCCCGGCACATTCGGATGGCTTCTGCGCTGACGTCCAGTCCGCGATATTGCGGATACTCGGCAAGCCCCAGTTGGTTGCCGTCGCCGACCCCCAATTCGAGAACATCACGAATGCGGTGTTCCGACACGAAATCATTCAAGACCGCTGCCTTGAACCGAGCGAGCTGCCCATACGACCCGTCACCCGATGTTCCCCCCGTGACGTACCGTCGCTCCCAGTAGTCACCCGAGGTCGAGAAGTCACGACGGCTACGCGATTCGAGGTAGCGATGGTGGATCGCCCTCGCACCCGGGATTCGGCGCGCCAGCGAACGTAAGACTCCGTCGATCGACTTCCTCGCTCTGTCGGGCAGCCGCGTGAAGACCAGCACACCAACGACGACGATCGCGAGTGACGTGCTCACCCAGGCGATACCCGAACCGATTCTCCAGTTACGACTGCGTCCCCCCGACATGTGCTCCATTCAAACACCACGGGATTCAGCGCCGTCCAGACCCGACCGGCGGGATCGCCGTCACGGGGGTGTCCGGTGCTGACAGAACCCGGGCTTTCAGGTAGCGTCAGGACCGTCCTGAGGAATCCGACCACGGGGTGAGGTGGACCGGATTCCTGGCAGTGACCGCTAGTCGTCGGGGGTAAGCGGTGGATATTGTGTTGCGATCGCGGCAGTCGCCTTGCGGATTCGTGGCGGTTCGGGATGCGCGAGCCTGCCAGAGGATGTCGCAGAGATCGCGTGTCTCAGCACGCTCGATCGGTGGGATCCCCTCATCGTGAAGGTGCTCATCACGGGCGGTGCAGGATTCATCGGCAGCACGATCGCCTCCGCGCTCCTCGACGCCGGACACGTGCCCGTCATCCTCGACAGCTTCGTGACCGGGCGGCGCGAATTCGTCGAAGGTCGCATTCATTACGACGGCGATATCGCTGATGCGACGCTGATTCGGAACGTATTCGCCGAACATCCCGACATCGATGCCGTCGTGCATTGCGCTGCCCTGATCGTCGTCCCCGAATCGGTGGCGGAGCCCGTTCTCTATTACGAAGCGAACGTGCTATCGACTCTGCGACTCGTCGAATCCCTCCTGGATTGCGGCTGCACGCGGCTCGTCTTCAGCAGCTCGGCATCCATCTATCGACCGGATGACGATTTCACCGTCGACGAGAACTCCTCGATCGAGCCGCTGAGCCCTTATGCCCGCACGAAAGCGATTATCGAGGAAATGCTGGAGGACATCTCGGCAGCATCCGCATTGCGCGTGATGTCCCTTCGCTACTTCAACCCGATCGGTGCCGATCCTCGGCTGCGCACAGGACTCCAGCTTCCCTACCCGTCGCACGCGCTGGGAAAACTCATCCTCCGGTCGGACAACGGCCTGCCTTTCATCGTCACGGGCACGGATTACCCCACCAGAGACGGCACGGGCATCCGCGACTACGTCCACGTGTGGGATCTGGCGCAGGCGCACGTCGCCGCCCTCGAACGTTTCGACGACGCGGTCGCCGATCATTCGACGACGGCGATCAACCTGGGGACGGGTCGCGGTACCACCGTCCTCGAGCTGATCAGGGCGTTCGAATCCGTTGTGAGCCACGAGGTGGCGGTCGAGCATGCTCCGCGGAGGCCGGGAGACTCCGCGGGTGCATACACGCGCAGCGACAAGGCACGAGAACTGCTGGGGTGGAACGCCGCGTACTCCCTCACGGACGGCATTGCGGACTCGCTCCGATGGTTCGACGCCCGTAGCGCGGCGTTGCCCGACCTCGTTTTCGCATCGGCCACCTGATGAGCAAGCTCGACGAGGACGCGATGGTTGACCAAGCGGAGACCACGATGAGGGTCTCAACGACCGCTCAGCCTTCGAGCTCGGGGCCGACTTCGGTCTCACTCTCCCCGAAGGCCGAGTGCGATGCCTCCGGCGGCGGGTCCGTGTCGCCGGGACGCATCCTTCACGTCGTCGAGTCGTTCGGCTCCGGGGTGAAGAACTCCGTCCTCAGCTACGTCGCGAACACGCCTGAGTTCGAGCACCACCTCCTCTGGTCGACGCACGCCGACACGACGGTGGACGAAGTGGATCTCAGGCACTTCTCGTCGCATGAGCGGCTGCCGTCCGGGCATGTCGATCGGCTGAAGGCAGTGCGAGCGGCGGTCACGCAGGTCGTCCCGAACATCGTGCACGCGCACTCGAGTTGGGCGGGTCTCTACGTTCGGCTGGCGCTGCGCCCGTCGCAGCGTCTCTCGATCCTCTACACACCGCACGGCTACTCGTTCCAACGTCAGGACCTTCCCGCTCCGGCGCGGATGCTTTTCCGCCTCGTGGAGTGGAGCCTTTCGTTCAACACGACCATGGTCGTCGCGTGCGGCCAGCATGAGGCGCGGCTGTCCGCATGGCCGTTCCGTCATCCCCCGATCGGAGTCGTGCCGAATGTGGCTCACACCTTCGACACCGAGGATGAGCTCGACCACGCAAGCCATGGGACATCATCCTCAGCTGCCGAGCCTGCCAGTGGTCCACCAGTGATCGTGGGCGCGGGGCGGCTGTGCAACGCGAAGGATCCTGCGTTCTTCGCGGCGACGATCCGGGAACTGCGAGCCGCGGGGATTCAGGTTCGAGCAGTCTGGATCGGAGACGGTGAAGAGCACTTCGCGCGGGACCTCACCGACGCGAACGTCGAGATCACCGGCTGGTTGAGTCGGGACGATGCTGGGAAGGTGTTGCGAGAGGCATCGGTCTACCTGCACACGGCGCGTTGGGAGGGGTTCCCGCTCTCCGTGCTCGAGGCGGCCTCTCTCGGCGTGCCCATGATCGGTCGCGACATCGGAGCGCTTCGCGACGAGGGTCTCCCGCTTCTCTTCAGGCAGCCCGCGGACATCGTCGGACTGTGGCGCCGGCTCGAAGACGACGACGAACGACAGGCCACAATGGCGTTCGTCCGCCGCCTCGCCGACTCGCACAGCGATTCCCGTCAAGCGAACACTCTTCGGGTCATCTACGGCGATCTGTCCGGCCCGGAACTCACGACGTCGTCGGCGACGTCGAGAGAAGCGGCGCGATGACGACCGTGGAGCGCGCGTCGCGGGGCCGGGCTGCGACGACGGTCGGCGACTTCCTGATTCTCGCCTCGGCGATGGCCGGTTACGTGATCGTGGCGATGCGTCAGTCGCTGCTTCCGGCGAAGTTCTCGTTCGACGGCGACCGCATCCACTCCATCGCGCTGGGGACGGGATCGGCATTCGGTGACAAGGCGTTCGGCAACGTTGCCTGGCTGTATGCGCAGCTGGACCTCGCGGCGCATCCGCTCCTTGCCGGGATGCTCGGCTACAGCCTGTTCCTCGTCATCCTGCTCGGTGTGTGGGCGCGGGTGCGGCGGAACGAACCCAGCGTGTTCACCGTCTTCGTGGCATGCGCCTCACTCGTCTTCGCTGCGGTGTACCTCGGGTACTACACGAAGGACATCTGCGTGCTTCCGATCGTCGCGGCCGTGCTCTTTCTGCCCCGTCACTGGTGGGCCGATCTCGTCATCGTCGCGATGATGCTCGGATACGCCGCATGGTTCCGCTCGTACTGGCTGCCGGTTGCGCTGCTCTTCGTCGCGTACCGCGTCGTACGGATCCAACGGCGATCGCTGGGATTCATCCTGGTGGCGATCGTGCTGGCGGTCCTCGCACTCGGCCTCGCGATCTATGTGGTGTACGGCACCGATCCGGATATCTACCGATCATCGGTCAACGACACGCGCTCGCTCGACCCCAACGCCCAATCGATCATCACGCCGATCCTGACGTTCGCTGAGCCGTGGTCCGGGCTGCTCAACAACGTGCTCACGGCGTTCTTCCTGCTCGTTCCGATTCCGTTGCTGCTGAGCGGTGGCGGGCTCTATTACGGGATCATCACCCTGGTGCTCACGGTCATCTGGGGATCGACCTACGTGGGGATCGCCCGACTTCGCAGGGTCGACGAAAGCAGCGCACCGCACGGATCGATCACCTCCGTCGCGCGGGCCGCGGCGATCCTCGTGTCGTTCCTCTGCGTGCAGGCCCTCTTCGAACCCGACTACGGCTCTGCGGTTCGGCACGTGACGCCTCTCCTGCCGGCGGCGCTCCTGATCTGCGGAACCGCACTGCGAACTTTGCCGAAGTGGCGGGAACTGCGGGAGGGCGCATCCGAGGATCCTGCATCGTCGGCTTTATTCGGTCCGGCATCTGCGCGAATCCAGGCTGGAGCCTGAATGCACGTCATGTTCGTCGCACAGGGCCTCCACGGAGGCGGCGCCGAGCTGGTCGTTCGTCGTTGGGCGTCACGCCTCGTGGAACTCGGACATCGTGTCGACGTCGCGACGACGACGTCGACACCGGGCGAGAGCGAGCTCGACAGCCGGGTCACGCGCTATCGCATGGTCGGCGGCCACGTGCTGCGACGGGCCCGCGCACTGCGCAGTCTCGTGACGACGCGTCGACCCGACGTGGTCGTCTCACACCTCACCAGGCAGAACGTCTTCCTTCTCGCGTCGCTCCTTGGTGTGCGCGCACATCGTCGCCCGGTCGTCGCGATCACGGAGCACAGCGTCGTGAGCCTCATCTCAGCGGGGTCGCTGACCGGAGCGCTCGGCCGGCTGGCCGCCCGCGCCCTGTATCCGAGGGCCGACTTGGGGCTCGCCGTCTCGCACGCCGTCGGGGTGGACCTCCTCAGGTACGGGATCAGTCCCGACCGCATTCGGGTCGTGGCCAACCCTGTCCTGCACGACGCCGGAGGCACGGGCTCGGCGTGCGTCCCCACGACGTCGGGAACCATCCATCTCGTGCTCCCGATGCGTCTCGCCGACCAGAAACAACCTGTTCGCGGGGTCGAGACCGCGCGGGAGTTGATGCGGAGAGGACACCGGGTGCGACTCACCTACTTCGGGACGGGTCTGCTCATGGCGGAGACCAGCGCAGCCGCCGGGCGTCTTGGAGTGCACGCGGAGTTCCCCGGCTGGGTGGAACCGTGGTGGGACGGATGCTCCCCCGACGACATCGTGCTCCTCCCCTCGAAAGTCGAGGGACTCGGCAACGTGCTCATCGAAGCCGCCTCGGCCGGGCTCAGGGCGGTCGCACCCTCGACGGCATTCGGCGTGGCGGACGCCATCGTGCCGGGGCTGACTGGTGTCCTCAGCCGATCGTCGGATGCCGTGGACCTGGCCGACGCCGTCGAGTCCGCGATGTCACTCGGCGCGACGGACGTCTCGCCCTGGCTCTCCGCCTTCACCGTGTCGGCAAGCACCGACTCGCTGCTCGCGGCACTTCGCTCAGCAGGGATGCGGTGAAGACATGCGGATCCTGATCTCGTCGTGGACGTTCGCCCCGTCAGTCGGAGGCGTCGAGACCACGGCCGATCTTCTGGCGCGGCACTTCGTGAAGCGCGGCCACTCCGTCGTCCTCGTGACGGCCATTGTGCCGGACGACGGGGTGCGCCGACCGTACCGCGTCATCCGCAGACCCTCGCCGATACTGCTCCTCCGGCTGGTGGCCGGCGCCGACGTGTACTTCCACAACGGTATGAGCGTCAAGATGGCGTGGCCGTTGCTGTTCTTCAGGCGACCGTGGGTGGTCGCGGTGCGGCTGTTCTTCGAGGACGAGACGTCTCGGCGCGAACGCATCCGCCACTTCGCCCATCGATTCGCGAGTCTCATCGCGAACAGTCATGCGACGGCCGGGCGACTTCCTTACCCGTCAACGGTCGTTTACAACGGCGTGCGACGCGACGTGTTCCGCGTGTCGATTCCGACCGCCGAGCGTGATCCGTGGCGCATCATCGCGGCCGGACGACTGGTCAGGGTCAAGGGCTTCGACCTGCTCATCGAGGCATTCGCACGGCTCAGGACCGAGACCGGGTTCGGGGAGCTCACCATCGTGGGAAGCGGTCCGGAACGCGAGGCGCTCACGCGTCTGGCCGATTCTCTCGGAATCTCCCAGCACGTCGACTTGGTCGGACCGTTGGCGCAGGACGATCTCGCCGGGGCGTTCAACGCCCACGCCGTCGCGGTGGTCCCCTCGCGCTGGGACGAGACCTTCGGCAACGTGGCGCTGGAGGCGATCGCGAGCGGATGTGCGGTCATCACCACAAACGGTGGAGGACTGCCTGAGGCCGTCGGGCCCTGCGGTCGGGTGGTGGATGAGGCGAGCATCGATGCACTCCACACCGCGATGAAATCCGTCGTCGGACACCCTGACGAGATCGACCGACTGCTCGAGCATCGCGAGGAACACGTGAGCTCGTTGTCGGCCGAGGGGATGGGCGACGGCTATCTCGCGGTGCTGCGTGAGGAGGTCGACCGTGCCGAGCGCGATCGACGGTCGGCACGCGAGGTCAGGCGACGTGGTGGGTTGTTCTCGCAGCCGGCACCCGGAACCGCGAGCCGTCTGCGCGGCCTTCCTCGACGGATCCGCCTTGCAGTACCGGCACTCGGTCGCTCCGCGTACTACGGAATGCGCAACCGGCTCTCACGCCGAGTTGTCACGGATCCGGACTCCGGTGTGGACGTGTCCATGGCGACGTACGGCCCGCGAATCCGGACCGTGCATCTCGCGTTGGAGTCGATCGCAGCCGGCAAAGTGCGACCACGACGCATGATCCTGTGGATCGCGGACTCCGATTTCCGCATCACACCCGGGCTCCGTCGCCTGATGCGCCGCGGACTCGAAGTGGCATCCGTGCCGTCGGCGCTCGGGCCGCACGCGAAATGGTTCCCCTACACGCAGGGCTGGGATGGATGGTCATGCCTCGTGACGGCGGACGACGACCTGTTCTATCCGTCCACCTGGCTGAGCTCGCTCGAGCGCGAGCGAAAGCGCAGCACGGACGAGATCGTCGCTCACCGAACTCATCGCGTGGCGATGCGGGACGGCGCGATCCAGCCGTATCGTTCGTGGGCTCCCGGATTCGACACGACCCTCGATCCGCTCAACTTCCCAACGGGTGGGGCAGGATGCCTTTTCCCGCCGGCCGCCCTCCGCGCGCTGGCGAAGGCCTCCACGGCTCAGCCGTTCCTGACGACCTGCCCCCGCCAGGACGACATCTGGCTGCACTCGACCCTCGTCGGGGCGGGCTTGTACGCCCGACAGCTGACGGGAACGCCGCTTCCGTTGCACGGCATCCCCGGAACCGGTGAGGGCGCTCTGCTCAACGACAACGTGCTCGGGGGCGAGAACGACAACGCCGTTGCCAGAGCATACGGACCGGATATGGTTCGCATCCTGACCGACTCGGCGGCGCGGGACGCGTCGGGGCACGATTAGCCCGTGCATGAAGCGTTCAGGAAGCCAGCCTGCCCGCGTCGCCGCCGCTGGGTACGGCGCCTTCGCTGAGTGTGAGGATTCCGGACCGCATCTCGTACGCCCGGTCCGCCGCGTCGACGACCAATGGCTGGTGTGTCACCAGCACGGTGATCATGTCGCGTTTCAAGGATCGGATCGTCTCCACGACGGACAGCTCCGTGCTCGGGTCGAGTGCACTCGTCGGCTCGTCGAGCACGAGCAACTGAGGGCTCTTCAGAAGGGCCCGTGCGAGCCCGATCCGCTGTCGCTGACCGCCGGACAGATTGCGTCCGTCGTCAGACACCCAGCTGTCCGGTCCGTTTCCGAAGACGAGCGGATCCAAGACGAGTGCTGCCCGTTCGATCGCCGTGGAGACCTCGGCGTCGCTCGCCTCCCTGAAGAACCTGACGTTGTCCGCGATGGTTCCGGGAACGAGCCTGACCTCCTGAGGCAAGTACGCCACACGGCTGAACCAGTCGTCCTCTGACAACGATTCGGCCTGTTCGGCATTCACGTGATAGCTGCCCCGCACCGGCTGGACGAGGCGCAGTAGCACCTTCAAGAGGGTGGACTTGCCGCCCCCCGACGATCCGGAGATGGCGATCAGTTCACCGCGATGGGCGACGAACTCGACGCCGTGCAGGTGCACGCGACCCGCGTATCCGAACGAGACGGACTGGAGTTCGATGTCGCGGATCTCGGTCAGGTGCCCGCTGCCCCACCGCACGTCGTCATCCGGCAACGCGGCGATGCGCGCTTGAACGCGTTCCGCATGCGCGGCCAGTTCGTGCATGCTCTGCGCGTCCTGCTGCAGTCCCTGCACGTACGACAGCGCCCGCACGAGCAAGAGGGCGATGACCGCGACGGCTCCGACGGCTGCAGGCGCCGTGATGAGAACGATGCCCAGCACCGCGAACGCGACCAGCAGGATCGTGATGCGGAAGACGGCGGGAGACCCCTTGTTGACGAGCTTTCCGCGGATCCACGACGAGGTGATGCTGTGCAGCTGACCGTCGACGGATCGCTCGACGCTGTCGTCCACGCCGAACACCCTCGATTCGACGCCGAGTCGGGCGATCACTGACACCCGGCTCGCGAACGTGGCTGTGGCGCCCACCCAACCGCGGTTGAGCTTCACGCTCGCCTTGGACAGCGGGATGAACAGTCCGGCCAGGATGACTCCCACGCCGACGAGCGCGATCGCTGCGATCGGAGAGACGAACACTGCTGCGACGATGAGCATGAGCAGGTTCGTCGCATTCGCTCCCGCCGTCGCCGCGACGACGAATCCGTCCGCCGCCCGCGTGACTCCCTGGGAGGCGAGCTCCTGAAGCTCACCAGGCTCGAGGCTCTCCTGCCCGCTGACCGATGACCGCAGGTACTTGTGCAGTAGCATCTTCCGCATCCTGATGGAGCGCCGCGTGGCCTCTTGCACGCTGAGCGCTACAGCTCCCAGCTGCGTCGCCATGGTGATCACGCCGATCACGATCCCGGTCAGGATCATCGGTCCTACCCCGGGAGGCAGGATGCTCAACTTCTGCAGGACGGCGTTGGTCTGACCGCCGACGGCCGCCGTCCCGACCTGCACGATGAGGATCAGAAGGATGGCCTCGGAAACGCCGCCGACGGCGCTGAGGGCGAAGATCGCGGCGAGCACCCAGGGCCGGGTCCCGCGCAGCAACTGAATGAACGACAGCGAACCGAAAGTCCGTGACCGGCGCACGACTCCGTGCTCCTGGGCAGCGTCGGCCGCCATCAATACGCCCCAGACCGCGCGACGACCGCGCGGGCCGTCCGCCACAGGATCACGACGTCCCCGGTCAGCGACCAGTTCTCGACGTAGTAGAGGTCCATTCGGATGGCCTCCTCCCACGCGACATCCGAGCGTCCGCTCACCTGCCAGAGTCCGCTGATTCCGGGCTTGAGCAACAGACGTCGGTAGTCGCGCCCGTGATACAGAGCCATTTCCGTCGAGCGTTGCGGGCGCGGTCCCACGAGACTCATGTGTCCGAGGAAGACGTTGAAGAGTTGAGGAAGCTCGTCCAACGAATACTTGCGAAGGAAGTCGCCGATCGGGGTCAGTCGCGGATCGTTCTGTACTTTGAACAGCGGCTTGTCGCTCGTGCCCTGCGCGTTGAGAAGGGCCGGCAGAGAAGCATCCGCCCCGTCGACCATCGAGCGGAACTTGAACATGGGGAACTCGCGGCCGCCCGAGCCCACTCGCCGCTGAACGTAGAAGATCCCGCCTTTGCTGGTGGAAGCCACGGCGATCGCCACCGCGATCATCACAGGAGACAGCACGCAGATCGCCAAAAACGACCCGACGATATCGAATGCGCGCTTGGCGACGAGCTTGGCGCCCGTGTAGCGCGGCATCTCGACGTGCATCAGCGGGAGGCCCGCGACGGGACGCGTGTGGATGCGCGGGCCGCCGACGTCGATGAGACTCGGCGCCACGATGAGGTGCTCGCGGCCCGGTTCGAGGCTCCAGCTCAGCTCGCGCACCTGCTCGGGCGAAAGGTCGTCGGCTCCGGCGATGACGACGGTGTCAGCACCGCTGAGACGCATGGATCGCGAGACGTCGTCGAGGCCGCCGAGTACGGGTGCGCCTTGGACCGCATCCTTGAGGCCGCCCGGAATGCAGGCCCCGACAACGCGGTATCCGGACTGCGGGGATCGGCTGAGCTCGTTCACGACGTGGGTCACGTTCGCCGGCGATCCGGCGACGACCACTCGCGACATGTAGTGACCCGCAACGCGTTTCGCCGTCAGCCACTGCCGCGCCAGCCAGCGTCCGAGCAGCAGGAAGACGAGTCCGAGCGGGAAGGCCAGCAGCACGTATCCGCGGGCGATGTCGATGCGGAACAGGAAGGCGACGATCGCGACCAATCCGAAGACGCGCACCGTGGAATCCGCAACCAGGCGGTACTCCCCGCTTCCCGTGCCGATCTCCCGATAGCCGCGAGTGCCGTAGATGGTCAGGGCGAGCATCCAGATGCCGATGACGAGCACCGAGATCACCGTGTAGCTGATGACCAGTCCGCTGCGGCCGAAGTCGCGGAGTTCGACGTCGCTCGTCGCGAAGCCGAACCAGACGATCTGCACGCCGAAGACGACCCAGACGAGCACGATCACGTCGATCACCGCGAGACGCGTCGCATACCGAACGGGCCACGGCCGCCAGGCTCCGGCCTCTCTGTGCGGACGTGCGTTGTGCCAGCCGGCCGCGCTTTCGGCGTGATCCACCACGAATCCCCCATGGACGCGGCACTCCCCGAATGCACCGACGCCCGAGTTCGAGAGTAGCCCGAGTGGCAGTAGACCTCTAGGGTCTCGCCGATCAGTCGCCCGCTGGAACCGGCGGCGCGACGACATCGGGAGCCGCCGCCAAGCGCGGTCGGGCGGCGCTCACCAGCAGCCTTGCGATCACGGTCGCTGCGTCATCCAGCACTCCGGCGACGCGCTTGTACTCGCTCGCGGCGTGCCCCATCGGGTCGTCGATGTCGTCGTCCGCGTCTGCAGCCCCGGTGCGCTCTGCGGCGACGGATGCCACCACCTCGTCGAGCGCGATAGCGGCATCTGCCGGCATCCGCTGGGCCAACCGTGCGAACTCCAGGATCGTGAACGTGCGCCGCACGGCGGCCGGCACGCTGCGGACGGTATCCGCGCGGATCTGCCGGGTCGCGGCGAGCACCAGGTCGGCAGCTTCCACCATCGGAACGGTCAGCTGCCGGGCACGGTGAGGCGCGACAACCGCGACGCGTCCGACGATGGCGGCACGCGCATCCGAGGTCATCGGCGAACCCACCTCCGCGAGGATGCCGGCACTCTCGACCGCGAAACCCGCCGCGACTCCGAGGCGGGCGCGCAGCAGTTGCGCCGCCATCGGCGAACGACAGGTGTTGCCCGCGCACACGAAGAGCACGCGGAACGGCCGGATCGGATCCGTCATCGCTCGCGGCGTCCGGCGTAGCGATCGCCGCCAGGCTGCTTCGCCGCCGGCGTGACCGGAGTCTCGGCCGCCTCGGTCGAATAGCCGTAGCCGTAGCCGCTGTATCCGTAGAGGCCGTAGCCGTAGGCATCAGGACCCTTGGTGGGCAGCATCGTGATGATGATGCCGGCAAGGCGAGCGCCCACGTTCGCCAGCGCGGAGACGGATCCCTTCAGCTGCGCCTTGCGCGTGCGGCTCGCGGCGACCACGAGAAGGGTGTTGCCGACGGTCTTGCCCAGCACGGCGGCATCCGTCACCGGCAGAAGCGGTGGGGAGTCGAACAGAACGTAGTCGTACATGCCCTCCACCCGCTGGATGAGGCTCGCCATCGCCTGCGAGCCGAGCAGCTCGCTGGGGTTCGGCGGTACAGAGCCGGCGGGAAGCGCGGAGAGGGATGTCTTTCCCCACGGCTGCACGACATCCGTGAGCTCTGCGCGGCCGATGAGCACGTCGGTCAGGCCCACCGCTCCCTCGATGCCGAGGTAGTGGGCGATGCGCGGCTGACGCAGATCCGCGTCGATGACGAGGACGCGGTTGCCGGCATCGGACAGCGCGATCGCCAGGTTGAGGCCGGTCGTCGTCTTGCCCTCGTTCTCGACGGATGAGGAGATGACGAAGGTGCGCGCATCCGCTCCGACGTCCAAGAACTGGAGGTTCGTGCGCAGCGTGCGGAAGGATTCGGCGCGGGCGCCGCGCGGGTCGACCTGCACGATGAGCGGGCGCGATGCCGCCTTGCCGTCGTAGACGATGCCGCCAACGATCGGGGCTTCGGTGATCTGCTGCACGTCGCGTTCGTTGCGCACCCGGGTGTCAAGGGTCTCGCGCATGAGCGCGATCGCCACGCCGACCGCCAGACCGATGAGCGCGCCGAGCAGCACGTTGAGCCAGACCTTGGGACTCGCGGGGGATTCCGGGATGTCCGCCACCTGCACCCTGGTGAGCTTCACCGGCGAGACGGCACCCTTGCTGTTCGGGGTCTCGAGTGTCTGCACGGTCTTGGCCAAACTCGCCGCGGTCTGGTTCGCGATCCAGGCCGACTGGTTCGCCTTCGTGGATGTGGCCGTGATCTCGATGATCGTGGTGTTGACGGGCGAGGACGCCGAGATGTGCGTCGAGAGTTCGTCCGGCGTCATCTTCAGGCCGAGGCGTGCGGCGACCGGCGCGAGGACGACCGGGGTATTGACCAGATCCGCGTAGGTCTGCACCCGCTGCTGGGTGAACGAGTTGCCCTGCACGAGATCCGCGACGTTGTCGCTCGCCTGCGTCGACACGAAGACCTTGGCCGACGCCTGATACTGCGGAGTCACCAGCAGCGAGTACCCGGCGGCCGCCACGATACCGACCAGCACGAGCGCGACGATGAGAATCCACTGCTTGCGCAGCACGCGTAGATAGTCCCGCAACTCCATGGAAGCCGCCCTTCCCCCGGAATCATGGTGCCACAGCGGTGTGCGGGACGACAGAGGCTGGCAGGTCGAAGAGGGGCGAACGGCGGGCCGGATCAGCGATTTCTCGACGCGGCACAGACCGGCCGGCCCTGACCGCGAGAGCCGTCACGCACGCCCGCCGTCTACGTGAAGTCCGGATCCGGCTCGGATTCGTAGGCCGAGCTTCCGTTCACCGGCCAGTGCCGGCGTCCGTTGTTGAGCACGCCGCCGCTCTCCTGCAGGTAGCAGGCGCCGCACAGGGATTGGTAGACGACCTCCGTGTCATCCTCGATGGCGACCTGGTCGCCGTCGAACACGAAGACGCCGTTGATGGTTCGGGCGTTGAAGATGGCCTTGCGGCCGCACCGGCAGATGGTCTTCAGCTCCTCGAGGCTGTGCGAGACCTCGAGCAGGCGCCGGCTGCCGGGGAAGGCGACCGTCTGGAAGTCGGTGCGGATGCCGTATGCCAGTACGGGAATATCTTCCAGAATGGCGATTCGCAACAGGTCGTCGACCTGCGCCTCGGTGAGGAACTGCGCCTCGTCGACGAGGAGGCAGCTCACGTCGCGACCGTAGCGCGATAGCGTGCGCTCGCGGTGTATCTGGAACCTGTGGTACAGATCCGCATCCGGCGCGATCGTGAAGTCCACCGCCCGAGTCACGCCCAGTCGGGACACGATGTCGGCGTCGCCCTTCGTGTCGATGGCCGGCTTAGCCAGAAGCACCCGGTGCCCGCGCTCCTCGTAGTTGTAGGCAGCCTGCAGGAGCGCCGTGCTCTTGCCGCTGTTCATCGCCCCGAACCGGAAATACAGTTTCGCCACCCCGCAATCGTAGAGCGGACGATGTACCGCAAGCAGCGCAGTGGCCACGCGGTTTCAGGTGAGGTAACCGTCCTCGGCGGCACGGCGAATGAGGTCCGCGCGCGTGCTCGTCGGACGTCCGGCGCGTCCGTACTTCTCGCGCACGCGTCGCAGGTACGTCTTCGCCGTCTCGAACTGCACGTGCATCTCGTCAGCGACCTGAAGGGTCGAGTTGCCGTCGACATAGAGCAGGAACGCGATCCGCTCGCCGTCGCTCAGCTTGGGCTTGGCCGCGGCGCGACCGGCAGCAGCGCTGCCTGAGGCGCTGGGACCGGCATCCGTCAGTCCCATCACGGATTTGGCGACCGTCATCACCTCGCGCACCGGCTGCGCCTTGCTCAGAAAGGCGAGCGCGCCAGCCCCGAGGCACCGCTCGCGCTCCTCCGGCGTGTCCAGTGCTGTAAGCACGATGACGGATGCCCCGGCCGCCCGGCAGGTGCGCACCCGCGCCTCGATCGAGACCTTCTCGGAAAGGTTGAGGTCCATCAACACGAGGTCCGTGGGGAACGCCGCCGAGTGCACGAGCTCGACCCACGTCGGGGCTGCCACGACGAGGTCGAAGAGTGGCTCATGATCGCGGATCCAATTGGACAGCGAGTCGAGCAGCAGCTCGTGGTCGTCCAGGATGCCGACGCGCACCGGAGTGCGCCCGTCACGCGGCGGCAAAGCCGAACCTCAGGATCATCGTGGTGCCGTTTCTCGTGATGGTGGCGTCGCCGGTCAGCGACCGCAGCACGCTGACGAACGGCCGCGCCGAACGACGCAGAAATCGCCAGTCTGCCGCAATCGGAGCGAACACTTCGAATCCCACTCGCTCCGAGGAATCCGCAGTGGGCGCACGCTGCACCACGAGCCGGGTGCCCGCCGGATCCAGAGCTCCGAGACGGGCCAACTCGACCAGGCACGCGGTGACCGTCGCACGTTCCCGGAGCGGAACGCGTGCGAGCAACTGCTCGGGGTCGTACACGGCTCCCGGGTGCATCCCGGTCTCGCTGACCAGGCCGTCCACCCAGGTGACGTGCACCTGCTCGAGCGCCCGTTCGCGCAGCTGGGCTGAGACGGCGATCGCCGCCTCGATGTCGAATCGGGTGATCTCGCCGCGCTGCGCGATGGAGGACAGCAGCGGCAAGGTCACCTGCCTCAGTTCGTCGAGCTGGGCGCGATGCAGCACATCCTGCTCCAGCACGCGCAATTCGGGTTCGAGCGCCCTGAGACCGCTGCGGGCCGCGAGCATCCACTCCGAGCTGAAGCGATTGAGGACATGCCCGCTCGCTGCCGCGACTGCGGTCAGCACGGCGACCGGCGTAGCCGCGACCACGGCATAGACGAAGGGTGCGTTGGCGATGCGGAGGAAACGGCCCTCCTCGAAGGCCAGAACGCCCACGATGAGGGCGCCGGCCCCTCCGAGCAGGATGATGTCCCGCGGCGGACGCAGCCACAGCAGCCCCAGCACCATCAGGCCGACGCCGATCTGGCCCCAGTCGTCCTGGATCATCTTGTTGTGGCCCCAGCTGGCGAACGCCGCGAGACCCGCCGCCAGCACTGCAGCCCCGACCACGAACACGGCCGGCAGGCCGTCGAGCCTCGCCACGTTGGGATGCGCGGCAACCGACAGCACGATCGCCGCCCCCGCGAGGATGCAGACGGCCACGATCGCGAGGTCGGGGTGCACGATCTCGCTGTCGTGCATGAACGTCTGCGTCACCGCGTATCCGACGGCGAGGGCGCCGAGGAACGGGGCGAACGTCCAGGCCGCCGTCGCACCGATGGGATCCAGCCGGATCGGCCTCGTGAAGAGCGGGATCGTGGTCATCGCATCCCCCCGCTCTCGACGGCCGTCGGCACGATCATGAGCACGGACGTGCCTTCGCCGGGCCGGGAGAACACGGAGACGGACCCGCCGACGCGTTCGATCCGAACGATCACCGAGTGCCGAAGGCCCATACGGTTGTTGCCCTCGGCCGTGAGGCTGGCGACGTCGAAGCCCCTGCCGCCGTCGACCACCACGAGGGAGACGGCGTCATCGGAGGCCGACAGCATGACCTCTGCCTTCGACTGCCCTGAGTGCTTGAGCACGTTGATGAGACACTGCCTGGCCGCCAGGCCGAGCGCCCGTCTCGTGCCGGACGGCAACCGGGCGTAGCGCGAGTGGTCCCCGGAGACGTCGACGACGAGGCCGGAATCCCTGGCGTGGGCGATCGCCTCGGCGAGCTCGCTCGTGCGCCACTCGTTCTGCTCGGCCGGCTTGGCGCGATGGGAGGTGGCGGCATCCGTGGTCCAGAAGCGGATGTCGTCCTCGAGTCGTTCTCGCAACGCCGGAGAGACGGGACCGGGGCTGGCCGCAGCGATCGCCGCGAGCTCGCTAAGCGTGGTGTCGTGCAGCTCGGCCCGCAGTTCGGCAGCGATCGACCGTCGCAGTTCGTCGGCCCTCTGCTCGCGGAGGGTGCGCATGATGAGCGTGTGCGCTCCCCTGTACGCGCCCCGCGTCATCCCGTGGAACAGCAGCAGGGCCATGAACAGCACGTACGCGCCGAGTGAGATGGAGTCGAAGCGGAACTCCCTGCCGGTCCCCAGCGCCGCCGCGAACACGGCCAGGTCGCCCACCGCGTAGGCGAGGGTTGCCCAGAGCACCCCGATCCTGGCATCGGGCGCTGAACCTCCGACGAGCATCAGCGCGACGAGCGGAAGCGCAACGACGAACAGATTCGTGTTGGAGTAGTCCGTCGTCTGCTCGAGCAGCGCAATGGTGTAGACGAAAGTGGCGGCGCTGCCTACGACCACGTAGGCCACGCACAGCGCCGACGTGGCGCGACGCATCAGCACCACGAGCAATGCGGCCATCGGGAGCAGGCAACAGGCCGCCCACCAGCGCACCTCGCCGGGTCCGAAAAGCCCTGGCACGAGGACCACCACGACCGCCGCGATCAGACAGCTGAGCGCGGCGACCTGCGTCGACAGCGCGACCGCGCGATTTCCGGCTTCACGCGCTACCTGTGCCGGGACCCCCAGGGACACGCTTCGGATTATGGCACGCTCCGGCCCTCACCTGTACCCCTGCACTGTCCCCCGAACACGTCGCTGGATAGTTCGGCACGACAGCATGGTCCTTCTGCCCCGGCCCTTGCGGTCACGCACTCAGCCGACCTTCGACAATCTCGATGGATCGCGGGCACTCACGCTCGGTGCGATCCGCCTCGACAGCGGGCCGCGGAGCTGAAGCCGTGCACGCTGCACGCCGCATGACTGCGACAGCGGAAGCCGGCGCGGCGGGGTAGCTCGGTGCACAGCAAGGGCGGCGCCGTGCACGGCACGGGCAGCGCGGGCGGCCGCTCAGAACAGCGTGAGCCGCTCCTCGGGAGCGACACGGGCGGGTGCGCCCGGAGCGTCCGTCGACGCCGCCGCACCGAATCGCACCCTGTTGCCGTCGCCGTCCCGCATCGCGTTCAACGCCACTGACCGCACGCCGCCCGTCACCGGATCTTCCTCTCCGCGGAGCAGGCCATGCTTGAAGATCAACGGCTTCATGCGTGCAGCGAGCCATTTGCGGTAGTCGACGGGCGCATACGCCTGCGTGCCGTACATCGCCCTGTACTTCTCGACGAGCTCCGGATGCTCCCGCTCCAGCCACAGCATGAACCACTCCTTCACCCCGGGCCGCAGGTGCAGAGCCGTGTAGAGCACGGAGCTCGCGCCTGCGGCTTTCGCAGCTGCCAGCGCGGCATCCAGATGTTCCCTGGAGTCGGTCAGGAAAGGAAGGATCGGCATCATGAACACCGAGCACTCGAGGCCGTGCTCGCGAACGGCCCGCACCGTCTCCAGCCGCGCCTTCGTGCTCGGGGTGCCCGGTTCGACGGACTTCTGCAGCTCCTCGTCGTATACCGCGATGGACAGCGCGAGGTCGACGGGCACCCGGGTCGCGGCATCCGCGATGAGGTCGAGGTCACGGCGCATCAGCGACCCTTTCGTGAGGATGCTGAACGGCGTCCCCGAGTCGGCGAGTGCCCCGATGATGCCCGGCATCAGCGCGTACCGGCCCTCTGCGCGCTGATAGGGATCGGTGTTCGTGCCCAGCGCCACCGGATGCCGCCCCCAGCTCGGCCGTGCCACCTCCTTGCGCAGCACCTCGGCGACGTTCACCTTGACGATGATCTCGTGGTCGAAGTCCGTGCCCATGTTGAGCTCGAGGTAGCGGTGGGTGGGGCGGGCGAAACAGTTATGGCTGATCACGCCGTTCGCCACGAAGTCGCCGGTCTCGGTGGTGATGTCCACCATGTCGAGCTCGACGCCGAGGTCTTCGATGGTGCTGACGCGCAGGTCGGCTGTGCTCTTCACTGCGGCACCGGCGAGTCCCAGCTTTCGTGTGATCGCCGGTCCAACGAGATGGAAGAAGCGCGACCGCACGGCGAGACCCCCAGTGACCCGCACGGCGGTCACCCCGTTCGGCCGACTCGATTCGCGAGTGTGGGGAATACCGAACCACCCGAGTGATTCACTGATCTGGACCAAGATGTCTTCGGCCTTGTTGCTGATGCGCAGAACGCCTTGTGAACAGCTGCCCTCCGCGTCGAATATTCCTGCCAAGAACCCCCGTCGCCATTCATCGCCCGGCGCGTCCGGCCAGTTGATGAGTTGGCGAATGTCGTTGAATGCCTTTTGCCTGTTGCAGTGGATCGCGTTCATCGGACGACGGCCGGCACCGACCGCGAACGGCCTCGTTGTGGTCCCGATGCCTTCAAGCTGGAGGTACTCACGCGATCGGTCCAAGGCCTCGGCATCCGCCAGGGCGAGGCGAAAATAGCACACCCGATTGATCGCACCGCCGTTCCGGACGTAGTCCTTCGCGATCAGCATCCCGTCGCCCCGGATCATTCCCGTCAGATAACCACGGCGGTATTCGACGGACTCGCTCCTCATGGGCTGACACTGGCCGGCCAAACCGAAGCCCAGTAAGGAGTTGTTCGGTGTGAGGTATGGGCGCCGTTCGTTTCCCGACATCCGCCCCGTAACGTACTTCCAGCCTCGCTCGGTCAGAAAACGATGGTCACCGCTCGCGACGATCTCGGTTCCTTCTGACAAGGTGATGCGGAATGCCCGTTTGCGCGTCGCCCACGCTGCCATCACGGCGCTTGGCACGTACCGACGATAAGCACCGTCCTTCCGCGTGCCCATGACGGTGTCACCCGGCTTAACCTCGCCGAGAGGCTTGTGGCGACCATCCGCCATGAGGATGAGCGTGTCAGGCGTCAGGCAGTACACACACGCATGGCTGCATCCCCGGTACGGGTTGATGGTCCACCCGAACGGCAGTGCTCCCCCGCCTCCGGGAACCTTGTTCAACGCGGACTTCGCGAGCACCTCGTGGAACGTGACGCCGGCGAACTCCGGCGTGCGCACGGAGCGCACCAGGTTGTTCAGCTTGGCGAGGCCGGGGAGCGCATCCGTCTGCTCGACCGAGATCTCCTGACCGCTCCACCGCATTGCCTCATTCGAACATTAATTCGATTCTTGTGCAACTCACGCGCCGCGAATGTCGTCGACCAGTCCGTCGTTCACGTGTGGATCCCTCGCCCCCACTGAATTCCTGGCCCGACGTGTCGCTTCGCGGACGCAATGCGACAACACGCGCCAGGGACTCCACGCCCGGAGGCGCGTCAGCCGGGCGCGGGGGCTCCTGTCGACTCGCGCAGCACGAGCCTCACCGGCAGCACGGCCGCTGCGTCCGGCGGAGTGCCGTCGATCTCGTCGAGGATGCGCCGAACCGCCTCGTCGGACTTGGCCACGACATCCTGCGCGATCGTGGTCAGCTTGGGCGTCACGTATCCGGCAAGGTCGATGTCGTCGAACCCGACGACCGAGACGTCGCCCGGCACAGCCGCCCCCGAGGACCGCAGCCCTTCGAGCACGCCGGCGGCCAGGATGTCAGCGGTCGCGAACACCGCCGTCGCCCGCGGATGCTCCTTCCGCACTCGTCGCCCGAGCTCGACGCCCGCTTCGTACGTCGTGTCCGCCGGCACGAGGCGGGACGGATCCCACGACACGCCCGCCGCGTCATGCGCGGCCAGGAACCCCGCGTGCCGCTGCTGGACCACACCGCTGTCCGCGAACTCCGGACCGGCGAACAGGATCTCGCGGTGCCCGAGCCCCAGCAGATGGGACGCGGCGATAACCCCGCCCTCGAAGTCGTCCGACCGCACGCCTGCCGTCAGCGGATTGGCCGAGTAGCTGTCCAGCGCGAGGAGCGGCGGACCGCCGTCCATGACGAACGAGTCGACGTCCGCGTCGACGAATCCGAGAAGGATCACGCCGTCGAGGTTCCACGACCGCACCGCCTCGAGCACCTCGCTGGGGCGCGCGACACCGCGCAGCAGCAGGTGGTATCCGGCGCGTCGCAGCCGACGCTCGAGCAGACCGAACATGGCCGCGTTGTGCGGGCTGACCATCAGGCTGTCCTCGTCAGCGGCCGGCACGAGGAGCCCGATCATCCGCGACGCGTTCGCGGCCAGTGACCGTGCGGAGGCGCTGGGCACGTAACCGCGACGCTCGACGATCTCCTGCACTCGCTCGATCGTGGCCTGCGACACCCTGGCGCGGTTGCCGTTGACGACGTTCGAGACGGTCATGACGCTCACGCCGGCCTCGTCGGCGATGTCCTTGAGCGTCACGCGCATGGTTCTCCGTTCCCGGTTCCGGGGCCTGTGATCTCCGGCGGCAGAAGGGGTGCGGGGCGCGCCGCCCGGCACGGTGGGCCAACGGTATCGCGGATGCCATGCCTCGCGACCATCCGCGTCGGACGACCGCTTGACATCGTCGTCGCGGCGGCTCTATGGTCAACTTCCATCCGATGAGTGTAGCGCTAAACCTTGCTCTTCGGGCCGCCCGTGGACGTGCGGACGGAACTCCTTCCCCGACGCGCCGAGCGCGTCAGCTCCGACCCGCAAGGGCGCGGGTCCAACGGGCCCGAGCCGCTGCGGAGAGGGGGCTCGGCCGCCGGGGCAGGGACGTCCGCTACTCGATCACCCCGGATCACCCCGATCACCGCCTACAGAGAGACACGACGACGTGACGATCACCCAGGACGAACCCGTTGCCCCCACACCAGTGGGGACCGAGCGACCCGAGGAGAGGACGTCACGACGCGATCTCGAATGGTGGCGCAACGCGGTCGTCTACGAGGTGTACCCGCGCAGCTTCGCCGACGGAAACGGCGACGGCATCGGCGATCTGGCCGGGCTCCGCTCGCGGCTGCCGTATCTGCGCGACCTCCGCGTCGATGCCGTCTGGATCACGCCCTGGTACTCCTCGCCCCAGGCCGACGGCGGCTACGACGTCGCCGACTACCGCTCGATCGATCCGCTCTTCGGCGACCTGGCGGAGGCCGAACGGCTCATCGCGGAGGCTCGGGAACACGGCATCCGCACGATCGTCGACATCATGCCGAATCACGTCTCCGACCGGCACCCCTGGTTCCGGGCAGCCCTCGCAGCAGGGCCCGGATCGGCGGAACGGGAGCGATTCTGGTTCCGGGAAGGGCGCGGCCCGAACGGCGACGACGCTCCGACCGACTGGGAGTCGAGCTTCGGCGGGAGCACCTGGACGCGCACCACGAACGCCGACGGCACGCCCGGCCAGTGGTACCTGCACCTTTTCGCACCCGAGCAGCCCGACCTCAACTGGCAGAACGACGACGTGCGCCGCGAGCACGAAGACGTGCTGCGCTTCTGGTTCGACCGCGGCGCGGCCGGCGTGCGCATCGACTCGGCAGGGCTCCCCGTGAAGGATCCGGCGCTGCCGGACATGCGCGGCGTCTCCGGATACGTCCCCGGCACGCATCCGCACCTCGACAGAGACGAGCTCCACGACATCTACCGTGCGTGGCGCCGTGTCGCGGACGCCTACGACGAGCCCCGAGTGCTCGTCGCGGAGGTGTGGCTGGCGGAGGCGGACCGGTTCGCGGCCTACCTGCGGCCGGACGAGATCCACACCGCGTTCAACTTCGACTTCATGACGGCACCGTGGGACGCGGACCGGCTGCGCCGCGTCATCCGCGAGACGCTCGACACCCATTCGGCCGTCGGCGCGCCGGCCACCTGGGTGCTGTCGAACCACGACATCACCCGGCCCGTCACGCGACTCGGTCGCGCGAACACGGCCTTCTCGTTCGATGCCAAGAGCTTCGGCACACCGACCGACGAGACGCTCGGCACTCGGCGCGCCCGCGCCGCCGCACTGCTCGCCGCGGCGCTCCCCGGCGTGCTCTACCTCTACCAGGGCGACGAGCTCGGGCTTCCGGAGGCTGAGCTTCCTCGCGAGGCGCTCACCGATCCCATGCACTTCCGCTCCGGAGGCGTGGATCCCGGACGCGACGGATGCCGCGTGCCGCTCCCCTGGACCGCCGACGGCCGGGCTTTCGGCTTCTCGTCGGCCGCTGACGATACGACCGCCAGTGGCCCGCACCGCGTCCGCCACGACACCGCTGCGGCACCGTGGCTCCCGCAGCCGGACGACTGGGGAGGCCTCAGCGTCGCGCAGCAGCTTCGGGAGCCCCATTCGATGCTCCTGCTCCACCGCGATGCACTGCGGCTGCGCCGCTCCGAGCCCGCGTTCCGCGACGACGCATTCCGGTGGCTCGAAGCGCCCTCTCCCAGCGTTCTGGCATTCGCCCGAGGCGACGATGTCATCTGCATCGTCAACTTCGGGACGCACGATCTCGCGCTCGAGCAGGATGCCGACATCCTGCTCGCCAGCGCACCCATCGTCGGCGGCGTGGTGCCGCCCGACACCACGGTGTGGCTACGCACCGCATGCAGCACCGCATTCATCAGCACCGCGCCCATCGGCATCCCTTCCGATGGCGCACAACCCGAATGATCAACAGAGGAGTTGACATGTCCCTCACCTTCCGCAGGGCGGTGGCGATCACGGCGGCCGTCGCGGTCTCCGCCATCGGCCTCACCGCCTGCACCGCGTCGGGCAACGGCACGACGAGCAACAGCAAGGTCAGCATCACAGTCGCCGAGGACGTCGGCCTTCAGCCTGCCGCCAAGAAGGACATCGAGAACCGCGTCGCGAAGTTCGAGAAGAAGTACCCGAACATCACGGTGACGCCGCAGGAGTCCAAGTGGACGGCGACCACCTTCGCCGCCCAGCTCGCAGGCGGCACGCTGCCCGATGTCTTCACCGTCGCGTTCACCGACGGCAAGGGCCTGATCCAACAGCACCAGGTGGCAGACGTCAGCACGCAGGTGGCCCAGTATCCGTGGTCGAAGGAGCTCAACGCGTCGGTGCTGAAGAACGGTCAGGACAGCAAGGGCAAGCTCTTGGCCGTGCCGATCGCCGCATACGGACAGGCTCTTCACTACAACAGACAGCTCTTCAAGCAGGCCGGCCTCGACCCCGACAAGCCACCGACCACGTGGGCCCAGATCCGCAAGGATGCGAAGCAGATCGCCCAGAAGACGGGAAAAGCCGGCTTCGCCACGATGACGCAGCAGAACACCGGCGGCTGGATTCTGACAACGATGGCGTACGCACTCGGCGGCCGCGGCGAATCCGAGGACGGCACGAAGGCGACGGTCGACTCGGATGCCTACGCCCAGGCGCTCGGACTGCTTCATGACATGCGCTGGGACGACAACGCGATGGGATCGAACTTCCTCTACGACTGGAACGGCATCAACCAGGCCTTCGTCGCCGGTCAGCTCGGCATGTACATCTCGGGCGGCGGCAACTACGCGTCGCTGGTGTCGCAGAACTCGATCGACCCGGCCATGTACGGCGAATCCGTCATCCCGCTGCAGGGCAAGGATGCCGGCGCCCTGGGCGGCGGAACGCTCGCGATGGTGAGCACCAAGGCCACGAAGGCGCAGCAGGACGCTGCCGTGAAGTGGATCGACTACTTCTACATGGAGAACCAGTTCGACGAGAAGACCGCCAAGGCGACGGCGAAGGCGCAGAAGGATGACAACCAGGCGGTCGGCGTGCCGCAGGTGCCGGTCTTCGACAAGGCGACGTACGACAAGTACATGGGATGGATAGCGCCGTACGTGAACGTGCCGACCAAGCAGTTCAGTTACTACACGGACAAGGAGTTCGCGCAGCCGCTGCTGGCCGAGCCGGCCGCGAACACGCAGGATCTCTACGGCGCGCTCGACCCTGTCGTGCAAGCGGTGCTCACGGATCAGAACGCGGACATCCCCGCACTCCTGAAGGCCGCGAACACGAAGGTGCAGGGCCTGCTCGACGCCGCCCAGTAGTCAGACAGCGGCCCTCCAGGTGGTTGAGCCTGTCGAAACCACGTCTCAGCGGTTCGACAGGCTCAACCAGCGGTGCGGGCACAAAGCCGGTTCGACAGACTCAACCAGCTGTGCGGTGCCGGCTACTGCTCGACGCCGAGAACCTTCGCGGTTTCTTCCAGCACCTGAGCGGCCTTCGCCGGCTGGTCGTTGAGCGTTGTGCCCATGGTCGGGATCAGCTCTCGCAGCTTCGGCTCCCACTGGGCCCACTGCTGGGGGAAGCACTTCTGGAGCACGTCCAGCATGATCGGCACGGCGGTCGACGCGCCCGGCGAGGCGCCGAGCAACCCGGCGATCGATCCGTCGGATGCCGCGACCACCTCGGTGCCGAACTGCAGCACGCCGCCGTGCTCGGCATCCTTCTTCATGACCTGCACGCGCTGGCCGGCGGTGATGAGCTCCCAGTCCTCGCTCTTCGCGGACGGCATGAACTCCTGCAGCGCCTTCACCTTCTTGGCGCGCGAGGCGAGCAGCTCGGAGATGAGGTACTTCATCAGGTCGCCGTTGTCGCGGGCGACGGCGAGCATCGGACCGATGTTCCCCGATCGCACCGATCCGGGAAGATCCCACCACGAGCCCTTCTTGAGGAACTTCGGGCTGAATCCGGCGTACGGGCCGAACAGAACGGACGCCTGACCGTTGACGACGCGGGTGTCGAGGTGCGGCACCGACATCGGCGGGGCGCCGACGGCGGCCTTGCCGTAGACCTTGGCCTGGTGCTGCGCCACGATCTTGGGGTTCGTGGTGCGGAAGAACTTGCCGCTGATCGGGAAGCCGCCGAATCCCTTGATCTCCTCGATCCCCGAGGACTGCAGCAGGTGCAGGGCACCGCCGCCGGCGCCGACGAAGACGAACCGCGCATCGACGGTGTGCGGGGTGTTGCCGACGGTGTGCTTCACCTTGAGGCGCCAGTTGCCCTCTTTGGTGCGACGGATGCTCTTCACTCGGCAGTTGAGCCACAACTCGGCTCCGCGCTCCGTCAGCCCGTCGACGAGCGCATTGGTCAGCGCTCCGAAGTCGACGTCGGTGCCGGCCGTGATGCGCGTGGCCGCGATGGGCTCGCGCGTGCGCTCCTTGATGAGCAGCGGCGCCCATTCGCGGATCACCTTGTGATCCTCGCTGTACTCCATGCCGGCGAACAGCGGCTGGTCCTTGAGCGCCGCGTAGCGCTTGCGGAGGTACTTCACGTTCTCGCCGCCGCGCACGAACGTCATGTGCGGGGTGGAGGTGATGAACGTGTTGGGCAGCTCGCCCTTCTCCACCAGCGACGACCAGAACTGACGACTCAGCTGGAACTGCTCGTTGATGCTGATGGCCTTGTCGGGCGTGACGCTGCCGTCCTTGCCCTCAGGCATGTAGTTCAGCTCGCAGAGCGCGGCGTGCCCGGTTCCCGCGTTGTTCCACGGGTTGGAGCTCTCCTGGGCGACCTCGCCGAGGCTCTCGTAGATGCGGATCGTCCAGTCGGGCTGCAGGCGCTGGATCATGGTGCCCAGCGTGGCGCTCATGATGCCCCCGCCGATGAGGACGACGTCTAACGGGGCTCGGGAATCACTCACTCTCGCAATTCTACGGGTCGAAAACCGAGCGTCCGACCGGAGCGGATCGGCTCGGCGACCGCGTGCAGCCGCCGAGCGGATCCTTCACGCGCGGCGTCTGCGGAGCGTCCCCACGAGCAGCGTCACCCCGCCTGCTCCGATGACGGCGAGGGCGCCGAGCAGCCAGCCGATCGGATCCGATCCGGTGCTGGGCAGCATGCCGCCGCCTCCGTCACCGCCGCCACCGGTCGGTTCTGCGGTGTTCGTCAGTGAGAGCGCGACGGTCTGATCGGTGCCGATCGTGATCGTCGGATTCGAGACCACGTTGCCGTCGATGCTCCAGGTCGGCGTGCCCCAGGTGACGCCTGGGATGGCCGGCGGGGTCGCCTCGACGAACGTCACGGTGGATCCGGTCGGGATCCCGGTCACGGTCGTCGGCGTTCCCGGCGTCACCGTGAGCGTCTGGGCAGGACTGTCGTCGACCGTGTACGTGACCGTGAAGTCCGTGCCGCTGGGAACGGCGGATGCCGCACCTCCCGACACCGTCTTCGTCACGCTGAACCCACCCGTTTCGGCCAGGTTGGCGACGTTCTCCAGGCCGACCGTGATCTCCTCCCCGGTTTCCACCGTGAAGCTCACATAGCCATCGGCATCCGGTTGCACCACCTGCCCGTTGATCGTCCACACCGGGGTGCCCCACGCGACCCCTGGGATATTCGGCATCGGCCCTTCCTTGGCGTGCACCGTGGTGCCCGTGTTCAGGTGGCCGAACACGATGGGCACGCCCGCCTGGAGGAGCTGGGTCTGCTCAGCACCGTTGTCGACGTGATAAAGCACTGTGTACTGCGTGTCGGCCGGCACCGAGGAGGCTCCGTCACCCGTGACCGTCTTCGTGGCTTGGAGCCGACCGAATCCGTTGGCGGTGTTGGTCGCCTGGATGCCGACCGTCTCGCCGCCCTGCACCACGAAGGTGACGTTGCCGTCGGCATCCGGAGTCAGCGGCACGCCGTCGACTGTCCACGCTGGAGTGGACCATTCGATGCCGGGGATGTCGGGCAGCGGTCCTTCGCGGATCGTCACTGTCGAACCCGCCGGGATGTCGGAGATTGTCGTCGTAGCGCCCGCCTGGAACGACACGGTCTGCTCCGCCCCGCCGTCCACGCTGTAGATGGCAGTGTAGGTAACCCCTGCCACGTTCTGGGCCGCGTTGCCGACGACTTCCTTCGAGACCGCGAACGAGCCCGTCGCTTCGGCCACGTTCGTGAGACCGATGCTGATCGTCTCACCGGCGACGAGCGTGAAGCTGACGTTCCCGTCGGCATCCGGAGTCACGGGATCCCCGTTGACGGTCCAGGTTGGTGTGCCCCAGGTCACGCCGTCGACGGTCGGCATGGACAGTTCACGAAGGGTGATGGTGTCGCCGGTTGCGAGACCGTCCACCACCGCGGGAGACTCCGGGGTCACGGTGATCGGGATCGCCGTGCCCCCGTTCACGGTGTATTCGAGCCCGAACTGAGCATCAGACGGCACAACCGTCGCCCCACTGCCGGTGATGGTCTTCGACACCGAGAATCCGGCGGGGATCGACGCAGCCGTGTTCGTCACGACGAGCGAGACCGTGGGATGGGTGGCGTCGATCGTGAAGGTCGTGTCACCGTTCCAGGTGACATCCGTCCACGCGAGACCGTCCGGCAGCATGGACGCATCGGGCGGCACCTCGAACACAGTGACCTGTGTTCCGTAGGGGAACGGCGTGGCTGGGCTGACGAACGTTCCGTCGGCGTCGACCTGGAGTGTCCCGGCCTGCGGTGTCCCATCCGGCAGAACGGCGAGATACCCGACCGTGAACGTCGTGGACGACAGCTGGTCGGGCGACACACCGGAAAGCTCCTTCGCCACGGAAAAGTTGCCCGTTTGGTCGCCCGTGTCGCACGGGATGGCGCCCGCGAACATGTAGGAGTGCATCTCGCCGCCGCCGGAGAGGTTCACCGTGCTTCCGAGCACCTGACCGTCCCACGGCGCCGCGGTGATCGTGAGGTCGGCGTTCGGCGCGTAGATGGATCCGTCGATGCGACCGCCGCTGTGGATGTTCAGCGGTCCGGTGACGCGCGATGCATCCCACAGCACGAACGGCGAGTAGGTGCCCTCCGGGTCGATGGACGGGCCGGGAATGTCGGTCGTTCCAGCGGGAACGACGATGATCAGCGGAGTCGTGGCATCCGGAACCGTGCTGGAGAACTGGATCTTGTCCGCACCGATGAGGTCGGTGTAATCGATGTAGTTCGGAACGCCAGGGGTGAGGGCCGAGAGGACGAATCGGCCGCCGCCCTCGTCGGTCGCCGTGAGCTGGTGACCGGTTCCACCGGGAGCCGGGATCTGCGCAAGGCAGGTCGTGACCTGATCGATGGATGCCTGGGCATTGCGTCCGACGTAGTCCGCGACGACATCCTGGGTGCTGACGCCCGAGGCCGTCGTCTGGTACGTGAAGACGCTGCCGTTGCCGTCGGACGTGGTCGGCGGGGTCGAGTCCGCCGGAAACGTCTGGTTCTGCGAGTCGATGAGTGGCGTGGCATCCGCGTCGGCCGGATTGAGGCCGTACCGGAGGAAGCTCCCACGGGCGAACGTCGTGAACGGCGTCGCTCGTTCGACGACCTTCAGGTCGCCGAGCTGAGAAGGCTCGGTGGCCCCCGCGTTGGTGATGTTGATGCGGCCCAAGTTCTGTGCCGGGTTCGGGTTGTACGTGCCGATCAGGAGTCGAGTCGGGTCGTTGTCGATCGTGGGCGGAATGTAGGCACCGGAGCCCGCTACGACGTGCGCGATCTGGTAGGTCGACGCGATGTCCATGGTGAGCTGGCCGCCGACCGCGATGCTGCCTTCGGTCTCGCTGTTGGAGAGCGTGGCATCGCCGCGTGAGTACACCGTGAAGCCCCCGTTGACGGTCATGGGGTTGACCATCGTCGGGTCGGCCGCATGCGCGGCCGACGGGCGCGACACCGTTTCCGTCACGGCGAGCGTCGCTCCGACGAGCAGTGCCGCCCCCACGACGGACACTATTTTTCGGGTCTTCGAGGCGTGCATGGTCCCCCCAACAGGATGCGTTCGGGCGCATGCCCGTTGATCGAGTTTAGGTCGCTCGATTCCAGCTCGGGAGGGCAGACGATGCAGTACACCTTGCGGCGTGCGTTGTGGTCGCGCTCTGGATCACCCAGGTTCGGCGTGCCGCATCAGCACTCTCACGCGGCGGATGCGCCGACCGCGATGAGCAGAATACCACCGGCGAGCATTGCGACCGCGAGCACGCCGAAGCCGATCCAGATGAGGGACCTCGCTGCATTCGGCTTCTTCGGATCGTGGCCGATCACCGAGAAGAAGAAGCCGCCGGGGATCAGCAGGGCGCAGCAGAGGACGGCGATCCCGATCACCTGACCCCACACTCCCGCACCGGCCGCGCTCATCACGAGCAGCGTGACGAGACCGAGGATGACGAGAACGCCGGCATGCGCATGCCCCGCGCGGAAGAACGACTTCTGCAGATCGTTGGCACCTTGCTTGCCGGAGACCACGCGCAGCATGAAAGTGCCGCCATAGGCGATGCCGATCACGGTGAGCAGCACCACGCCGACCGTGATCGTGGTGGACGGCGTGAAGAGTGCCGCGGATGCCGTGCTCATGACGGTCTCGCTTCCTCCGGCGTGCGCGCCGGCGTCGTGTCGGTTCGTGAATCGGTTGGATAGTTGCGGTATCCATATTGGATAGTCGTACTATCTATGTCAAGACCTGATCTGGAACAGGAGCCCGATGCGCATCTCCGAACTGGCACGGATCACCGCCATTCCGGTACCGACGATCAAGTACTACCTGAGGGAGGGAATCCTCCAGCAGGGCGAGTCGCGCGGTGCGACACAGGCCGACTACGGCGACGAGCACGTGCAGCGGCTGCGGCTGATCCGCTCGCTGGCCGATGTCGCCGGGCTGCCGATCGCGCGCATCAAGACGGTGCTCGACCTGATCGACCATCCCGGTGACGACCTCTTCGACGCGCTCGGGCGGGCCATCGCATCCCTCCCGCCTTATGCGACGGACTCGGATGACGCCGAGCACCCTCGAGCGAAGGCCGCGATCGAACGCCTCGATTGGACCTACGACGCCGACTTCGCGGCGACGGCCCAGCTCGATCGTGCGCTGCAGGCGGTGTCTGACGCCGGCATCCCGCTCACCGACGAACGTCTCGAGACCTACGGCGCGGCCCTGCACCGACTCGCGGAGTTCGATGTGGCGCAGATGCCGTCCGGGTCGCGGGCATCGGGAACGGATGCGGATGCCGATGCGAATGCCGGCAGGGAAGCGGGATCAGCGGGCGGCGGTCGAGCCGACACCGAAGAGGACGCCCTCGGTCAGGCATCCGCCGCGATCGAATACGCCGTGCTCGGCACGGCCCTGTACGAGCCGGTGGTCGTCGCGATGCGACGCCTTGCGCACCAGGATGTCGCGGCGCGGATGCTGCATCCACCGGCGACATCCTGACTCCCGGCGGACTACATCGCGCGCGCCTGCTGCGGATAGTCGATGCGACTCGCCGACCAGAAGACCGGATCAGCGGTGTGGCGACCTCAGCCTCGGTACCGCTCCCCCACCGGTATCTCGATGCCGACCGTGTTGCCAGGCGGCGCCAGCGGGCACGCCCACGCCGGGTCGTACGCGCAGCTCGGGTTGTACGCGAAGTTGAAGTCGAGCACGACCGTGCCCGAACGGGATCCCTGGCCGAGGTCCGCACCCTTGATCGTGTCGAGAAGGTAGCGACCTCCGCCGTAGGTTCCGCCGGGACGCCCGGCAGAGGCATCCTTCACCGGCACGAAGAGGCCGCCGCCGTAGGTGCGCAGACGCCAGACGTCGAGGGAGCCGAGGTCGGGCATCCGCACGACGCCGATGCGCTCGAACGGGACGACCCCGTCGGTGCCGGTCTCGACGTCGAGGTCGGCGGGCAGAGCGTCCTCGATGGGCAGCTCGAAGCGCCAGGACGGGTCGTATTCGGGCACGGGGAGCCCGGAGAAGAGGTCGCGGTCCTCCGCCAGAAGCGGGGTCGAGGGATGCGTCGCGAACAGCGCGTCGCGCTCCACCACCCAGGCGGCGTGCGCGGCGGCGGGCTCCTCCTCGCTGAGCTCCCGCACGAGTTCGTACAGAGCGAAGACGCGACGACGCCAGTCGGCGACATCGACAGCGGTCTGGATGTCCGTCATGCGACCAGACTGCCGGATCGCGCGCGTGCGCGCTGCTCGGGCTCGCGGGCCGAACGCGATGACCCGATCGAACGCGGTCGAGACGAGTGATGTGCGCGTGCCGCCGAGACCTGGTTCGGGGCGGATGCTCAGCCCGCCCGCGTCCCGTCAGGCACCGGCGTCCACGGATCCGGACAACGTTCGTCAACATGCTGCCACGGCCCCGGATTCGGGGCCGTACCTGTCGGTCGTGCAACGGAAACTGGTGCGATGACGCACGACGGACACCACGGGATCGGCCTCACGCAGGGCACTGCACTGTACGTGGCCGCGGTGCTGGGAACAGGCATCCTGCTGCTGCCGGCACTCGCTGCACGCGCCGCCGGTCCTGGCGCGATCATCGCTGTCGGCGCATTGGCCGTGATCTCGATCCCACTCGCCTCGACGTTCGCCGCGCTGTCGACGAGATATCCGGATGCCGGTGGCGTCGCCACCTTCGCCCGTCGGGCATTCGGGCCGTCCGCCGCCCGCGTCGTCAGCTACTGGTTCTACTTCGGCACCCCGATCGGCGCTCCGATCGCCGCGATCATGACAGCCCAATACGTCGTCGCGATCGTCGGCGGTGGTCGCGGCACGGTGATCGCGATCGCGGCAGGGCTCATCGTCGTTCCCGTCGCCGTGACCGTGTTCGGCGTGCGCTTCGCCGGATGGGTGCAGCTCGTGCTCAGCGCCGCGCTCATGGCCATCCTGGTGCTCGCGCTCGCCGCCGCCGCACCGCACACGGATCCGCAGAACTTCACGCCAGTGCTGCCGAACGGGCCGGCAGGGGTCGGCGGCGCGATCAGCCTCTACGTCTGGGCGTTCGCCGGATGGGAGGCAGTGGCGGGGATCGCGGGCGAATTCGCGCGGCCGCGGCGGGACATCCCGCGCGCCACAACGCTCGCCCTGGTGATCGTGGCGATCGCGTACATCGCGATCCAGACCGTGGTCGTTGGCGTGCTCGGGCCCAGGGTCGGGACCACACAAGCACCGCTGCTCGATCTCGTGACCATCGGGCTCGGTCCCGGCTGGGGTCTCGTGGTGGCGTGCGTTGCCGTGATCGTGGTCGTCGGGGTGTTCAACGCGTACTTCGCGGCGTTCAGCAAGCTCGGTGCGGCGATGGGCCGCGACGGCGACCTGCCCGCCTGGTTCGGACACGGTGCGGAGCGGGGAGGAATCGCCCGCCGTGGACTGCTGCTGAGCGCGGCCGTCATGGCCGTCTACTTCGCGATCGTCGCGTGGATCCCCGACCTGCAGCCGGTGATCCTCGTGCACACGAGCATCGCGGCGGCCATCTACGGCATGGGTGTCGCGAGCGCGCTCGTGCTCCTCCCCCGGCGCAGCCTCGGCTGGTGGATGTCGCTGCTCTCGTGCGTGCTCGTGCTCGGCCTGCTCGTGCTCGCTGGCGCGAACCTCGTGTATCCGGCCATCGTCGCGGCAGCGGCGATCGCCGCCGGAGCGGTCGCGAAGGTCAGGCGTCAGCGAGCGCGCGACGATCGAGCACGGCGGAGTCCCACCCGAGCCGCCTGAGCGCGCGTCAGGATGCGACCGGCGCTGCTGCCTTCAGGTCGGCCGCCACGAGCTCCGCGATCTGCACGGCGTTGAGCGCCGCACCCTTGCGCAGGTTGTCGTCCGCGATGAACAGGGCCAGTCCGCGGCCCTCTGGGGCGCCCTCGTCCTGGCGGATCCGTCCGACGTAGCTCGGGTCCGTGCCCGCCGCCTGGAGCGGGGTCGGGACGTCCGCGAGTACGACGCCGGGGGCATCCGTCAGCACCTCGACAGCGCGCTCGGGGCTGATCGGACTCGCGAACTCGGCGTTGATCGACAGCGAGTGCCCGGTGAAGACCGGAACACGCACGCAGGTGCCGCTCACGAGCAAGTCGGGCAGCTCGAGGATCTTGCGGCTCTCGTTGCGCAGCTTCTTCTCTTCGTCCGTCTCGTTCATACCGTCTTCGACGATCGAGCCGGCGAGGGGGATGACGTCGAATGCGATCGGACGCACGTACTTCACCGGATCCGGGAGCTCGATGGCGGAGCCATCGTGCACGAGGTCGAGCAGGTGACCGGATGCCACGGCAGCCTCCGCCTGCTCCGCCAGCTCCTGCGCTCCGGCGAGGCCCGAGCCGCTGACGGCCTGATAGGTCGACACGATCAGTCGTGTGAGACCGGCCTCGGCGTCGAGCACCTTGAGCACGGGCATGGCCGCCATGGTGGTGCAGTTCGGGTTGGCGATGATGCCGCGTCCGCCGGCAGCCTGGTTCGCCTGGGCGATCGCGTGCGGGTTGACCTCGCTCACGACGAGCGGGACGGCCGGATCCATGCGCCACGCGCTGGAGTTGTCGATGACGATCGCGCCGGCCTCTGCGAACTTCGGCGCGTAGGCACGGCTGCCGGTGGCGCCGGCCGAGAACAGGGCGATGTCGATGCCGGAGAAGTCGGCGATCTCGACGTCTTCGACGACGATCTGCTCGCCCCGGAACTCCAGGGTCGTGCCTGCAGAACGCGCGGTCGCGAACAGCCGCAGCTTCTCCACAGGGAAGTCCCTTTCGACCAGAATGCGCCGCATCACCGTGCCGACCTGACCGGTCGCGCCGACGATGCCTACGGTGAATCCGTTGCCCATGGGAGTTCCTTATGTGTGGGATGCCTGCTCTGCCGATGCGCTCACGGCAGGCATGCGGCGCCCACCGTCGCCATCGAGGGGTTGAGCATCCATTGTCGCAGACGGTCCCGGGCATCTCGCCCGCGCCGCCGACTGAGACGTCGGCCGCCGGCACCAGGACAAACGTCGGATGTCTGCGCTTGCCCGCGGTACCATCGCGTATGGCAGTGACCGATGAGGCGATCCTCAAGATCAAGGAGATGATCACGAGCGGGCGTCTCGCGCCCGGTGACCGTCTTCCGCCGGAGAAGGAACTCAGCGAGAGCCTCGGGCTCTCCCGCTCTTCTCTGCGCGAGGCCGTCAAGGCACTCGAGGTGATCCGCGTGCTCGATGTACGGCGCGGCGACGGCACCTACGTCACGAGCCTGGAGCCCCGGCTCCTGCTGGAGGCCCTGTCCTTCGTCATCGACCTGCACGACGACCGATCCGTTCTGGAGATCTTCGGCGTGCGTCGCATCCTGGAGCCCGCGGCGACCAAGCTCGCCGCGACGCGTATCGCCGACGAGCAGCTCGACGCCGTCGCCGGCCTCATCGACAACGCGGACTCGGAGGCAGGCATCGAGGCGCTCGTGCAGCACGACCTGGAGTTCCACCGCGCGATCGTCGAATCCTGCGGCAACGACTACCTGGCGCAGCTGATCGAGTCCATCTCGAGCAACACCGTTCGTGCGCGCATCTGGCGCGGGCTCACCCAGCAGGACGCGACGGACCGCACGATCGCGGAGCATCGCGCCATCCTGGCCGCCTTGCGTGAGCGCGACGCGGAACTGGCATCCGCGCTCGCGCTCGCGCACATCGCAGGCATCGAGGAGTGGCTCCGCGAAGCGCTCGACGCCACGACCGGCAGAGCCTGACGCCCGAAGCCATGACGATCGGAGTCTCATGAGAGTCGCACTGCACTCCACACTCCTCCCTGGAGCCGTCGACGATTACGTGAGGGAGCACGCCCGGGTCCCTGACGAACTGCGCGACCTGTTCGATCGGGCGGGCATCCAGGACTGGACGATCTGGCGCTCAGGCGACCGGCTCTTCCACCTCGTGGAGTGCGAGGACTTCGAGGCGGCGATGCGCGTCATCCGGTCGGACGAGGCCGACGCGCGCTGGCAGGAGCACATCGGAGTGTTCGTGGACGACTTCTTCGGCCCGGACGGCGACGCCGGTTACACCCCGCTCGCACCGGTCTGGCGGCTCGAGGATCAACGGGCCGTCGACCACGACGTGACGATCGCCGACATGGGCCTCGATTGAACGGCGGCCCTGGCGCACCCTTCGGGGTGATCGACGCACACGTCCACGTCTGGGATCCCGCCCGCCTCGACTACCCGTGGCTGGCGGACGCGCCTGTATTGCAGCGCGCGTTCCTCCCTGCGGACATCGACCGCGGGCACCCGGACGAGGGCGAATCCGACCGTGACGACCGCAGCGCGGTGCGTGCCACCGCGCGCATGGTCTTCGTGCAGGCCGGCTGCCGGTCCGATCAGGCACTGGACGAGGTGCGTTGGGTGCTCGGGCTCGCGGATGTCTGGCCGGAGCTCGCCGCGATCGTCGCCGACGCAGACCTCCGCTCGGGCACGGCGCTGGAGCGCCACCTCGATGCGTTGGCGGCGATCTCCGATCGCGGGCCGAGCCTGTCCGACCAGCGCTCGAAGGGGCGCCGCGTGGGCATCCCCGGTGTCCGTCACCTGCTGCAGGACGAGCCGGACGAGCTGCTCCACGACCGTGCGAGCCGCACGGCGCTCCTCGACGGACTCCGGATGCTGGCGCACCGCGGACTGACCTTCGATCTCTGCGTGAGGCATCCGCAGCTCGGCAGCGTGGTCGCGATGCTCGAGGAAGTCCCCGGCCTTCGGGTCGTGCTGGATCACGTCGGCAAGCCGCCCGTCGACGCCGGCATCGACACGCGGGACGGTCGCGCCTGGGCCGACGCGATCGATCGGATGGCACGCCTCCCCTCGGCACACGTGAAGCTGAGCGGACTGGCGGCCGAGGCATCCGACACCGAGGTACTCGACGCTAACGCCGGCGCGTTCCTCGCGCACGCGATCACGGCGTTCGGACCGGATCGCGCAATGCTCGGCAGCGACTGGCCGGTGAGCGCGCTGACGGGCGCGACGGGGACGTTCGCCGGATGGCGTGAACGGGTGCGCCGCGCGGCGCACAGTGCAGGGGTCGACGTCGACGGCGTCGCCTCCATCGAGGCGGGCACCGCCTCGCGCTTCTATGCCCTCGCCTGATGCGACTTAGGCCTCGATGGCCGCCCTCCGCTCGAAACGTCAGAAAGTGCGATCCGCTTTGCATGATCAGCCCGGATTCCGACTTCTCGTGACGACAGTTTCCGCACGATCCCTCAGTGCCGCGGCGATGATGCGGATGAGGGAGGTCGGATCGGCAATATCGTCATCGGTTGCTCTGATCACGCGCCATCCGGCCTCCTCCAAGAGCGCGATCCGTCGCAGATCCCGTCGCCAACGCTTCGTATCGCTCCTATGCTCGTCGCCTTCGTATTCGATGGCGACGAGCGCATCCGGATAGCCGAGGTCCGGATGCAGGGTCAGGCCGCCTGCAACGTGGACCGGAAGTCCGACCGTCGGCTCCGGCAATCCGTTCGCGATGATCGCGAGGCGCAACATGGACTCCCGCGGCGAATCCACCCCGGATCGCAGCAACGGGAGCGCCCACGCCAGCGCCGTGGCGCCGCGGCGTCGGCCGTGTTGGAGCACGGCAAAGCCGAGCTCCGCCATCGTGCACAACGCCGGTGTGCGAGCACCGCCTGGCAAGCGACGCCCTGACACCACGTAGTCGCCGACGGCAACGAGGTAACCGGGTGGGAGCGCGATCGCGAGGTGACACCACGTCTGAGCCGGAGAGACCACCGGCAGTTCCTCGACGAACGAGGCGACGGCATCCGGAATCACGTGGCCGACGACTCCCCTGGCACGCACCCGCGTTCCCCGAACGGACGTCACGTGCACGGTCATCGAGACCTGGTCGTGGAACGGGAGGGGCATGCCGTGCAGCCGCGCCGCCGTGGTGTGCGAGAACAGCTGACCTTCGCGCAGCTTCGGCGCATACATACGCGCGAGATCGATCACGTCGTCTGAACGCAATCCAACGCTGCGCACACCATGGAACGGAGCGTCGAGGAGCCTCGAACGCAACCTGCTCGGCGTCAGATCGTGGAACTCCCTCTCGGATACACGAAACGCAGACCCACGCAGCTGGGGTGGAAGGGGCCGCGGCACTGTCATGCGGAGAGTCTGCCGAGCACGTGGCATCCGCCGCCGCCGCTCTCCACAGCCCCTGCCGCCCATCACCCGAACACTGACCGTGAAACGCCAAACGCGACGATCGTGCGGTTCCGGCCGCACAGTTTGACGTTTCGCCGCCGACGGCCGCACCGGCGTTGATGCCCGCGCGGACCTGATGCCCGCGCGGACAGAATCGTGACCACCGCCCGGGCAGCGCGAAGCGTCAATAAGCGCGATGCCTAAGCATGTGCGAGCGCGGATTCTGACGTCTCGGTCGGAGATCCGTGAGCGACGCCTCCTCGCGCGACCTCGAACGCTTCAGCGGCCCGTTCGGATACCCAGCGTCACGCCGGGATGAGCCCCCGCTCGGCCAACGAGGCCCACATCTCCTCAGGGATCTCAGCCGTGAAGCGGTCGAGGTTCTGCCGCACGGAAACCGGATTCGCCGTTCCGACGACGACCGACGCGACGATCGGATCCCGCAGCGGATACTGCAGTGCCGCCGCCGGCAGTTCGACGCCGAACTCGGCGCAGACCTCCCCCAGCACGCGTGCCCGCTCGATGATCTCCGGCGGCGCCGAGGTGTAGTTGTAGGTGGCATCCGTAGCAGGCGTCGACGTGGCCAGCAGCCCCGAGTTGTAGACGGCAGCAGCGATGATGCGCGTGCCGCGCTCCCGGCACGCGGGGAACAGGTCGTCGAGTGCCGGCTGCTCGAGCAGCGTGTAGCGTCCTGCGATCATCACGAGGTCGAGATCGCCTTCGCGGACGGCCCTGGCGGCGACCGCGGCGTCGTTCACTCCGATGCCGATTTGCGACACGAGCCCCTCGTCGCGCAGCTTCGCCAGAGCGGGCAGTCCGTCGCGCAGTCCCCATTCGACGTCGTATACGTCAGGGTCGTGCAGGTACAGGATGTCCACGTGATCGAGCCCCAGCCGCTCCAGGGAATCATCGAGACTGCGCCGGATGCCCGCCTCACTCGGGTCGAAGCGCCTCACCAGGTCGTCCGGCACGTCGAACTGGTGCGCGAGGTCCCGCCCGCCCGCGTACGCCGGATTCGGCTCGAGCAGACGTCCGACCTTCGTCGAGACGACGAACTCGTCCCGCGGCTTCTCGCGGAGGAACGCGCCCAGGCGGCGTTCGCTCAGCCCCAGCCCGTAGTGCGGGGCCGTGTCGTAATAACGGATGCCGCCCAGCCACGCGGTGTCCAAGGCCTTCGCGACTCGCTCGTCGCTGACCGCTCGGTACAGGTTGCCGACGGATGCGGATCCGTACCCGAGCGGCAGCAGGCCATCGAGAACGCCTGGGTCGCGGCTCACGCGCGCACGTCCGTCTCCGGCGCGTGCCACTCGAACTCGTCGAGCGACGCCGGCAGCATCTCGGTGCCGGCGCCGGGCGCGGTCGGGGTGACGTAGCGTCCATTCTCGACGACGGTCGGCGTCACGAAGTGCTCGTGCAGGTGGTCGACGTATTCGATCATCCGGCCGTCCATCGTGCCGGTCACGGCCACGAAATCGAACATCGAGAGGTGCTGGACGGCCTCGCAGAGGCCGACGCCGCCGGCATGCGGGCAGACCGGGACGCCGAACTTGGCGGCCAGCAGCAGGTTGGCGATGTTCTCGTTGACGCCGCCGACCCGTGCCGCGTCGATCTGCATCACCTGAAGGGCATCGGCCTGCAGCATCTGCTTGAACACGATGCGGTTCTGCACGTGCTCGCCGGTTGCCACCCGCACCGGCGCGACGCCTCGCGCGATGGCGGCGTGTCCCAGGATGTCGTCCGGGCTCGTCGGCTCCTCGATCCACGCCGGGTCGAACTCGGCGAGCGCACTCACCCAGTCGATCGCCTCCTGCACACCCCACCGCTGGTTGGCATCCATGGCGATCGGGTATCCGTCGCCGAGCACCTGACGGGCGATGCGGAAGCGGCGGATGTCATCCGCGAGGTCCGCGCCCACCTTCAGCTTCACCTGCCCGAAGCCGGCCTCGACGGCCTCGCGGCAGAGCCGAGCGAGCTTCTCGTCCGAGTAGCCCAGCCACCCGGGGGTCGTGGTGTACGCCGGATACCCCACCTCGAGGAGCTCGGCGATCCGCTCCTCTCGTGTCGGTTCCGCGGCACGCAGTATGTCGAGCGCTTCCTCGGGCGTGAGCGCATCGGTCAGGTACCGGAAATCGATGAGGGAGACGAGCTCCTCTGAACTGAGGCGCGACAGGTGCAGCCACAGAGGCTCGCCCGCGCGCTTGGCGCGCAGGTCCCAGAGCGCGTTCACGACGGCGCCGATCGCCATGTGCATGACGCCCTTCTCGGGGCCGAGCCAGCGAAGCTGCGAGTCGTGCATGAACAGGCGGGATGCCGCGCCCATGTCCGCCAGCAGCTCCTCGACGTCCAGTCCGATGAGGTGTCCGCGCAGGGTGTTCAACCCGGCCACCTGCACGTCGTTGCCGCGTCCGATGGTGAAGACGAAGGCGTCGCCGGTGAGACCGTCTGCAGCATCGGTGCGAATGCTCACGTATGCGGCCGAGTAGTCGGGATCGGGATTCATGGCGTCCGATCCGTCGAGCGAGAGCGAGGTCGGGAAGCGAACGTCCCTGGTGTCGACGGCGACGATCGTGCTCATGGGTTCCTTCGGGTCTGGTGGCTCGCGCGCGGCCATTGGATGCAACCACCAGCCTAAACATCGGATGTTTAGGCTGTCAATCGTCGGGATCCGTGCAAGAATCGCCAACGACGGGGTTCGACGCGCGCGATACCTCGGACGTTCGTAGCGCTGCGGGGCAGCCCTCCCGAAAGGACCACTATGACCGACTTCACCGGCCTCGTCGCGATCGTCACGGGAGGCGCGTCCGGCATCGGTGCCGCGATCGCCAGCCGCCTGCGCGCAGACGGCGCACGGGTGGCCGTCTTCGACCTCGCCCCGGACGCCGCTGACGCAGACCTCGCCGTGCGCGTTGACGTTCGCGACGACGCGACGGTAGTCGCCGGCGTACAGCGGGTGGTCGACGAGTTCGGCCGCATCGACATCGTCGTGAACAACGCAGGCATCGGGGCGCAGGGCGATGTCGCGGCGAATCCGGACGACGAATGGCTCCGCGTGCTCGACGTCAACGTGGTCGGCATGGCGCGGGTCTCGCGGGCGGCGCTACCCCACCTTCGCCAGTCGCCGTCGGCCGCGATCGTCAACACGGCATCCATCGCGGCAACTGCCGGTCTCCCCGAGCGCGCCCTGTACTCGGCGTCGAAGGGCGCGGTGCTGTCGCTCACGCGGGCGATGGCTGCAGATCATCTGGCCGAAGGCATCCGGGTGAACGCGGTCAGCCCGGGTACCGCCGATACGCCATGGGTCGGCAGGCTGCTCGGCTCCGCGCCCGACCCGGCTGCCGAGCGCGCGGCGCTGGAGGCGCGACAGCCCCACGGACGGCTGGTCGCCGCCGAGGAGATCGCGGATGCCGTCGCCTACCTCGCCAGCCCCGCAGCCGGCTCCACGACGGGCACGGCCATCGAGGTGGACGGCGGCATGTCGGGGCTGCGCCTGCGTCCGCGCGGCTGAGCGTCGCCGCGCCAGCAGGCGCCGTGGCCGGATGCTCCACGCCGGCGAGCGCGTGCCGTTTCCCGCCGCCTAGTGTGTTGTTCACACGAGGACGAGGGGCGATGACCGACCAACCGCGCGCATACCGCGACGACGACCTGTCGCACGCGCCAGCCGACGATCGTGTCGAGCAGAACATCGACGCCATCGCGTCGCTGTTCCCGCACGTGATCACCGAGCTGGCGGACGAATCGGGCGGCGCCCGCCGCGCGATCGACTTCGATCTCCTGCGTCAGGAGCTCTCCCATGTCGTCGTCGACGGACCTCGCGAGCGTTATCGCCTCGAGTGGCCCGGTAAGCGTGCTGCAGCCGTGAGCGCGAACACAAAAGCGACCATGCGGCTTCGCGACGATGTCGCAGCGTCCGTCGGCGTGGCATCCTCAGGCGGCGACGCGTCCGCAAGCGGCGATGGTGACAGCGCAGCGGTCCGGCGCGCGGAAACCGCCGGCAATCTGATCATCGCCGGAGACAACCTCCAGGCCCTCAAGCTGCTGCGGCCCCGCTACGCGGGCGCGGTGAAGCTGATCTACATCGACCCGCCGTACAACACGCGCAACGAGTTCGTGTATCACGACGATTTCAGCGTTGGCGTCCGTGCTTTCCGCCGGCGCGACCGCGATGCCGGCCGCGGCGCCGAGGACCCGGACGACAGAGCTCAGTACGACAGAGCCGTGGATGCCGGCGCTGTGGATGCCGGCGCTCGCGACGACGAACACCTCAACTCCGACGCCCGGGACAGCGAAGCGTTCGGCGACCTGCAGAGCGAAGCGGATTCCGGTGGTCACCTCCACTCCGACTGGCTGAGCATGATGTACCCCCGGCTCCTCCTGGCTCGGGATCTGCTCGCCGACGACGGCGTGGGGTTCGTCAGCATCGACGGCAACGAGGTCGCGCAGCTGAAACTGCTGCTCGCAGAGGTGTTCGGCGCGCGCAACGTGCTTGCCACGATCGTCTGGGTGAGCAACCTCAAGGGCAGGCAGATCTCGGACGGCGGACCTGCTGGGACGCACGAGTACATCCTGTGCTTCGCACGGAACGCGGATGCCGTCGCCCGGTTCCGCGGATCCGCCTCCGACTTCCACGCCCTCATGCCCGCCGTGTACCGCAACCCCGGATACGCGGTGAAGCACGACGCGAGGGGCGCCTACGTCACGAAGAACGAGCTGTACAACACGAACTCGCGGTTCAACGAGCGCACGGCGCCGACGATGGTGTTCCGCATCCACTTCCATCCGGGCACCGGCGAGGTGCGGGTCACCGACATCGACGACGACACGGCGTTCGACGGATTCCTCACCGCGATGCCGCACCACAACCACCGGCCGGGACTCGACTGGCACGCGTGGCGCTGGAGCCGTGGCCGCGTGCTGGCCGAGCACGACGAGCTGGAGTTCGACGTCTCGGGCGGGACCCTGCGGATCCGCACCAAGGTTCGCGATGTGGACGGCATGACGATGAAGGACGTTGTCATCGGCCCGAACACGATCACGGGTCAGCGGGATCTCGACGAGCTCGGCCTGCACCGACTCTTCGACAATCCGAAGCCCGTCTCCCTGCTGCGCACGCTCGTCGCCGTCACGACGTCGGGCGACGATCTCGTGCTCGACTTCTTCGCCGGATCCGGCACCACGGCGCAGGCTGTCATGGAGCAGAACGCGGACGACGGCGGACGCCGTCGCTTCGTGCTCGTGCAGCTCGACGAGCGGTCGCCGGTGGGTTCGGAGGCCGCAGCGGCCGGATTCGACACCCTCGCCGACGTCACGATCGAGCGCGTGCGCCGCGCGGGCGAGCGACTGCAATCGGATGCGATGCCCGTGCCCATGGATACGGGGTTCCGCGTGCAGCGGCTCGAAGCATGTCCAGGTGCGACTCAGCAGCCTTCCACGGCACCCGAGGGGCCCTGAACTACCCTCGCAGGATGCGCAGACGAAACCCGACGCCCCGCACCCGTGCGGCCGCCTGCGCTCTTGGCCTCGTCGCCGTCCTCCTCACAGGCTGCTCGGGTTCGGGTCAGAGCGGGTCACCGGCATCCGGCGCCCCGTCCGCACCGACCGCGACCGCGACCCCGTTGCCGGCCCCGACCTCGACGATGCGCACTCCGACGGCGGCGGATCCGTTGCGGTACGCGGCCCTCGGAGACTCGTACTCGGCCGGAATGGGAGGCGGGAGCGAGATCGGCCGTTGTCTGCGGAGTCCTCACGCGTTCCCGCAGCAATTGGCGAAGGCGAAGACCATCGAGCTGGCGCGGTTCGTCGCGTGCTCGGGCGCGACGACCACGGACGTGCTGTCGACGCAGATCGCCGCGCTCGATCCGCAGGTCGAGCTCGTGACCATCACCATCGGCGGCAACGACCTCAACGTCTCGGCCCTGCCGTCGGCGTGCGCGCGCGGCGAGACATCCACCTGCAGGGCCGCGGTGGCGACCTCGGTTTCTCTGCTGAAGACGCTGCCGACGAAGCTCGAGAAGACGTACAAGGCGATCGCGAAGGCGGCGCCGAACGCGCGCATCCTGGTCGCCGACTATCCGCTGTTCTACGATCTGCCGACGATCACCGAGAAGACGATCGGATCGGACCAGGTCTCCGCCGCGATCGCCGTCGACGCCGCCGTCGCCTCGCTCGACGCGACCATCGAGAAGGCCGTCGCCCAGCAGCGGGATGCCGGAACCGACATCCACTTCGTCGACGTGTCGTTCATCGGCCACGGCGTCAACAGTCCCAAGCCCTGGTTCGTGCTCACCGGGCCGAACGCCTTCCACCCCACAGCTGCCGGCTATGCGCAGTACGCAACGGTGTTGGGCGACTTCGTCCGCTGACGGCCCGCCCGCGCGTTGCACCTGCGCGATCGGTCACACCACCCGGATGCCCAGCTCGTCGGCCAGCGCGGGCGCCAGTCCCAGAAGCTGATCGAACGACACGGCCGCGCCGCGCAGGGAGGCGACCCCTCGCACCTGTTCGAGGTCGGCGCCGCGTAGATCGACATCGGCGAAACGGACGTGGGATGCCTCGAGAACGCCGATGCGGCATCCCGGGAACGCGAGACGCGTCGCCTTCGCGTCGCCGAGATCGAGCTCGTCGATCGTGCAGTCCTCGAAGACGACGTCGACGAGCTCTGATGCCCGCAGGTTCACGAACCCCAGCTTGCATCCGTGCAGTCGCACCGAGTGCCAGGTGCTCTCGTACAGCTCGGCGGCGCCGATACGTGAGCCGAGCACCTCGACGTCTCGCCAGTCACCGCCCTGTGCAGCCATGACGGATGCCGTCACCCCGTCCAGCCGCGTCTCCCGCAGGCGCGAGTCGATGATCCGTACATCGCTGAGGTCGAGGCCCGACAGCACGCACTCGGACAGTTCGATTCCCGACAGGTCCGACCCCTCGAGCACGTGCGGATCGTCTGGCGAGGCGAAGGCGACAGCCTCGTGGACCGAATGCGAACGGAGGGCGGAAGGCGGAGCATCCGCGACATCGAGCAGCTCGAAGCGGTCGATGCGCGGAGCGGCTAGGGGTTTCGGCCGGGGCATGGCGCGACGGTAACACGGACGTGCGACCTCGCTGAGCGTGGAGCGGAGCGGTCGAAGGCCGTTCACCCGAAGTCCACTTTGTTGCATAACGCAACACGACGGCGTAGGCTCGAGGCATCGAGGGGGTGATCGGAATGGTCGAATCACACGGAGCCGCACCGATTCGCAGCGAGCGCGACGAAGCGGTGGCGCACATCCTGCACGAGCTCATCGTCGTGTCCCGGCGCGGCGTGATCAGCGCCCGCGTCATCGAGGAGCACTCAGCAGGACCGGACCTGACCGAGGCCGAGCAGTCGATCATGGCGTACCTGGCCGAGCGGCCGGGCATCCGTTCGACGGACGTCGCCACCGCCTTCGCACTGAACCGTTCGACGGTCTCCCGTCAGCTCGACCGACTCGTCGAGCTCGGTCTCGTCCGCACGACGGACTCGCCGGGCCGCGGGCGTCCGCTCGAACTCACCGACCTGGGCCGCGAGCTGTTCGACTCCACCATCGCGAAGCTCCGCGCCGAGACGGCCGAGCGGATGTCCACGTGGACGAACGCGCAGATCGCCGAGTTCGCGGCGGCGCTGGCGCGATTCAACGAGCCGGACACCCTCTGACTTCCACTTCGAACGAAAGGCACATCAACATGGCAGAACAGGCAGGCCGGGTCGCAGGCAAGGTCGCGATCGTGTCGGGCGGATCCCGCGGCATGGGCGCGAGCCACGTGCGCGCACTCGTCTCAGAGGGGGCGAAGGCGGTCATCGCCGACGTTCTCGATGCAGACGGGCAGGCACTGGCATCCGAACTGGGCGACAACGCGATCTTCGTGCACCTCGACGTGACCGATCCCGCCCAGTGGACGGATGCCGTGCAGCGCGCCGTCGACGCATTCGGCACCGTGGACATCCTGGTGAACAACGCGGGCATCGCCAACGGCGCTCCGCTCGAGTCGTTCCCGACGGATGCCTGGCAGAAGATCCTGGACATCAACCTCTCCGGCGTCTTCTACGGCATGCGAGCTGTTGTGCCCGTGATGAAGCAGCACTCGAGCGGATCCATCGTGAACGTGTCCTCCGTCGAGGGCCTGCGCGGATCCGTAGGGCTTCACGGTTACGTCGCCTCGAAGTTCGGAGTGCGCGGCATCACGAAGTCGGCGGCGCTCGAACTCGGGCCTTCGGGCATCCGGGTGAACTCGATCCACCCGGGACTGATCGAGACGCCGATGACCACCGACATCTCGGCGGAGAGGCTGCAGATCGCGCTCGGTCGTGCAGCGCAGCCCGCCGAGGTGTCGAAGCTGGTGCTGTTTCTGGCATCAGACGAGGCGAGCTACTCGACAGGAGCGGAGTTCGTGATCGACGGCGGCCTGGTGGCCGGAATCCCCCACAACTGAGCACGCACCACACAACAGATCGCATCAGCCAATTCGCAGCGGCAGCCGTGCATTGAAAACAGCAGTGACCGCGCTCTCGCGGCCGCAACAGCAGCTTCCCTGCTGTTCCGGAAGACAGTTGCTGTTCTCGAATAGGGGCAGAGGTAACAGAAAGGAAGAACAATGGCACACGAATTCGACGGCAAGGTCGCGCTCGTCACAGGCGGGGCATCCGGAATCGGCAAGGCCGTCGCGGTGAAGCTCGCGGCGGAGGGTGCGGCGATCGGTGTCGCAGATCTGCGTGAGGATGCCGCCCAGCAGGTCGTCGACGAGATCACGTCCGCAGGCGGTCGCGCCATCGCGATCGGCGTCGACGTCGGTGATCCCGAGCAGGTGAAGGGCGCCGTGGACGCCACGGTGCAGGCCTTCGGATCCCTCACGCTCGCCCTCAACAACGCCGGCATCGGAGGACCGCAGGGCGCCATCCAAGACATCGACATCGACGGCTACCTGAAGCTCATCGACGTGAACCTGCACTCCGTGTTCTACGGCATGAAGTACGAGATCCCGGAGCTGCTCAAAGCAGGCGGGGGCGCGATCGTGAATACGTCGTCCATCCTCGGACTCGTCGGAACCCCGCTCGCCATCCCGTATGTCACGGCGAAGCACGCCGTTGCCGGCATGACCAAGGCGACGGCTCTGCAAGTGGCGAGCCAGGGCATCCGCATCAATTCGGTGCACCCCGGATACATCGACACACCGCTGCTGCAGGGCATGCCGAAAGAGGCATATGACGCGCTCGTTGGCCTGCACCCGATCGCACGCCTCGGCACGGCGGAGGAGGTCGCGGAGCTCGTGACGTTCCTCCTGTCGGACCGCGCCGCATTCATCACGGGGTCGCAGCACGTGGTGGACGGCGGATACACGGCGCAATAACGCACGGAAGGCTCAGGACGCGCGGCCGCCGAGCAGCTCGAGCGCCGTGTCCCGGATGCGCTTCGCCTCTGGCGCATCCGTCATGGTGCGGAACGGCGGCCGACGTCTGGGCGGACCGGACACGCCGAACCAGTGCGATGGTGCGTACATGGCGGGTGCGGGAGCATCCGCCGTCAGAGCCGCCACCGCGGTCAGCGCACCCTGCCGCGGGCTGTTGCCGAGATTCCGGGTCACCGCATCGACGGCAGCGCGAGGGAGCAGCGCCCGAATCGGCGCAGCGATCGCCGTCGCCGGAGCGACTCCCGGATGACACAGGTTCACCGTGATGCCCTGCGCAGCACCCTCTCGCCGCTGCAACTCCGTCGCGTACAGTCCCAACGCGATCTTGGACATGCGATAGGCCCGCAGTGGACCGTATCGCCGCTCGCTCTGCAGGTCGTCCCAGGCGAGACGTCCGTGCCCTCCCTCGAGGCTGACCTGCGCCGCGACGCGAGCGCGACCAGCCACCAGAAGAGGCAGGATGCCGTCGGTCAGCGCGACATGACCCAGGAAGTTCGTCTGGAAATGCACCTCGAATCCGTCGGGCGTGACATGACGGATCCGGTCGCCGAAGAGCACCAGGCCTGCGTTCATCACGTAGTGATGGATCGGCTCCCCTCCGGCCAGGAGTAGGTCCGCCAGCGCGCGCGTCGACGCGAGGTCGGCCAGGTCGAGGTCGTACAGGGTGATGAGCGCATCCGGAACCGATTCGCGGATGCGCGCGGCAGCCAGCTCGCCCTTCTCCCGACTGCGCACCGGCATGAGGATGCGCCCGCTGGCGGAGGCGATCCACCGCGCGATCTCGAGCCCGATGCCGTCGCTGGCGCCGGTGATCAGCACGTTGGTGCCCGCGAACCGATCGCGTGAGAGGCGTCCGAGCGGCGCGAGCGGGCTCGGTTTCGCGCCGCTCACCCTTGGACTCGCTTTCCGACCCGACCGTTGAGAAAGCGGTCGGCGCAAGGCCCCGCGAGCCGGTTCCGGGCGTCGTCGTTCCGGCGTCCGGTCGAGCAAGAAGGAGCGTCGCTGCGGAGGCCGGAATGAGTCTCCGTACTAAGCTCCGGCGCGCTACCGGCCGGTGCCGGCATAGACGACGGCCTGAGTGTCCGCGTCCAGTCCGAAGGCCTTGTGCACGACCCGAGCCGCCTCGGCCACGGTGTCGGCACGGGTCACGACCGAGATGCGGATCTCGCTCGTCGAGATCATCTCTATGTTGATCCCCGCCGTGAACAGCGCCTCGAACAGCGACGCCGAGACGCCCGCGTTCGACCGCATGCCGGCGCCGACGAGGGCGAGCTTGCCGATCTGGTCGTCGTACTGCAGCGACTGGAAGCCCACGTCCTGCTGCTCGGCGCGCAGTGCCTGCAGCACGCGCTGTCCGTCGCCCTTGGGCAGCGTGAAGGAGATGTCCGTGAGGCTGGTGGCCGCGGCAGACACGTTCTGCACGATCATGTCGATGTTGGCGTTGGTCTTCGCGACGATCTTGAAGATCTGGGCCGCCTTGCCGGGAACGTCGGGAACGCCGACGATCGTGATCTTGGCCTCGCTCAAGTCGGTGGCGACACCCGCGATGATCGGCTCTTCCACTTTCCCGCCTCTTTCTTGGATCTTCTCCTGCAGCGCCGCGACCTTCTCGGCGTAGTCGTCCGTCGTCTCGTTGAGCACATAGGTGCCCTCGCCGTTGTTGAACGACGAGCGCACGTGCAGTGTCACACCGTGGCGGCGCGCGTATTCGACGGCGCGGATGTGCAGCACCTTCGCTCCGGACGCCGCGAGTTCGAGCATCTCTTCGCTCGTGATGTAGTCGATCTTCTTGGCCAGCGGCACGATGCGCGGATCCGAGGTGAAGACTCCGTCGACGTCCGTGTAGATCTCGCAGACGGACGCCTCGAGCGCCGCAGCGAGCGCGACGGCCGTCGTGTCGGATCCGCCACGGCCCAGCGTCGTGATGTCTCGCGACTCGCGGCTGAAGCCCTGGAATCCGGCGACGATGACGATGGCACCCTCGTCCAGGGCCTCGCGGATGCGCCCGGGCGTGACGTCGACGATGCGGGCCGCCCCGTGGCGGGCATCCGTGATCATTCCGGCCTGGCTGCCGGTGAACGACCGCGCGTCGTAGCCCATGGACTTGATCGCCATCGCCACCAGCGCCATCGAGATGCGCTCGCCGGCAGTGAGCAGCATGTCGAGTTCGCGGGGCTCCGGGATCGGCGTCACCTCGTGCGCGAGGTCGATCAGTTCGTCCGTCGTGTCACCCATCGCACTGACGGCGACGACGACCTCGTTGCCGGCCTTGCGCGTCTCGACGATGCGCTTGGCGACCCGCTTGATGCTCTCGGGGTCGGCGACGGATGAACCGCCGTACTTCTGCACGATCAATGCCACGTGAAGGCTCCTGAAGGATGCTCCTGAGGGGGATGGGACCCGGCGCAGCGGACGACCGCCTGCGACTCGCGCCCGGTATCCCAATTCTAAGCGTCGCGGAATGCGCGTCTGCGCACGAAGCGACGTGCAGGACCGTCAGCCGGCCGCGGAGGTGGGGTTGCCCGGCGACCCCTGCTCCGCTGTCGCCTTCCCCGCATCCGCGTGCGCAGTCGGATGCAGGTGCAGGCGCACTCCCGTTCCTTCCCTGGAGCGCGCCCCGCTGCGCAACGGGTCTTCGATCCATCGCTTCGAGACGAAGCCGACGCCGATCCCGAGCGCGATGAGCAGCAGAACACCCCACCACGGCGTCGGAGACCCCGAGACGAACGGGAAGAGGAAGATGATCGGCCAGTGCCAGAGGTAGATCGAGTATGAGGCATCGCCGAACGCCTGGATCGGAGCCCACTGCGCGAGGTACGACGGAGACCACGCCGACTGCGGTGTGCCCGCTGCGATGACAGCCACGGCGCCCAGCACGGGGAACAGCGCGTACCAGCCGGGGAAGTGCTGCTGGTCCCAGGTGAAGAAGTAGGTGCCGAGGATCGCGAGGAGTCCCGCCCAGCCGAACAGGATCCGCGCTCGCATCGGCAGGCGCCCGAGCCCGGGCGTGAGTGCGAGCAGTCCGCCGACCGCCAGCTCCCAGGCGCGGGCGTTGGTGGCGAAGTATCCGAGGTTCACGTTCGCAGACGTGGCGAGCACGCAGTCGATGAAGGATGCGACAGCGACGACGCCGAACACCCAGCGCAGTTGCGTGCGGAATCCCGATCCCCGCCGGCGGCTGCGCCGCACGAGCCACACGATCAGCAGGATCAGCGCCGGCCACACCAGGTAGAACTGCTCCTCGACGCCCAGCGACCAGTAGTGGAGAACCGGTGTCGGTGGAAGATGGCGGAGCACGGCATCCGTACTCTGCGAGTTCGCCAGTTCGCTCCAGTTCTCCACGCCGAGCGCGGCCGCGAGCATCTCGTGGAAGAAGTATCCCCACTGGATGCGCGGCACGAACGTGAGCGTCATGACCGCGCTGAACGCGATCACGACGTACGCGGCGGGCAGCAGGCGCCGGATGCGTCTCCCGTAGAAGCGACGGAACGAGATGCCCCCGGTGCGGTCGACCTCGCGCACGAGCATCCCGGTGATCAAGAAGCCGGAAACCACGAAGAACACGTCGACGCCCGCATCGCCGCCGGGAATGTAACCGGGCCAGGTGTGGAAAGTGATCGTGCCAACGACGGCGAGCGCCCGCAACGCCTGGATCTCGGGACGGATGCGCGTCACTGGTTTCGCATCGGCCCCCCGCATACCCGACAGACTCTGCCGCGAACGTGCGGTCGCCGTATGCGAATCCTGTGCGTGGCCTGTCAGCCGGTGCCCGAACCCTCGGCTCGTCTCAGGCTGGGGCGCCCCCGGCCGTCCCGTCGGCGGAGTTCTCTCGCCCAGCCGCCGCTGCGAGAGTGGCGTCGGAAGCCGCGCGGCTCGGAGCGGCACTCCTGTCCTCGCTCTCACCGACGACGTCCGATTCGGCGGTGTCGGCCACCTGGGCTCTGTCGGCCGCGTGGGCGGTATCGGCGGCGTCGGCCCGCCAGGTCCTCAGGCTCGGGATCGCGGCGCCGATCACCCCTGCTCCGATGACGCAGGCGATGCCTCCGATCCATGCGCTCACCGATCCGGAGGTGAGCGAGGCGACGGTCCCCGCTCGCAGGTCGCCGAGGCTCGGGCCGCCGGCGCCGACGAGGAAGTCGAGCGAGTTCATGCGGCCGCGGAGGGCATCCGGGGTCGTCCGCTGCACGATGGTGCCACGGCTGACAACGGTGCCGGTGTCAGCGGCGCCGGCGATGACGAGCCCGAACAGCGCGAGCGGAAGCCATCCGCTCAGCCCGAACAGCGCGACCCCGACGCCCCAGATCGCGCAGCTGACCACCATGACGACGCCCTGTCTCGGCTGCTTGGTGATGCGTCCGGAGAACACTCCCGCGAGGATTCCGCCGAGACCGATCGCCGGAACCATGAGCCCCAGCGTCGCCGGCGACCCGCCGAAGCGTTCGGCGTTGATCACGGGGAAGAGGGCGATGGGCATCGCGAGGACCATGGCGTTGAGATCAGTCGCGAAAGCGCCGAGCAACACCGGTGTGCGGAACAGGAACGTGACGGAGGAGAGGATGCCGCGCCCCTCCTTGCCGTCGCCCGATGCGGCCTCCGGCATGGCGGCATCCTTCGGCAGCGCGCCGATGCCCCACAGGGAGGCGATGAACGTCACCGCGTCGACGGCGAGGCAGACGGCCACACCCCATTGCGCCACGATGAGGCCGGCGGCGAACGGTCCGGCGAGCGCGGCGACCTGCGACGAGAGGCGCATGAGCGCGAGGCCGCCGCTGAGGCGCTCGCCGTCGAGCAGGCGTGGCGCGAAGGTCTGGGCGGCGGGGAAGGCGATGGAGCCGAGGCCGGATCCGATCGCGGTGAAGACGAAGATGATCGGCACGTTGGCCCAGCCGGCGAAGACGACCGCGGCGAGAGCAACGGCGCTGACCAGTTGGATGACGCGCGTGCACAACAGGAGCGTTCGGCGATTCATCCGGTCGGCGAGGATGCCGCCGACGAGCCCGCCGACCACGATCGGCACCGCGCGCACGACGCCCGTGAGGCCGACGATGAGTGCCGAGTGCGAGAGCTCCCACACGTAGTAGAGGAGGGCGAATGAGCTGAGCTGGGATCCGAATCCGTTGATCGTCGTGCCGATCCAGAACGCACGGAACGCCGGGATCTCGCGCAGCGGACGGACGTCGACGAGATGGTCGCGCAGGCTCATCGGTCGCCCTGGGATTTCGGGAAGCTCTGGGATGTCGGGAAGCCCTGGGCTCTCGTGCTGTCCTCGCGCATCTGGCGCAGAAGGCGATCGGTGAAGGACTCGCGGTCGAGCGCTGCACTCATCGATGTGACGACCTCATCCAGCGAGATCCCTGCCTCGTCGGCCACTTCTCGCACCGCGCGCTCCGTCGCGTACCACTCGTTCCAGAGCTGAGGCGCCACCTCCCGGCCATGATCGGTGAGCGAGACGATGCGGCTGCGCGCATCCTCTCCCGGCTCCGAGTCCACGAGCCCCGACTTGCGCATCGCTGCGACGGACTGGCTCATCGCCGAGTGCGTCACGCCGCAGCGCTCGGCGAGGTCGCGGATGCTCATGGCCCCGTCCTCGAGGAACATCAGCGCAGCGCTGAACCGCGTCGGCACCCCCTCGATGCCCAGTGCCGTGTAGGCCTCGGCGATGCCGTCGTCCATCCGCTGCTGCAGCGCTCGGAACGGACGCCACGCGCTGGGCAGGTCGTCGATCGTGTGCGGCCGCGCCGATGCCTCTGGCGGTTCGGATGATGTCACAGCGCTAATATAACAGAGCTGTCAGACTCCGCCGATCCGTTCGATCGGCCGATTGTCCGGCGGTTGCGTGCGGCGACCAGACACTCCCAGACGGATCCGTCAGACCGGCAGCGCGACGCCCGCCAGCCGTTCCTCGGTGTACGCGTCGATGGCGACGACGGTCTCCTCTTCGACGTGGAACGCCATCAGCGAGGTCGGACGTCCCGCGACCATGACCAGCACGCCCGGCTCGCCGTCGACGACGACCGGCCGCAGCACGGCGTCCGGGTTGGCGAACATCATGGCCCGCGATGCGACGGTCTCGTTGCCGCGCACGATCACGGAGGCCGAAGGCCCTCCGTCGACGCGGAGAGCGACGTCAGGAGCGAGAAGCGCAACGAGCCGGTCGAAGTCGCCCTCGTGCGCCGCGGCGAAGAACGCGTCGACCACGCGGCGACCATACGGCCCGGCGCCGGTGTGGCGGGCGCCGACCTGACGGGTGTCGGTGTCGGGAGCGCCGGCATCCGCTCGCACTCGTCGCCTCGCCCGGCTCGCCAGCTGGCGGGCCGCCTCCGGCGCCCGGTCGAGCAGTTCACCGATCTGTTCGAACGGCACGTCGAACGTGTCGTGCAGCACGAACGCCACTCGTTCCGCCGGGCTCAGCCGGCTCAGCACGATCAGCAGGGCGGTCTCGACGGCATCCGAGAGCTGGGCGGAGCTTTCCGGATCCGCGAGCACGTCGGCCGACTCCACGACGGGATCGGGCAACTGCTCGTCGTAGTCCGTCTCGCCGCGCGTTGTGCGCGACCTCAGCATGTTGAGGCATACGCGGGAGGCCGCAGTGGTGAGCCATCCGCCGAGGTTCTCGATGTCGTCGTCGCCCGTGCGGGACAGGCGGATCCAGGTCTCCTGCACCGCGTCATCCGCTTCGGCATCGGACCCGAGCATGCGGTATGCGAGGCTGTGCAGCCGACCGCGATGCTCCTCGAATCGTTCGGCGAGACGAATCTGATCGGACATGTCACGTTTCCTTCTTGTCGCTGGTCATCAGTGTGTTCGCCGGTATGACCCGCAGTCGCCGCCAGACGTGACCGCCGACGCACGATCGGCGACCGGCCTCGGCGACTGCGCAGCGGCGACAGTGCAGGCGACAGCAGTCCCGACATCAGCACTCATGACAACAGGGAGATCATCATGACCAACACCACTGCTACTTCTGACCTCGCGGACACCGCTGAGATTGTGGACGCGGAGCCACTGGTCGAGGTGAAGGCGCGCATGCCGCACCCCGCATTCCTGCTGGAAGGCGGCATGGATGCGCTCACCGCGATGAACAAGGCGACCCACTCCACCGATCTTCCCGAGGCGATCCTGCACCTGGTGACCTTGCGGGCCAGCCAGATCAACGGATGCTCGTGGTGCACCGTCGAGCACACGCGCGAGTTGCGGGAGGACGACGGCGCGAGCGACGAGCGCATCGCGGCCGTGGCATCCTGGCGCGAAGCTCCGTACTTCACCGCGCGGGAGCGCGCGGCGCTGGCCTTCACGGAGGCGCTGACCCGGCTTGCTGACCGTCCGGATCCGGTCTCCGACGAGCTGTGGAACGAGGTCAAGGGCCTCTTCAGCAACAAGGAGATCTCCGCGCTGCTGTTCTCGATCGGCACGATCAACGTGTGGAACCGCATCAACGCGGCGATCCGCCAGCCGGCCGGCAAGCGCTGACTCGCCGGGTGCGCACGGGCCCTCAACCGATTACGGATGCCTCGCCGCTGTCGGATGGCGCGGGGTCGGGAAGGCGTCGCATCCGAAGCGCATTGCCCGCGCCGAGCAGACCGGCCAGCAGTGGGATCAGAAGGGCCACCTGCAGTGCGAGCGGCCGCGCCTCGGTGTTGATGCGGACCACTTCCTCCCGCACGGCGGGGTTCTCGTGCGCGAGTTGCTTCTCCAGTTGCGTGTTCGACATCACCTGCGCATCCTCTTCGAGCGCGGTCGCCACCTGCTGCTTGTCCTCAGCAGGGAGCACGGTGCTGGCGTTCGTGAGCGAGGTGAAGGTGAGTGAGAGCGTCGCCAGCATGATCGCGCCGGCGAAGGCCAGGCCGAACGAGAGACCGAACGATCCAGCCGCCGAGTTCACGCCGGCCGCCTCGCTGACCCGCTCATCGCTGATCGGCGACAGCGTGTAGTTGTTGAGCTGCGAGACCAACAGACCCAGTCCGCTACCGCTGATGATCAGCGGGATGGTCAGGAACCACCCGTTCGTCGCGATCGGCACGATCGGGATGATGATCACGATGCCGATCACGGACAGCAGGAAGCCGGACAGGATGAGGTTCGCCGGTCGCCACTTCATCCTGCGGCCGGCCAGTAGCGCGATGACGAACATGCTCAACGAGAGCGGCGCAATCGACAGGCCGGCCAGGAGCGCGTTGTACTCCAGCACCATCTGGAGGTAGATGGGCAGGGCGATCATGGTGCCGCCCAGCGCCACCTGCTGGAGCAGCTGTCCGCTCACCCCGGTGCGGAACAGCTTCGAGGTGAAGAGGGCCGGATCCAGCAGCGTCGCCTTGTTCCGCTTGCTCCTGGCCCGCAGCCAGAAGACGAGGCCGACGAGTGCGGCGGCACCGACCACGATCAGCAGCAGAACGTATTCGCCGCCCTCCTGCCAGACGAGGATGCCGGTGACGATTCCGCCCATTCCGATCACGGACAGGAGTGCGCCGATGAGGTCGATCGAGCGTCTTCCGGTGTACGGCACGTCGTGCACCAGCCCGATGCCGGCCAGCACGACCGCGATGATGACGGCCTCGAGCAGGAAGCCGACCCGCCACGACAGGAAGGTCGTGATGAAGCCACCGAGGAGAGGTCCGACCGCTGCGGCGATCGCAGCGGATGCGCCGACGAGCGCATACACGCGCTTCTGATGGTCGCCCTCGAAGTTGCCGTGGATGAGGGACTGCATCGATGGCAGCAGCAGTGATGCGCCGATCCCGCCGATGAACGCCCAGAAGATGACGATGGTCAAGAGGTTCTGCGCCAGCGTCATGGCGATGGCGCCGACCGCGTACCCGAGCAGCCCCAGGATGTAGGCCAGCTTGCGGCCGATCAGGTCCCCGGTCTTGCCGCCGATCAGGATGAAGGCCGCCGACACCAACGCCTCCAGGGCGATCGCTCCCTGCACGCCGCTCACGGTGGTGTCCAGGTCGCGGACGACGGCCGAGATCGACACGTTCATGAGCGACGTGTCGACCACGAGCACGAACATCGCCATCGCGAGGAGGATGGCGAGCCGCAGATTGAAGCGCGTCGGTGCTGCCTTCGCGTCACTCATGCGCGCACCGAAGCCGGGACATCTGGGATCCGAACTCGTCGGCAGCTCTGCACATCGTCATCCCTCCACCGCTGCTGGAGAATGCCATCGTCCAGTGTCGGCTTCGCCGGATCCGGATGCGCGGGCCGCCCGTCGGTTCACCCCTTTCGGGTCGTTTCGCACTGGCGAGTTCCTGGGCTCGTCAGAGCCGCACCGCGAGATCGGCACGATCGCGCACGGCCGCGATGCGGCGCGCATTCGGCTCGTCGACGCGCTCGACCCAGGCACGGGCATCCGCTGGGCTCTTGCCGAACCTCTCGTGCCGCGCGATCAGCCGCGGCAGTCGGACGGCGTCCGGTGTCTCGACGAACCATGCCTCCGTGAGCAGCGAGCGGATGCTCGGCCACGGCGCCTCCTCGTCGAGCAGGTAGTTGCCCTCCACGATCACGACCCGCACCTCGGGCTCGATCGCGATACTGCCCGCGACCGGCTGCTCCAGGTCACGCTCGAACGCCGGTGCGTACACGGTGTTGTCGCGTTCCGCACGGATGCGACGCAGCATCGCGAGCAGCCCGTGGCCATCGAAGGTATCGATCGCGCCCTTGCGCTGGAGGCGTCCGAGACGGATGAGCGCGGCATCCGCGAGGTGGAAGCCGTCCATCGGGAGCACCGCGACCTCGTGGGCGCGGCCACGCGCGGATGCTGCATCCGCGAGAGCCCCAGCAAGCGTGGACTTGCCCGCGCCGGGTGCGCCGGCGATTCCGAGGATTCGGCGATCCGACGACGAGTCTCTCCCAGCGCTGCCGCTGCCGGTGTCGGTGTCGGGTCCGGTGCCAGGATCGGCGTCGGTGCCTGGGGCCGGAGTGTCGGCGAGCGCGAGCATCCGGTCGGTCAGCGCGTCCAACCGGGGATATGCGTCGAGGGTCATGCGTTCGATCCCAGCGCATCGAGCACCCCGTGCGCGAGCCGCACGATCGTGGGCGTCACCGTCATGATGTCACGCTGATCCGGTCCCGCGATCGTGTCGAACGTCTCGAAGCTGGTCAACGCTTGCAGTTGCCTGACGAGGTCGCTGGTCGATTCTCCGGGGCGAGCCGCTCCCGCGGCGCTCATCTTTCCTGCAGCGCCGGCGGGAGGTTCCGAGTCCGTCTTTCCTGCGGCGCTGTCCGAAGATTCCGAGCCCGTCCTTCTCCCACTTATCCGCGCCACGAGCTCGGTCAACCCGGCCAGCCGCCGTTCGTCTCTCGGCCCGATCACGGCCCTCACCTCCGGGTCGAGGGCGGCGAGCGCGCGGAGCCGGCGCATGGCATCCCTGTCGGCCTGCCAGAACCGGCCGAAGCACTCGATGAACGCGTCGAGGGCCGCTCGTGGGTCCGGATCGCCGAACGCGCGGGGCAGTTCCGCTAGCCCGCCCAGGCGGGCCAGGTCGTCGCAGAGCGCCTCGAGCAGCCCGACCTTCGAGGCGAACTGGTAGTAGACGGTGCCGCGCGAGACATCCGCTCGCGCGGCGACCGCGTTGACGGTGAAGTCCGTGTAGCTGGTGGCTTCGCTGAGAAGGGAACGGGCGGCATCCAGGATCTGCCGGCGCCCCTTGCTGATCTGGTCGCCGCGCAGACCGAGGTTGTAGGGGCGTGGGCTCATGCTCTTGACCGTGCCGTTCCGTCGACGTTTAATTGAACAAGCTGTACGAACAAATAATACCGCATGGATGCGCCACTCGCCCCCAGCGTGCAGCGCGCGTCCCGAACGGGAGGAGCGCACGACATGACCGAGACGTTCGACCGGCAGGCAGGCGCCGGCGCGATCTGTCCGGATCTCGACGGTAAGGTCGCCGTCGTGACAGGCGGCTCACGTGGCATCGGAGCGGCGACGGCCCGAGCGCTGGCAGCCAACGGTGTTGAGGTGGCCGTGGTGGGCAGGGATCGGGCAGCCGTGGATGCCGTGGCCGCAGACATCCGTGATCTCGGCGGCAAGGCGATCGCGATCGCCGCTGATTGCACCGTCGATGACGACCTGCACCGGCTCCGAGCCGAGGTTCACGCGGATCTCGGACGGGTCGACATCCTGGCGACGTTCGCTGGCGGCAACGGGCAACCGGTGCCGACGACGACCGAGACCGCCGAGCACTGGCGTCGGGTGCTCGACGGAGACCTCACCGCCACCTTCCTGACGATCTCGGCCTTCCTCGATGACCTGACCGCGGGCGGCGGGTCGATCGTGACCATGGCGTCCTCAGCCGCACGCGAGCCGACCGACGCCAATGCGGCGTATGCGGCGGCCAAGTCCGGAGTCATGGGCCTCACCCGCCATCTGGCCGGCGAGCTCGCCCCTCACGGCGTGCGCGTCAACTGCCTCTCCCCCGCCACGATCGAAACCGAGCGGATGCGCGCGTACACGAGCGACGAGGTCCGCGCACGCCTCGCCGCAGGCTTCCCGCTCGGCCGCCTGGGGCAGCCGCAGGATGTGGCGGCCGCAGCGCTCTTCTTCGCCTCGGGAGCGTCATCCTGGATCACGGGGGTCACGCTCGATGTCGCGGGCGGGCACATCGTGTGAGTCGAAGGTCGGAGTCAACGAAACGCTGCCGGAGCGAGAGCAACATGCTGGCGGATGCGAATCGACGATCACCGCAAAGTCGCCATCACGAGTTCCAGTGATAGTGCCCGTTCGCATCCGGCCCCTTGCTCCCGCAAGTGTAGGTACGACCATTCGCAGCCTGCGCGGACTGTCCCACGCTGGCGTCCGGGCAGAAGGCTCCAGGGATGACCAGGCCCTGGCCGGGTGCCGGAGCGGGCGGCGGCGCAGGCGCTGGCGGCGGCGCTGGCGCTGGCTGCGGCGCAGGCGCCGCGCTTGTCGGAGTTGGAGTTGGAGTTGGAGTTGGAGTTGGAGTTGGAGGAGCCTGCAGCCTCAGTGCGATTACCGCACCAGGCAACAGGCGAGTTCCTGCGGTTGGCGACTCGGAGATTACCGACCAGCTAGTGAGATCCGACGGAAGGGAGCTACCGTCGACGGCTTCGGTCTCGACGGTGAACCCGTCGCCGGAGAGTATGACCGCAGCATCTGGTGCGGATCGACCGATCACATCAACGACAACGATCGCTTTGGGTGTCTCGGTAGCACTTGGAGTGGACGTCTGATGTGCGACGGGCTGAGACGCCCTTGGAGTACTGACCTGTCCAAGCCCTGCCGTGAAAGCGCCGACGAACAACGCGATGACGGCAGCAACCGTTACGACGGTCGCTGCTCCCTTGCTAGCGGGAAGCCTCAGCCACGTCGGTCTGGAACTGATCAGTGCGACGATGCCCGTGGGCAATGCAAAAAGCGATAGGACGAGAAGGAATCCACCAATACCACCGCTCATTGAAACGATGAGAGCACAAACGATCGCAACTGCTCCCACTATCCACGTGGACGCCGTCGGCACCCACTTGGGTTTCATCTGTGCCGCCGGCGCCATGAATGTCTGGTCAGTCCAAGTCTGCCCGTCCCACCATCTCACCCGAGATGAATTGTGCGGATCCGGATACCAGCCCGGTGGGGTCTGAGTCACTTTGGTGCACCTCTTTACATTTGTGCGAGTCAGCAATGAACTCGCCCAGGCCGAGATTAGGGCACGCGTATCCTTCTGTTACTTACCCATTTCTGGGGACACTAATCGGAGCGTTATCGTCGCCCCTCCCACGCGGTGAATATATGCAGCTGATCCCGAGGCACGCAAACGCATTCGCGCACGAGCCGTTACGAACGAGAATGGTCACGAAGATTCGCGGTGGACGGCTGCCTCAGCCTGCGGCGTCGATCCGTCGCTGCAGATAGCTGGAGAACCACCCGCTGTACCTCTTCTGCAGTTCGGGCAGCCGCCAGTCGCGACCGTCGATGACGTGACGACAGGCATCCACTCCGCAGTGGCACTCCATGGACCCGTCGTAGTCGTCGAACAGCGCGTAGTCGGTCGTCAGTTCCTCGCCGGCGGCGACGTCGCGCATGGCGACGAAGAGCACGTTGCCGTCGATGCCGACGTTCGGCGCGCACGAATGGTTGAGGAACAGCATGACCGGCTCGTACTCGTCGTCGGTCAGCGCCACCAGGTGGAGTTCGTCGGCGATCTGGATGTCCGAGTTCTGCAGCAGCTGGGGCAGCGCATGCAGCTCCGCCGTCGTCACGACGTGGCCGCCCTTGACGGCGACCACCTCACCGGAGGCGATCGCCTCGAGCGCGAACAGCCCGCGACCGGCGATGTCGCTCGCGGCACCCTTGTGGGCCTTCGGTGAGATCCAGGATGCGATGGGCACGGCGGATGCCGTCGGCTCGGTGGGCATGTGCGCCACGGTACGCGGGAGAGCGGCGCGTGTGAATGCCCTGAGGTCAGTCCGGCGAGCAGGTCACTGTTCGCCCGCGCCGTCCGCGAGCAGCGCCACCGCCGCACGATCCGGCTCCGGCCAGTCGACGTCACGCAGCTCGTCGCGGCGGAACCAGCGGATGTCATCGTGATCCGTGCTCGAGGCGGGCGCGGCATCCGTCAGCACGGCCCAGTAGCAACTGAGGTCGACGAGCCGCCCGCCGACAGGCGTCGTACAGCGGTGCAGCAGCCCGCCGACACGGATCCCGACGCCCAGCTCCTCGCGGATCTCGCGGGCGAGCGCATCCTCAGCCGACTCCCCCGGCTCGACCTTGCCGCCAGGGAACTCCCACAGGCCGCCCGCTTCGCGATCTTCGTTGCGGCGGCAGGCGAGGATGCGATCGCCGTCGGCGATGATCGCGGCGACCACCGTGATGTCTGCGGTCATGGATCCAGTGTGGCGTGGGATGCTGACTGGCGTGTTGACCATCGATCCGTCACTGCCGACACCGATCTACGAGCAGCTGCGCGACCAGCTCGTCTCGCAGATCTCAGCGGGCGAACTCGTGCCCGGCGACAAACTGCCATCCGTGCGGCAGTTGGCGACCGACCTCGACCTGGCGCCCAACACCGTCGCGCGTGTCTACAAGGAGCTCGAGGCATCCGGATACCTGGTGACCCGCGGGCGCAACGGCACGACGGTCGCCGAGGATTTCTCCGGGAACGCGACGCACCGCGAGGCTGCGGCGCTCACCGAGCGGTACCTGAAGGCGATGAACGCGCTCGGATTCAACAGGGAGCAGACAGTCGCGTACCTGCAGCGGAGCGGTAGTCGGTAGCAGGCAGGGGTTTCGTGGACGCGGCTTCGGAAGCGCCGGTCTCGAGGACGCCGGTCTGAAAGCGCCGGCCTCGAGAGCTCGCGTGCCTCGAGAATCGTGATGCTGCATCCGCCTCTCGTCGCGCAGCGGAGATCGCGTCGATCACGCGCCCGTCCTCGGAGCGGCGAAATGCACGCGCCGCTCCACCCCCGTTCTCCGCACTGCAGCGCCTGCCCGCCCTCCGCGGCCTCCGCCGACACCGGTTCAGGCACCCCGTGAGAGCGCTCCCACGATTTCCGCTACTCTCGTCCCGAGCGATTCGTTCGGCATGGGCGCCGACCGTTCGGCATGGGTGCCGATGAGAGAAACAGCGAGGAACAGCAATGCGCTACGGCCACTTCGATGACGAAGCCCGCGAATACGTCATCACGACCCCGCACACTCCCTACCCGTGGATCAACTATCTGGGGTCGGAACAGTTCTTCTCCCTGCTCTCGCACCAGGCGGGCGGCTACTCGTTCTACCGCGACGCGAAGATGCGGCGCCTGACCCGGTACCGCTACAACAACATCCCCGCGGACGCCGGCGGTCGTTACCTGTACATCAACGACGGCGGCGACGTGTGGACGCCCAGCTGGCTGCCGGTCAAGGCCGACCTCGACTTCTTCGAGGCGCGCCACGGGCTCGGCTACTCCGCGATCACCGGCGAGCGCGGCGGCCTCAAGGTGAAGACCCTCTTCTTCGTGCCGCTCGGCGAGAACGCCGAGGTTCAGAAGGTCGAGTTCACGAACACGACGGATGCCGCCAAGACGTTCACGGCGTTCTCGTTCGTCGAGTTCTGCCTCTGGAACGCCGAGGACGACCAGACCAACTACCAGCGCAACCTCTCCATCGGCGAGGTCGAGATCGAGCAGGACTCGCCGCACGGCTCTGCCATCTACCACCGCACCGAGTACCGCGAGCGTCGCGACCACTACGCCGTCTTCGCGGTGAACACTCACGCCGACGGCTTCGACACCGACCGCGACACCTTCGTGGGCGCTTATAACTCGCTGGGCGAGGCATCCGTTCCGCGCGGAGGAAAGTCGGCGGACTCGGTCGCGAGCGGCTGGTATCCGATCGGCTCGCACTCGGTGAACGTCACGCTCGAGCCGGGCGAGACGAAAACGCTCGTCTACGTGCTCGGCTACGTCGAGAATCCGGTCGAACAGAAGTGGGCCGACGACGCCCACCAGATCATCAACAAGACGCCGGCGCACGCCCTGCTGGGCCGCTTCGCGACCGCCGAGCAAGCGGATGCCGCACTCGAGGCCCTGCGCAACCACTGGTCGCTGCTGGTGTCGAAGTACTCCGTCAGTTCGGGCGACGAGCGCCTCGACCGCCAGGTCAATGTGTGGAACCAGTACCAGAACATGGTCACGTTCAACATGTCCCGCTCGGCCTCGTACTTCGAGACCGGCATCGGCCGCGGCATGGGATTCCGCGACTCCAACCAGGATCTGCTCGGCTTCGTGCACCTTGTTCCCGAGCGCGCCCGCGAGCGCATCATCGACATCGCGTCGACCCAGTTCCCCGACGGATCCGCGTATCACCAGTACCAGCCGCTCACGAAGCGCGGCAACAACAACATCGGCTCGGGCTTCAACGACGATCCGCTGTGGCTGATCGCGGGTGTGGCGGCGTACATCAAGGAGACCGGCGACTTCGGCATCCTGGACGAGCCGGTGCCGTTCGACAACGAGCCGGAGAGCGAGGTGCCACTGTTCGAGCACCTCACCCGTTCGTTCGAGTTCACGGTCGACCACCGCGGCCCGCACGGGCTGCCGCTCATCGGCCGCGCGGACTGGAACGACTGCTTGAACCTCAACGCGTTCTCCACGACCCCCGGCGAACCGTTCCAGACCACCGAGAACAAGACGGGCGGAGTCGCGGAATCCGTCTTCATCGCCGCACAGTTCGTGCTCTACGGTCCCGAGTACGCCGAACTCGCCGAGCGTCGGGGGCTGACGGATGTCGCCGAGCGCGCCCGCGGACTCGTCGCCGAGATGAGCGACGCGGTGCTGACCCACGCCTGGGACGGACGCTGGTTCCTACGCGCCTACGACTACTACGGCGGCAAGATCGGCACGGACGAGCAGCCGGAAGGCAAGATTTGGATCGAGCCGCAGGGCATCGCGATCATGGCCGGCATCGGTGTCGGATCCGGTCCGGATGACGCGGAAGCCCCGGCCATCAAGGCTCTCGACGCGGTGCACGAGCTGCTCGGCACCGACCACGGACTCGTGCTGCAGTACCCCGCCTACACCACCTATCAGGTGCACATGGGCGAGGTATCGACGTATCCGCCCGGGTACAAGGAGAACGGCGGAATCTTCTGCCACAACAACCCGTGGGTGATGATCGCCGAAGCTAGGGTGGGCCGCGGCGGCCGTGCCTACGACCTGTACAAGAAGATCGCGCCCGCGTTCCGGGAGGAGATCAGCGACGTCCACCGCCTCGAGCCGTACGCGTACGCGCAGATGATCGCCGGCAAGCAGGCTGTGCGACACGGCGAAGCGAAGAACTCGTGGCTGACCGGCACGGCCGCGTGGAACTTCGTCGCCATCTCGCAGTACCTGCTCGGTGTGCGCCCGGACTACGACGGCCTCGTCGTCGACCCCCGCATTGGACCGGATGTGCCGAGCTTCACCGTCACCCGCGGGCTGCGCGGGGCGACGTACGTCATCACCGTCACGAACTCGGGCGCGGACGGCGCCGTGGCGAAGCTGACGGTCGACGGCGCGGCGATCGAGGGAAACCTCGTGCCGCACGCACCCGCCGGGAGCACGGTTCGGGTCGAGGCGATCCTGTAGGCGTTTCGGCGCCGCGCGCTCCGGAGGGATGTGCGCGGCGCTGAAATCCGCAGGGCCGCAGCACGCGCGGCGCGGCGTCAGGCTGTCGGCAGCAGCTCGTCGCGTTCGACCTTCGACTCGTCGATGGTGATGCCGAAGCCGGGTTCAGTGGGAAGCGGGAAGGCGCCGCCGACGGGTGCCGGAGCATCCGCTTCGAACTGATGCCGCCAGGGCATGTGCCGCAGCAGGTACTCCGCCTTGGGGCACACCTCGGGCGACTGCGCCGCGATGACGTGCAGCGCGGCGTGGATGCCGTGCCCGTGCGGGATCAGCGCGACGCCGAAGGTCTCGGCGAGCGCGGCCATCCTGGTCAATTCGGTCACGCCGCCGCACCACTCCGGGTCGGCCTGCAGCACCTGGATCGATCCGTCGCGCACGAGGTCGAGCACCTCCTGGCGGTCGTAGACGTGCTCGCCGGTCGCCAGCGGGATGCTCGTCGAACGTCGCAACTCGGCGAACGCCGCGTGCCGGTTCGGCAGCAGCGCCTCTTCGAGCCAGTCCGGCCTGTACTGCTCGGCGCGCTGCGCCCAGGCGCGGGCGAACGGCAGATCCCAACCGTGGTAGGCGTCGAACATGATCGGCTCGTCGTCGCCGACCGCTTCGCGCACCTGGCGCACGAGGTCGACGGATGCCTTCAGCCCGGCCGGACCGCTCGCCGGCCCGTGCTCGAAGAACCACTTCTGTCCGGCGTATCCCTCCGCCTGCACCGCCTTGGCGGCTGACGCGATCGACTCCGGGTCAATTGGGGTGGCGAGCATGCTCGCGTACGCGGGGATGCTCCGCCGCGATCCCCCGCCGAGCAACTGCCAGACGGGTGCGTCGAAGACCCGACCGCGGAGATCCCAGAGAGCGTTGTCGATCGCGGAGATCGCCGCCTTGTGCAGGCCGTGCCTGCTGTGCCGGTCGACGCGCTCGAGCTGGTCCCAGATCGTCGAGGATGCCAGCGCATCCTGCCCGATCAGCAGCTCGCGGTAGGCGTCGAGCACCACTCGGCCGGGTAGCTCATCGATGGGTCCGTAGAAGCCGAAGGATCCGTCGTCGGCCAGGATGCGCAGGTAGCAGCGCGAGACCGTCTGCGACTCCTGCGCATCAGCGGCAGCAACGCGAAGGGGGGCGCGGGCATCCGCGTACAGGTCGATCGCCTGGATCTGCCGCTGCCGATCGCCGTCCGGATGCGGACCGTCGGAGTACCGGGGATTCGGGCCGGTGAGGCGGTGCACCTGGACGTCGACGATGCGTGGGGTGCGCATGGAGAGATCCTTCGTCGGGATGCGGGGATGCTCCGAGAGTAGGGGGTGTGGCGCGGAGGCGGGTGCGGGTGTCGGCAACGCGCATAGGCATCTGCAACACCGCCTACGACGCCAGCTTCACCGATGCCAGTGGCAGCGTGTACTCGCACGCCACCGCCCACTACGGGGCACCCGGGCAGATGCCGTAAGTGACCCTCGGGAACGGGCAGCAGGCATCCGGGATCGTCGTCTTCGAGGTGCCAGCCTCGGTGACGGGCGGCGTCGCGACGTTCGGCGACGCGACCGTGTTCGAGGCGTTGCAGTAGCGCTGCTGCGTAAGTCGTGTGAGCGAGCCCGATCGCACCCGCCGGTCGATCGGTCTCGCGATGCCTGGCCGGTTCGCGAGGCTGATGACGAACGATCAGCCAACCCCGTGAACGGAAGCACCGAGTCTGAACGCATCCAGAGAAGGTCTAGCCAGGTCTGACCAGGTCAATTACCATGACATCATGGCAGCATTACACAGCCAGCCGATCAACATCTACGACGCGAAGAGCCAGTTCTCGAAGCTGGTCGCCGCTGCAGAGAACGGCGCCGAGATCACCATCAGCCGCAATGGCCGGCCGGTGGTGCAACTCGTGCCGTATCCGGGTCCGGCGAAGGCTCGAAAGCCCGGCGTCTGGCACGACCAAGTCACCATCGCCGACGACTTCGACGACTTCACGACCGCGGACGAGCACGACTGGTACCAGTCGTGAGGGCGCTCCTCGACACGCACATCCTGTTGTGGTGGCTGAGCGACGACTCGCGGTTGAGCGCAACGCATCGCGCGATCATCGGTGACACCGGCAACGAACTGCTGGTTTCGTCGGTTACCGTCGCGGAGATCGCGATCAAGTCATCCCTCGGCAAGCTCACATCCCCAGACGATCTCGTATCCGTGCTCGACGCACAGGGCTTCCGTTCGCTCCCCCTCACGGCCGACCATGCCGATGCGCTGCGCACCCTGCCGTGGCACCATCGCGATCCGTTCGACCGCATGCTGGTCGCACAGTCGGCGGTCGAGCGCGTTCCCTTCCTCAGCGCGGATGCGCGCATCACGCAGTACGGCATCGACCTGATCGCGTAGCGCAGGATCACCTGGAACTAGCGCCCTCCGCACTCGCCATCCGCCTCAACAAGACAGTCCGCGCTCTCCCGCCGAATACATGCCCGACTGGCATGCCCTCAACCGGATGTCATGTCACCGCGGACACTCGCACCCGCCAGCGCACAGACGATGGGCCCCGGGCACATGCCCGGGGCCCATCGATTTCGTGCGGGATGGTGCGAATCGGGTCTAACTCCTTCCCCGCCCGAAGTAGCGTGCTCGCAGCCGATCCAGCAGGATCGCGACGCCGAGAACGGCGCCCTGCACCACCTGCTGGAAGTACGGGCTCACGTGCAGCGCGAGCAGGCCGTTCGCGATGAGTTCGAGCAGGATGGCGCCTGCCGCGACTCCGAAGATCCGTCCCTCGCCGCCGGTCAGCGAGACACCTCCGACGACGGCGGCCGCGATGGCCGTGAGTTCCCAGCCCGGGCCCACTGACGGATCTGCCACGTTCATGCGCCCGATCACGAGAACGCCGACGAGACCGGAGATGGCCGCCGCGGCCACGTACATCGAGAAGATGCGCCGCGACGTCGGGATGCCCGCCAGCCGCGCCGCTTCCCGGTTGCCGCCCACCGCGTAGATCTGCCGGCCGACATACGTGCGCTCGAGAACGAACCACGCGATGAGCACGACCGCGATGAAGAACAGCGCTGGTACGGGCACACCGAACACGTAGTATCCGCTGATGTCGCTGAACAGCGGATCGATGCCGTTCACCGGGGTCCCGCTCGTGATGGCGAGCGAGAGTCCCTGCGCGATGGTGAACGTGACGAGCGTGATCACGAACGGCGGCACCTTCAGCCTGGTGACGGTGAATCCGTGCCAGGCGCCGACGAGTCCGCAGATCACGATCGTCAGCACGATCGCGAGCACGGCCGGCAGATGCAGGGTCACGTTGAGAGTCGCGGCGATGATCCCCGCGAGACCGGCCAACGCACCGACCGACAGGTCGATGCCTCCGGTGAGGATGACAAGCGCCTCCGCCACGGCGAGGATTCCGAGCTGCGACAGGTCGCGTCCCATCACCTGCAGGTTGCCGGCGGTGGCGTATGTCGGTGCGGCGATCGCGATGACGACGAACACGACGACGCAGGCGACTCCGACGCCCGCCTCCGGCGATGCGGCGAAGCGGTGCATCAGCGAGGGCCGGTCGTCGCGGTTCGCGCTGGAACGGTCGCCGCCGTTCCGGTTCTCGGGCCCGCGAGCCGGCATGGCTCCTGGCGGCGGACCGGCGGTGCCCGAGGCGGTCGCGGGGTTCGGTGCGGTCATGGGGTTCGGTGCGGCGGTCATGCCGAGTCTCCTTGAGATGGTGAAGTCGATGCAGCTGCTGAAGCGGATGCCGGCGCCGCCGGCGCCGGGACGGGGGTGGAGGCGGCCGCGGTCATGATGGCCTCTTTGGTTGCGGCATCCCGATCGAGCACCGTCATGATGCGGCCACGGTTCATCACCGCGATGCGATGGCTGATGAGCTGCAGCTCCTCGAGCTCGGAGGATGCCGCGACCACGGTCATGCCCTCGGCTGCCGCCCGGTCGATGAGCCCGTAGATCTCCGACTTGGCGCCGACGTCGACACCGCGGGTCGGCTCGTCCAGCAGCAGGAGTCCCGGCTCGGTGGCGAACGCGCGACCGAAGACCGCACGCTGCTGGTTGCCGCCGGAGAGGGATCCGACCGGCTGGTCGACGCTCTGCATGCGCACGTTGACGTCGCGGGCGATCTTCACCGCGGCCGCCCGCTGCGCGCGAGTGCCGAGGATCCCGAACCGGCTCAGCCGCCGCAGGATCGACACGGTCACGTTCGATGCGATCGAGGCGAACAGCACGAGCGACTGCTCCTTGCGGTCCTCGGGGATGAGCGCGATACCGGCCTCGACGCCGTCCTGCGCCGACCTTGGCGCATGCCTGGCGCCGCGCAGGCTCATCGTTCCACCGGTCGACGGCTGTGCGCCCGCAATCGTGTGGATCAGCCTGCTGCGACCAGATCCCATGAGACCCGCGATCCCGAGGATCTCGCCCGCCTTCACCTCGAGGTCCACCGGGCCCAGTCCGTCCGCCGTGACGCCCTCGAGGCGGAGGAAGACGGGGGCGTCGGCGGGCGGCGCCTTCGGCGTCTCCTGTTCCAGCTCGCCGCCGACCATCTCCTTGATCAGTCGTGCCTCCGTCGCCTCTGCCGGGATGAGATCCGCGACCAGCCGTCCGTTGCGCAGCACGATGACGCGGTCGCTGACCTCACGGACCTCGTCGAGGCGGTGACCGATGAACAGCACGGCACCGCCGTGATCGGCGAGTCGGCGCGCGAGCCCGAGCACCGTCTCCGCTTCGACGGGGCCGAGCGACGACGTGGGTTCGTCGAGGATGAGGAGTCGCGGTTTGCGCCCCCACGCCTTGGCGATCTCGATCATCTGCCTCGTCGGAACGGGCAGGGACCGCACGTCGCGATCCAGGCCGACGCGGCCCGCGGAGAGGCCGATGTCGGCGAGCATCGCCGCAGCTTCGGCTCGCTGCGCGCGCCGGTCGACGAGCCAGCCGCTCCGCGCCTGCTCCGGGCGACGGCCGAGGAGGAGGTTCTCCGCGACCGAGAGCTGCCCGACGAGCGGGAACTCCTGCGACACCATGGCGACGCCGAGCTTCTGCGCGGCCTCGGTCGATCCGGGCGCGAGCGCCGTGCCGTCGATCGTGATCTCGCCGCCGTCGCGATGCACGGCACCCGACAGCGTTCCCATCAGCGTCGACTTGCCTGCGCCGTTCTCGCCGACCACCCCGACGACCTGGCCTTCGAGCAGCTCGAGCTCCGGAAGGTCGAGCACGCGCACCGGCCCATATTCCTTGTAGACCCCCTCCAGCCGCGCGATGACCGCACGGCCGGAGGGGGCTGTGGCGTCCGTCATGCCTAGCCGATGCCCAGCTGGCTCTGCAGCGACTGGTAGTCGGAGAGGTTCGACTTGCTCACCAGTCCCACGCCGGAGCTCAGCGTGTAGCCGTCGGAGGCCAGGTACGGCTTGAGGATCGCGGCCGTCGCATCCGTTCCGAGCACCTTCTCCGCCGCGAGGATGTACGCCCCGGTGTAGCCCTGCTGGTACGGCATCTGCACCACAGTGCCGCCGATGGTGCCCGACTTGATGAAGCCAAGTGTCTGCGCGTCCGAGTCGTCGGAGACGATGCTCACGCTGGACTGCTTGCCGGCCGACTTCACTGCCTGGGCGAGCGCCGGTCCGTCGTAGGAGTACACGCCGTAGAGGCCCGTCACGTCGGGGTTGTTGGCGAGGATCGTCTCGGCGTCACTCGTTGCGGTGCTGGCCTGCAGGTTGTCGTTCACCTTCTGGGCGACGGTGATGCTCGTGCCCTTGATGGCGTCCTCGAAGCCCTGGATGCGCTGCACCGCGTTGTCGGCCGTCAGCGAGCCGACCAGGATCGCCACCTTGCCCTTGCCGTTCAGCAGCTGCTTCATGGCGGTGCCCGCCTGGAACCCGGCCGTGTAGTTCGGCGTTCCGAGATACAGGCCGGCGGCCGCGGTCTTCGGCAGCGGCGAGTCGATCGGCAGCACGAAGATGCCCGCGTCCATGTCGGTCTTGATGGTGTTCGCCGTCGACGTCGGGTCGATGGCCGAGATCGAGTATCCGGTCACGCCCTGCGACTTCAGCGTCTCGAGCTCGGACGTCTGCTCCGTGAGCTTGCCGCTCGGCGGAGCGAAGTACGTGCACTTGCTCGTGGAGATGCCGAGGTCCTTGCATCCGGCCTCGAAGCCGACCTGGCCGGCCTTCCAGTAGTCGGCGGCGACGTTGACGACCATCGCGATGTCGACTGCCGAGAGGTCCTTGCCCGCGAGCGCGGACTTCAGCTTCTGGTCGAGGTCTGCGAGCTTCGACTGGTTGAACGCGAGCGTTCCCTTGAGCGCCACGGAACTCTTGGCGGTGCTTGCCGAGGTATCGTTCGCGGCCGACTTGGAACAGGCCGCCATGCTGCCGGCGAGGAGGAGCGCGGCAGCGACCGCCGCGACTCTGAGTGTGATCTTCATCGTTCACTTCCTGTTGGTGTGTGAGGGACCTCCCGCACGCAGACAGCCTGGCGCCGACACGAATTGTGAGGGCTCACATTTCTCGCGCCGTGACGGTGCCGGATTGCGGAGCGGCGGGTTCAGAGAGCATTGTGAGCGCTAACAGAATTCGTTGTCAAGCCCGCAAATGCGAAGGGATCCGGCCGACCCATCCGTCTGAGAGTCCGTCATCCCGCGGATGCGGGCCTCGCGGGAAGGGGACTGTGAACGCTAACGTTTGCGTAGCCCGAACACTCCGGTCCGCGAACGGGCGGTCCACGGGCCCCGCTCCACGAACTCCACGAACCCGCTCCACGAACTCCGCTCCGACGACGCAGGGAGGCGATCAGTGACGATCACCCGACGAGCAATGCTCGGCGGCGCCCTCGCGTTGGCCGCAGGGGGGCTGGCCGGCTGCACAGCCGCCGACGCTTCCGGATCCCTCATCTCCGTCGGGTTCGCACAGACCGGCGCCGAGAGCACATGGCGCGCGGCCAACACCGTCTCGCTCCGCAACGCCCTGTCCCGCCGCAACGGCTTCGATCTGATGTTCATCGACTCGCAGGGCCGGCAGGAGAACGAGATCGCCGCCGTGCGCAGTTTCGTCACCCGTGGCGTCGACGTGATCGTGCTGGCGCCGATGGTGGAGAGCGGATGGCACGACGTGCTCGACGAGGCACGTCGCGCCGGCATCCCCGTCGTGCTGGAAGACCGCGGCATCGATCCCAGCGACTCGTCGCTCTACCTGAGCCGGGTCGGCGACGACTTCCGCCGCGAAGGCGGCCTCGCCGCGAAGTGGATCATCGAAACCGCTGAACCCGGCACGCGGATCGTCGAGCTGCTCGGCACGACGGGATCCAGCGCGGCCCTCGACCGCTCCGCCGGATTCGACCGGGTGATCGCCGGCCACGGAATCAGGATCCTCGATGCGCAGGACGGCGGATTCACGCGAGCCGGCGGCAAGGAGGTGATGGCGGCGTTCCTCGAGAAGCACGGCGACGACATCCAGCTGCTGTTCGCGCAGAACGACGACATGGGACTCGGCGCCATCGAGGCCATCACGGCGGCAGGGCTGGAGCCCGGGCGTGACATCCGCATCGTCACCATCGACGGCACGCGCGACGCCCTGACGGAACTGGTGGCCGGCCGCCTCAACCAGGTCGTGCAGTGCAATCCGATGCTCGGGCCGCGGGTGGCATCCGTGGTGCGTGCCGTGCACGCGGGCGCGACCGTCCAGCGGCAGTACATCGCCGCAGACCGCGTCTTCGACGCGAAGGCCGCCAAGGGGGTGCTCGCGACATGGCCGTACTGACTCCGGCGCGCGAGGACGCCTTCGTCCGGCGCCGCCTGAGCACGCTGCTGCGCCGTCCTCAGTCCTGGGCCGTCGTCATCCTGCTCGCGCTCGTGATCATCAACGTCGCCGTGCGGCCGGACTTCTTCGCGCTGTCGATCCGACGCGGTGCACTGTACGGGGCGATCCCCGACATCATCCGCGACGCCGCGCCGCTGATGCTCGTCTCCCTCGGAATGCTGCTCGTCGTCGCCGTCAGGGGCATCGACCTCTCGGTGGGCGCCGTGCTGTCGGTCGGCGGCGCCGTCGCGCTCGCGGTCATCGCGGGATCGCCCGACCCGGCATCCTTCGGCGCCGTCGCGCTCGGCATCGGGGCTGGCCTCGGTGTCGGCATTCTGCTCGGGGCGTGGAACGGCATGCTCGTGGCCGCCATCGGCGTGCAACCCATCATCGCGACCCTTGTGCTCATGCTGGCCGGCCGCGGCCTCGCCATGCTCGTCACGCACGGTCAGGTCGAGACGGTCGTCAGCCCGCCGTACGCGTGGATCGCCTCGGGAACGGTGCTCGGCATTCCGGCGCCCACCATCATCGCCGCCGCCGTCGTCGCGGTCGTCGCCGTGCTGCTGAGGCGTACCGCACTCGGCACCATGATCGAGTCGATCGGCGCGAACCCGGTCGCCAGCCGCATGGCCGGCCTCCGCGTGCGCGTCCTCACCGCGACGGTCTACACCGTGAGCGGGCTGCTCGCCGCAGCCAGCGGACTCATCGTGAGCTCGGACATCATGTCGGCCGACGCGAGCAACGCCGGCCTCGGCATCGAGGTGGATGCCATCCTCGCCGTCGTCATCGGCGGCACCTCCCTGCGCGGCGGCCGGTTCTCCATCGGCGGCACGGTGCTGGGAGTTCTGACGGTGCAAGTGCTGACCTCCACGGTGACGTATCTGGGCACGTCGCCCGCGACGTCCCCGCTCTTCGAGGGCGTCATCATCATCGCGGTCTGCCTGCTCCAGGCTCCGCGCACCAGCGCGCTCCTGCAGCGCGTGCGGGCCGGTTGGCGAGGCATCCAATGACAACGCAGATGCCCCAGCTCCCCGTGGAGCGGATGCCATCGCCCGCCTTCACCGCCAGCCGTCGCGTGCACCTCTCCCCCGTTCTCGTCGCCGTCGTCATGCTCGGCATGCTGGTGCTCGGCGATCAGCTCGTCTTCGGATCCTTCGTCTCCGCCCGCCTGGTCTCCAACCTGTTCCTCGACACCAGCTATCTGCTCGCCCTTTCCGTCGGGATGACGTTCGTCATCCTCTCCGGGGGCATCGACCTGTCCATCGGCTCGGTGATCGGACTCGGCGGCGTGATCGGGGCCCAGCTGCTGGCCGCCGGCGTGCCGGCAGGCATCGCCATCCCGCTGGTCGTCGCCGCCGGCGCCGGGATCGGCCTCGTCAACGGTGTGCTCGTCGCCGCCTTCGACGTGCAGCCGATCGTCGCAACTCTCGCCGGCATGTTCCTGGCCAGAGGCCTCGCCTACACTGTCAGTCTCAACGCCGTCGCCATCCGCGACAGCGGGCTCAACGCCTTGACGCTGGTCTCGGTCGGCGTCGGCGACCTGCAGTTATCGCTCGGTGTCATCGCAGCGCTCGCGCTCGCCGTCGCCGCCTACCTGCTTCTGCATCGCACCCGGTTCGGCCGCACGGTCTTCGCAATCGGAGGCAACGCGGACGGCGCACGCCTGATGGGCCTTGCCGTCATGCGCACCACGGTGCTCGTGTACGTGGTCAGCGGCGTCTGCGCGGGGATCGCCGCCGTGCTGTTCGCCTCGTACACGTCGTCCGGGGACCCGCAGGCGGGCGTCGGCATGGAACTCGCGGCGATCGCCGCCGTCGTCATCGGGGGTACGACGCTCGGCGGCGGACACGGCGGAGTCGTCGGAACGGTGATCGGCGTGCTGGTCTACGGCGTCATCCAGCTGACCATCGACTACCTCGGCGTCGATCCGTGGTGGACGCCCATCGTGCTCGGCCTCCTCCTGCTCGTCTTCGTGGTGGCGCAACGCCTTGCGGCCAGCAGATCGGCGGTGCTGCGATGAACTCCGACGATCCGTTCATCCGGATGCGCGGCATCACCGTGAGGTATCCGGGCCACCTGGCGCTCGACGACGTCGACCTCGACCTGCATCGTGGCGAGGTGCACTCGCTGATGGGCGAGAACGGCGCGGGAAAGTCGACGCTCATCAAGGTGCTGACCGGTGCGATCCGGCCGGCGCGGGGCCAGATCCTGTGCAACGGCGCTGAGGTGCGCATCACCTCCCCACGCGACGCGCTCGCCACCGGAATCGGCGTCGTCCACCAGGAGACCGGGCTGCTGCCGAACTTGTCCGTCGCCGAGAACGTGATGCTGGGCGACGAGCCGCACGGCCGGTTCGGCATCGACGGCCGGGCGATGATCCGTCGCGCGTCGGAGCTGCTCGACCGGCTCGGCGCCGTGGTGGATCCGCGGTCGCCGCTCGGCGGGCATCCGCCCGCCATCCGGCAGCTGGTGGCGATGGCCCGGGCGATCCGGTCCAATCCGCGGGTGCTGGTGCTGGACGAGCCCACCGCGAGCCTCGACGAGGCCGAGACGGAGCACGTGCTCGACGTGATCCGGTCGCTGCGCGACGAGGACGTCGCCGTCCTGTTCGTGTCGCACATCCTCGAGCAGGTGTACGAGATCGCTGACCGGCTGACCGTGCTGCGTGGCGGCATCCTGGTCGGCGAGTTCCCAACGGCCGACATCCTGCGCCGCGATCTGGTGCAGCGCATGCTCGGCCGCGATCCGCGAGAGCTCGACGAGATCATCGAGCAACGCGCGGCCGAGGCCATCGCCAGCCCGGCGCCCATCCTGCAGGCAGAGGGGGTGCGGACGAGCGCTCTGCGCGCTCCCGTCGACCTCGAGGTGAGCGAGGGCGAGATCGTCGGCGTCGCAGGGCTCCTCGGATCCGGCCGAACGGAACTGGCCAGGGCCATCACGGGCATCGATCCGATCGCCGGCGGACAGCTCGTCGGCGGCACGTCGACCACGACGTACCGGTCGCCGCGCACAGCTCTGGGCGCTCGCGTCGTCTACGCATCCGAGAACCGCATCTCCGAGGGCCTCATCGGTCAGCTCAGCGTGCGGGAGAACATCACGCTCGCGATCCAGGCGCAGCGGGGCTGGTTCCTGCGGATGCCGCGCGCGCGGCAGGACGAACTCGCGATGAGCTACCTCGAGGCACTGAATGTCTGGCCGTGCGACCCCGGCCAGCCGGCGGCATCCCTGTCCAGTGGCAATCAGCAGAAGGTGCTGCTCGCCCGCTGGCTTGCGATCGCGCCACGTGTTCTGGTGCTGGACGAGCCGACGAGGGGCATCGACGTCGGCGCTAAGGTTGAGGTTCAGCGCCTCGTGGCGTCCATGGCAGCCAACGGAGTCGGCGTCGTGTACATCTCCGCCGAACCCGACGAAGTTCTGCGGCTGTCCGACCGGATCGTGATCATGCGCGACCGATCGATCCTGGGCATCGTGGCGAATGACGATGAGCTCGACCGCGAGCTCCTGCTCACGCTCATCGCGGATGGAGACGAGGCGAATGGCGCGGACTGAGGGGAACCGTGCGGCGACCATCTTCGATGTCGCGCGCCTTGCCGGGGTGTCGCATCAGACGGTGTCCCGGGTCATCAACGACTCTCCGGATGTGCGCGACCAGACCCGCGAGCGCGTCCGCAAGGCGATCAAACAGCTGCGATACGAGCCATCCGCCGCTGCGCGCGCCCTGGTCACCAGACGCACGCGGACGATCGGACTGATCGCGCCGGGATCCGCGGATTATGGGCCGGCCAGCATCCAGCGCTACTTCAACGAGGCGGCGCACGCCGCCAGGTACAGCGTGTTCACGGTGAGCGTGCCGGGCGACAGCGCCAGCGAGGCGCGCAGCGCGATCGAGTCGCTGCTGCGGCAGAATGTCGAGGCCGTCGTGCTCGTGCAGCTCGACGTCACGACCCTCGAGTCCCTGCGCGGATTAGACGTCGGCGTTCCGCTGATCTCGATCGCGGCGCCCGGGCGCAGTGGCGACGTCGTGGCGATCGATCAATACGGCGGAGCGAGAGCGGCCGTTCAGCACCTCATCGACTCCGGCTACCTCGACGTCATCCACGTCGCGGGGCCTCCCGACCACCCTGACGCCCGTGAGCGTCAACGCGGCTGGGCGGACGAACTCGCGGATGCCGGCATTCCACGCGGAGCGCTCTACCACGCGGACTGGTCGGCAGCAGAGGGCCACCGGATAGGCCTCGAACTCACCGTCATCGCCGGCAAGACGGCGGTCTTCGCCGCAAACGACCAGATCGCACTCGGCATCATGTCTGCACTCGCACGACGCGGATTCCGCGTGCCGGATGACGTCGGCGTCGTCGGTTTCGACAACGTACCCGAGTCGGTGTTCTACACCCCGCCCCTGTCGACCGTCACTCAGGACTTCGCCGCTCTCGGGCAGCTCGCGCTCCGTCGCGTGCTCGACCGGCTCGACGGCGACGACACGTCGCCGTCCCCGCCGCCCATTCCCGTCACGCTGGTGGTGCGTGCCTCGAGCCAGCGTCGTCGCGGGCCCGTCGGCGACACCCCAGAGGATGCGGATGCGAAGCCCCAGACGCTCACGGATGCCGCGGGTTCCGGCGCGAACTGTCCCACCGAAACGCGCCGCCGCGGCTAAAGCCCGTCTCCCGCGGAAACGCCTCACTCGGGGCGGACGGGCCCGGAATGCGGCCCGTTAACGCAAGAAGGGCCGCCCATTTCTGGGCGGCCCTCTTACAAAGAAGTCCGGCGGTGTCCTACTCTCCCACAAGGTCCCCCTTGCAGTACCATCGGCGCTGAGAGTCTTAGCTTCCGGGTTCGGAATGTGACCGGGCGTTTCCCTCTCGCTATGGCCGCCGAAACAC